>JBFFUI010000066.1:0-1547 GCA_041571435.1 Sulfurimonadaceae bacterium | reverse complement strand
CCTTATCGATTATCTCTATTTCTATTATCGCTGGCATGTTTCGCAATATCGGGCAGATGTCTCGCGTGCTATGCTGAAGACGATCAACCGTAACATACACCCCGCCTTTTGGACCTCGTTTATTACACTGATAGGGTTGGGACCGCTGGTTGTTGTCGACTCATCGATTGTCCAGCAGCTAAGCCTGAGTGTAATCTTGGCATCAATCTTTGCCTATATACTGAATCTGACACTTCTACCTGCGTTGGTCAGTTACTTTAATGTCGTCCACCCGAGAGTAGAGTTTGCGCGATACTGTTATATCTTTGCCAATAAAGAGATCCACTATAACAAGCAGTTTTTGAAAATTTTTCTGGCGGTGTCCACTTTTATAATGCTGATCGGTGCCTACCAGCTTTTCTTTGCACAAGAGAAGATGTTCGCCAAGAGAGTAAAGAGTGATGTCATTACCGTGTCGTTGCCGTATGATGAAGTGAATGAAGAACTGTTGTTAAAGATCAATGATTTTGAGACTGCTTTGAAAAAAGAGAATCCCGGTGTCAAAGAGGTCACATCGCTGCTGACGATCATGGAACTCTTCAACAAGGCAAATTCGCAAGAAGATATATACAGTGAACAAAACTATATGCAGGCACTCTTCTTTTTGGAGCTGTACTCCCTCGAAGACAGTGTTATGAGTGATACGTCGCTTCATATCAAGATCACCCTGGAAGATATCGATAAGTACCAGGTAATCCACTGGTTGCAAAACTACGAGGGACTGCCGATCTTCTTTACCGACATAGACACCATCATCGGCACTGCTAAACTTGATAAGCTGATGACCCTGGGTATATCATTGGGAACAGCCCTTGTCATTATCGGTCTTATCATGGGATGGATTTTCAGAAACAAAGAGATGGTCTTTGTAGGGTTTATCGTAAATGCGATTCCTATTATATGGTTCGGGCTCTTTTTGGAGCTCTTCCAAGTCCCTTTGAGCCTTGAGGTGTTAATAGCCATGACGATCACCGTCGGTTTGGCGTCAGATGCAACTGTCCATTTCGGTTTCAAATATTACCGAAGCCGTTTTTTCGGACGTACTGAAAAACACGCTTTAGAGGTTATGTTCTTTTATGCCGGTGTCCCGGTGATCATCGGTGCGATTGTGCTGATGGCTGTATTCTCACTGTTGACACTAACAGATGTCCCATCGTTACAGCTCATAGGTGGATATGGCGCGATGTTGATGTTGCTGTCGCTATTGACCGACCTGTTGATCCTGCCGGTACTGCTGTTGGCGATAGACAAGTTCAACCACAATGACAGTGACATCCGGGATCTCAGAACACGTTACAATCTAAACGGATAGCTGCTCTAGAAATAACGCGGTATCGCCATTTGTAATGTCAAAAACAACAAATTTCAAGAAATTCAAAAATCCTTTCACGTTGTAAGGAACCTCTAAGTATTACTTCTCTATAATTCCCGTCCACAAACGATGAGTCGCTTGAAAGAGAGACACAGAGACTACGTGTTGTAGCTCGGAATAGTTGTTTGAGATCATT
>JBFFUI010000065.1:0-1672 GCA_041571435.1 Sulfurimonadaceae bacterium | reverse complement strand
GTCCAGAAACCGGTCAAAGCGCTTCTGAGCGACATTGATAATGTCTATCTCATAGAGCCGCTGCAGTATGAGCAGTTCATCTACATGATGGACAAGTCCTGCTTCATCATCACCGACAGCGGCGGGGTGCAGGAAGAGGCGCCGTCTCTGGGCAAACCGGTGCTTGTCATGCGCGACACGACGGAACGTCCGGAGGCGCTCGAAGCGGGTACCGTCAAACTGGTCGGCACCGACACCGGGCTGATCGTCAGAGAGGCGCAGACGCTGCTTGACGATGCAGAGGCGTATGCGAAGATGAGTCAGGCGAGCAACCCGTACGGTGACGGCCAGGCGTGTGAAAAAGTCGTTGAGTTCTTGAAGGAAAATAAATAGATGAAAAACAGTATAAAAATAGCGGTTATCGGACTCGGTTATGTGGGGCTGCCGTTGGCGCATGCTTTCAGCGGGAAGTACACGGTGGTCGGTTTCGACATCGCACAGTGGCGTATAGACGAACTGAACAGTGGCGTTGACCGTACATTGGAACTAAGTGATGCGCAAGTAAAAGAGGCGTTGGCAGTCGGGATGAAGTTTACCGCTGACCTGAACGAGATTGCTGACTGTAACGTTTACATCGTAACGGTACCGACGCCGATAGACAGTTCTAACCGCCCTGATCTGACACCGTTGATCAAGTCTTCTGAAAGTGTTGGAAAAGTCCTTAAAAAAGATGACATTGTCATCTATGAATCGACGGTCTACCCGGGTGTGACAGAGGAGGTCTGTGTCCCTGTTCTTGAAGAGGTTTCAGGTCTGAAGTTTAATGAGGACTTTTTCGCCGGATATTCGCCGGAACGCATTAACCCGGGAGACAAAGAGCACACGGTGACAAAGATCCTGAAAGTGACCTCCGGTTCTACACCCGAGATCGCAACTCGGGTTGATGATCTGTACAAAAGCATTATCACGGCCGGAACACATTTGGCATCTTCCATCAAAGTCGCGGAAGCTTCCAAAGTCATCGAAAACACGCAAAGGGATGTCAACATAGCACTCATCAATGAGCTTGCACTGATCTTTGACACGATGGGTATCGATACAACAGAGGTCGTCGAAGCCGCTGCTACGAAATGGAACTTTATCAAACTTACCCCGGGTCTTGTCGGGGGTCACTGCATAGGCGTCGATCCCTATTACCTGACCCATAAGGCACAAGAACTCGGGTACAAACCCAATCTTATTTTGGGCGCCCGGCAGATCAACAACGGTATGAGCAAGTATATTGCCGAGCGTACTATAAAAGAGATGATCACCCATGACAAAAAGATCAAAGATGCCAATGTTTTGGTGATGGGCTTGACATTCAAAGAGGACTGTCCGGACATGCGTAACTCTAAGGTCTTTGACATCATAGATGAACTCTCTGACTATGGATGTCGTATTGATGCTTATGATCCCTGGATCGATGCAAAAGAGATTAAAGCGACAAATTTCAACTTTATAACAGACCCTTTTTCGGATGACAAAAAGTATGATGCCATTATTGTCGCAGTCGGCCACAGTACATTCAAAGCGCTTCAACAAAGCAGCTATGAAAATATCAGCACGGATGCACCCGTACTGATCGACATAAAAGGGATTATGGAACATCCGACTTGGAGGTTATGAGGCTATGGAACAAGCAGATATTGTC
>JBFFUI010000064.1:0-2030 GCA_041571435.1 Sulfurimonadaceae bacterium | reverse complement strand
CCCTTCATTTGCACGGCGGATCAGGTACTGGCCGTACTGGTTTTTCTTGAGTGGCTGTGCCAGCTCGATCAGCTGCTCTTTTGTGATGTAGCCCATCTCGTAAGCGATCTCCTCGATACAGGCGACTTTGAGCCCCTGACGGTTCTCGATGGTCTGGATAAAGTTGGAGGCTTCCAAAAATGACTCATGGGTCCCCGTATCAAGCCAGGCATACCCGCGCCCCATAAGCTCCATCTTCAGATCACTCTTTTCAAGATAGGCCTGATTGACGGTGGTGATCTCAAGTTCGCCACGCTCTGACGGTTTGACGTTTTTGGCGATCTCGACAACACTGTTGGGGTAATAGTAGAGACCGGTGACAGCATAATTGCTCTTCGGCACTTCCGGCTTCTCTTCAATGCTGGTGACATTGCCTTCCGCGTCAAAAGCGGCAACACCGTAACGTTCGGGGTCTTTGACATAGTAGCCGAACACCGTCGCTTTTTGTGCTTCTGTCGCATTGGTCACGGCATTGGCCAGCATCTGCGTCAGACCATGGCCGTAGAAGATGTTGTCCCCCAGAACGAGACAGACATCATCGTCCCCGATAAACTCCTCGCCGATGATAAAGGCCTGCGCCAGCCCGTCCGGAGAGGGCTGAACCGCATAGCTGAACTGCATCCCGATGTCCGAACCGTCACCCAGGAGCTCCTCAAAACGGGGAAGGTCCTGCGGTGTCGAGATGATCAGCACTTCGGTGATGCCCGAAAGCATCAGGACCGAGAGCGGGTAGTAGATCATCGGTTTGTCGTAGATAGGGGCTAACTGTTTGGAGATTCCCTTGGTTATCGGGTAGAGACGTGTGCCGCTGCCGCCTGCCAGGATTATGCCTTTCATTTCTCTTCCTTTGAACGCTGGTAAAAGTAGTTGGTCGCTTCGACAAAACCGTCGACCGAGCCGCAGTCAAATCGTCTGCCGTTGAAGTTATAGGCCAGCACTTTTCCCGCTTTGGCTTGTGTCAAGAGCGCGTCCGTGATCTGGATCTCGCCCCCTTTGCCCGGTTTGGTCTCACGGATAATGTCAAAGATGTCCGGTGTCAGGATGTAGCGGCCGATGATGGCGAGGTTGGACGGGGCATCTTCAGGGTCCGGTTTTTCGACCATGTCGTTGATCTGAAAAAGTCCCTCTCCGATCTCTGTTCCGTCGATAACACCGTATTTGAAGGTCTCCTCTTTAGGGACCTCTTCGATGGCGACGATCGAGCAGTTGTGTTTTTTATAGAGCTCTACCATCTGGCTCAGAACCCCATTGCCGCCGTTGTCACACAGGTCATCAGCCAAAATCACGGCAAAGGGCTCATTGCCGATCAGCGTTTCGCCGGTCAAAATAGCGTGGCCGAGACCTTTCATCTCAACCTGGCGTGTGTAGGAGAAGGTGCATTGGGTGATCAGCGAACGGATCTCGGTCAGGTAGTGCTCTTTAGAGGTTCCTTTGATCTGGTGTTCCAGCTCGTAAGAGATGTCAAAATGGTCCTCGATGGCACGTTTGCCGCGCCCGGTGACGATCGCCATGGTTTTGATGCCGGCTTCGACTGCTTCTTCGACACCGTACTGGATCAAGGGTTTGGTGAGCACAGGCAGCATCTCTTTCGGGGTTGCTTTTGTGGCGGGGAGGAAGCGGGTACCGTAACCGGCAGCCGGGAATAGGCATTTCTTTATCGGGGAATTGTTCAAAAAGTATCCTGATTACTAATGTTTATAATGGGATAGATTATATCTATAAAGTGGTTAAGACTCTGTTAGGGTGTCCGTCAGGGCACAACGTACCGAGTTTAAAGCATTGAGAAATAGAGGGTGTGTATATGATTTTTGCTAATTTTACAGGGATAAAAGATGATGTTTATTTGTTTGAGTGGCTCCGGATACTGGATTCGAACCAGTGACCAAATGATTAACAGTCATCTACTCTACCGCTGAGCTAATCCGGAATAGTTAAGAGGCCGAAATTATAGTGAATGAAGCCTTGAATGTCAAGACTTTTTGCGTTTTCTT
>JBFFUI010000063.1:0-3534 GCA_041571435.1 Sulfurimonadaceae bacterium | reverse complement strand
CTGCAGGGTCTTTCAGTACGTTTTCACACACTTTGACCGCATAGTCAGGGTAATCAACACGGTCTTTGGCGTAGGGGCCAAGATCTTCGACCTCATGGCCTTTGGCACGAAGCATCTCAACGGTAATAACTTTTAGATCGATCCCGGCGTGGTCAGTAGCAATATAAAATTTCATAGGTAGTCCTTTGTTCATAGTTTCGTCAAGCGAGTAAAAATTGGAGTATAAACTGTACAGGTTTGATCAGTACGTATTGA
The DNA here is from genome assembly GCA_041571435.1 of Sulfurimonadaceae bacterium. Taxonomy (GTDB): domain Bacteria; phylum Campylobacterota; class Campylobacteria; order Campylobacterales; family Sulfurimonadaceae; genus Sulfonitrofixus. The sequence continues at coordinate 3,279 of JBFFUI010000063.1, read as the reverse complement.
TGTATCGGTGTTATCAGGATAACCAGTACGATGATCATGCCGTAGCGTTCCATCTTGTAAAACCATTCGGCAACAGCGCTGAAGTTGAGTTTTAACGCAAGGTACATCAAAAAATGGGCACCGTCAAACTGCGGAACAGGGAGCAGGTTGAAGACACCAAGAACAACATTGATGACCACCAACTGCATCACCAGGAAGTAGGCGAAGAGGTAGAACATCGAGTCGTTGACAAGCGGCTGTGGCATGGCAAGCAGACAGGCAGCGGCAAATGCCGCAACAATAAAGTTGTAGGTGATCCCGGCAAGAGAGACCTGCATGGTCGCATTGTAGCCGCCGTTCATAATAACGGTACGTGTGTTGATCGGCACCGGCTTGGCCCAACCGAACAAGAACCCGCCGTCCGAACCAAAGAGCATCGGTACAAAGTACATCATTGCAGGTACCAGCAGTGAACCGATAGGGTCGATATGCGAAATAGGGTTGATGGTCAGACGACCGGCATTTTTTGCCGTCATATCACCATACTTGTAGGCAACCCATCCGTGCATAATCTCATGTCCGATTATCGCAACAAGAAGTGCAAGGACAGCCGTAGCGATCCTTAGTAGATCAATAGAGTCCATGGTCGTTTTTGTCTTGTTCTATGCGTTCTTGAACCGCTCTGTCGAGATGTTCGCTCTGTTCAAGGTCAACCGGTGTCTTGCCCAAACGGTCCCAACGGATGGTGTAGTTGTCGTCCATACTGAAGTAGACGAACCAAGGCGTTCCCTCGACAAGGCCGTAGGGAACAGGGCCCCAAAAACGGCTGTCGTTGGAGTGGTCACGGTTGTCACCCATCATAAAGTAATGGCCTTTTTCGACTTTAACAGTTTTAAAATTAAATATAGGGTTGTTTTCCAAAACTGTTCCGCGTTGTATGATAAGTTCACCATTTTTAATTTTTGAATATTCGTATGGGCTTATCGGTGTTGTTCTAACTTGGCCATTTGAATCCATAGAGACAATTATAGGTGAATCCATATTCATTTCATCATATTTAGTGTCGTGGTGGATACCGGGATGTAGATCCTGATAAGGTTGTTTTACCCAAAGTTTTCCATTGATATCAATTATTTTATTGTTTGGGTAATTTTGACGAATATATTCATTACCTTCAGCTGGATGAATATATAAGTCTTTGTGTTTCACAAATAGTTCATCTCCCGGCAGGGCAACACAGCGTTTGACATAGTGCAGGTTGGTGTTGTGCGGATAGCGGAAGATGACGATATCACCGCGTTCAGGTGTATCACCGTTGTAGATGTGACCGTCGGTGCCCGGAATAACGGGGATCTCTAAAAAAGGGATATGCGGTGTCGGGATACCGTAGGCAAACTTCTTAGCAAAGAGGTGGTCACCGACCAGCAGGGAGTCTTTCATCGAACCGCTTGGAATTCGAAAGGCCTGCGCCACGAAAAAGATGATAAAAAGCACGATAATGATCGTACCTGTCCATGAGTTTGAGAAGCGGTAGGCTTTACCGGCAGCGTTGTAGACTTTTTGTTTCATTAACTCTCTTTAGCGTGTGCCTGTGCGGCACGTAGTGTGTTTTGTAGAAGCATGGAAATCGTCATCGGACCGACACCACCCGGTACAGGTGTGATGTACGAACATTTCGGTGCAACGTTCTCGTAGTCGACATCACCGACCAGCTTGCCATTAGGTGCACGGTTGATACCGATATCGATGACGATCGCACCCTCTTTGACCATATCTTCTGTAATGAGGTTGATGACACCGGCACCGACCAGGATGATGTCAGCGTTCAGAGTACAGGCTTTAAGGTCTTTGGTATAAATGTGGGTCACCTGTACGGTTGCATTGGCATTTAAGAGCAAGGCAGCCATCGGCTTACCGACAATGTTCGAGGCACCGACTACGACGGCATTCATCCCTTTGGGATCGATATTGTATTCGGCCAAAAGCTCCATGACGCCCAGCGGCGTACATGGGACAAAACCGTCAAGACCGGTGGTGAGTCGGCCGACGTTGTAGGGGTGGAAACCGTCGACGTCTTTGTTGGGTGCAACAAGTTCCAGCAGTTTGGTCGTATCGATCTGTTCGGGAAGCGGAAGCTGGATCAAGATTCCGTCGATGCTTGGGTTCTGGTTCATCATCTTGATCGTGTTCTCGATCGACTCCTGAGAGATGTCGGCAGGCATCTCATGGGTCACCGAATAGAAACCGACACGGTCACACGCCTTTTTCTTCATACCGACATAGGCTTGGCTGGCAGGGTCATTACCAACGAGGACGACCGCAAGGCCTGGAGTACGGCCTGTTTCGTCTTTGAGTGTTTTAACATCTTTTGCGACTTGTTCTTCTATTTTTTTTGAGAGTGCTTTACCATCAAGAATCTGCATTTAGAGGAGTCCTACATTAAAATTTCGATATTATATCGCCTAATGTCTAACAAGGTGCTTTCAATGAAGAGGTTAACGGTATTTGCCTTTCTTTTTGCGGTGTTTGACGTCCTGCAAGCGGATGTCTCGTTTATCACTGAATCCGAATACGCTTCACAGCTCTACCAGAGCCCAAGAGGGATCGGTTGTCATAAGTGTCACGGTGAAAAGGGAGAAGGTAAACTGATCGCCACCTACAAGGATAAGGGACAGAATAAGTCTTTTCGTCCGCCTGCCATCAATCAGCTTGACTTCAAAAGTTTTGACGAGGCCATGAAGACCCGCCAAAAAGGGATGCCGAGGTACTTCTTGACGCCGCAAGAGATCAAAACACTGTACAGCTATCTACACCCTGTGGAGGGTTAAAATGTTGATCAGTGACACAACAACCGTTCAAGAGGCGATCGACAGCCGAAATCTCTCTCTGCTTGATGAGTTTGTTTTCCCTAAAAAACGTACGATCAACTCACGCACTGATTACAAGTCGCCGATGATGCTTTCGGCACATAACCTCAAGCATCTGAACAAGATCCCTGAACTCAGCACAGATGCTGTCATCCTGAACCTTGAAGACGGTGTGTCAAATGAGATGAAACCATTTGCACTTCGGCTTGCAATGCTGACGTTGAGCGCCTTGCCGCAAAGTGACAAAAAGATCATTGTACGTGTCAATGCGCTGGATGAAGGCGGTGAAGCTGAGATCGAGATGCTTAACAGCTGCCGGCCGGATGCGATCCGCGTACCGAAGATCAGAACTGCTCAAGACGTCCAAAGAGCATTGGCACTTTGTGACAAAGCGATCGAACTACACCTCTCGATAGAGACAAAAGAGGCGTGG
>JBFFUI010000062.1:0-3760 GCA_041571435.1 Sulfurimonadaceae bacterium | reverse complement strand
AGTGGTATTTCTAGCCATTTTGCAAGCGGTCTACTCCATAACGGCGCTGCAGATCGTGGAGAGTGCGGACCAGAGTATGAGCCTGGTCCTCTTTGGGCTCAATGTCTTAATCCTCTACTTTGTCTTCACGGGGATGTTGCGTCGTCAGGTTATCATTGACGGGCATTCCAAAGAGCAGAAATAGCCTTTTTGCAACCCCTCGAGTAAGCTGCTTCAGCGTACTCTTATACGCAAAAATGCTTCTTTCTCACCGTTTTACTCTTTTCTGTCATCTTTTCATCATACACCCAGGGTTAACATCCTCTCTGCGCACTGTCCATCTTTGTATGTAGCATGATGCACTTTTCCATGGGTTGCACCTTTGCTCATGTTCTTTAATGAGAGAAGTGAATGATAAAATATTTATTATTGTTAAAATAAATTAATATAGATTTAATATCATTTGGTGTAATCTATACGTCAATTCCAAATAAAGGGGTCTAAAAATGAAATTTTTAGCATTTGTTTCAGCGTTGATGCTGAGCGTATCGTTATGGGCAGTGAACATTAATACTGCCTCGGTCGAAGAGTTGTCAACACTGCCCGGTATCGGTCAAAGCACCGCAGAGAAGATCGTCCAGCACCGTAAAGAACATAAGTTCAAATCGACATCTGACCTTATGGACGTCAAAGGCATCGGTGAAAAGAAGTTTGAAAAGATCAAATCACAACTGAGTGTCTGACAGCTCTCCTGCAGAGCCGGATGGCAAATCAGGAAAAATCACAATAGTACAGTTCCATAGGGCTCCCCTATGGACACCTTCTTCTCCACTTCCATAGTTTCGCACTTTCTCAATATATTGCTGACATGTTTTTGATATTAATTTTGTATAATGACTCTTAATAGATAGACCAGAAATTTATACAATAATTAGGTGATCCTCTTTGATGAAGTACAATATAGCAATCATAGGTTTGGGGTACGTTGGACTTCCTCTAGCGGTAGAGTTCGGTAAAAAATATCCGACAGTCGGTTTTGACATCGCACAGTGGCGCATCGATGAGCTCAATGCCGGTTATGACAGGACGCTTGAGATTGAAAAAGAGCAGCTTGAAGAAGTCCTTCAGCGTGGCGATCTCTCTTTTGCAAACACTTTAACAGATATTGCAGGTTGCAACATCTTCATTGTCACGGTACCCACTCCTGTCGATGCCCATAAAAAGCCTGATCTGACCCCGCTCGTCAAGGCGAGCGAGTCTGTCGGTAAAGTGCTCAAAAAAGATGACATTGTCATCTATGAGTCGACGGTCTACCCGGGGGCCACCGAAGAGGTGTGCGTTCCGCTGTTGGAACAATACAGCGGCCTGCGGTTTAACGAAGAGTTCTTCTGCGGCTACTCCCCCGAACGCATCAACCCCGGTGACAAGGAACATACCGTTACCAAGATCCTTAAAATAACGTCGGGTTCGACACCGGAGACCGGCAAGAAGGTGGACGACCTCTATCAGAGTATCATCACAGCTGGTACGCATCTGGCACCAAGCATCAAAGTGGCCGAAGCGGCAAAGGTCATTGAAAATGCGCAGCGCGACATCAACATCGCATTCGTCAATGAACTGGCCATCATATTTAACAAGCTTGACATCGACACAGATGCGGTACCCAAAGCAGCCGGAACGAAGTGGAACTTCCTGCCGTTCAGACCGGGCCTGGTCGGCGGACACTGTATCGGCGTCGACCCCTATTATCTGACCTACAAGGCACAGCAGGTCGGTTACAAACCGGAGATCATCCTGGCCGGCCGCCGTCTTAACGACAACATGGGTACCTATGTGGCCAATCAGGTCATCAAACTGATGATCAAAAAAGGGCTGAACCTTGTAAAAGCCAAGATCCTTGTCCTTGGCATTACTTTCAAGGAGAACTGTCCGGACATCCGCAACTCCCATGTCGTAGATGTTATCAAGGAGCTTGAAGAGTTCGCGACGGAGGTTGATGTCTGTGACCCCTGGGCAGATGCTGAGGATGTAAAACGGAAGTATGGAGTCAGCCTTGTCGGTTCAGGCGGTAAGTGCGATGACCTGAATTTGGCAGATTATGATGCAATCGTTCTCGCTGTCGCCCATGATCTGTTTAGAGATCTAGAGATCCATACGTCCGACAGACAGGTCGTATTCGACATCAAGTCCGTCCTTGATGAGAAGAATGTGGATGGACGCCTCTGATGACAGCATTTGAACAGGCACGCAAGCAGTTGCAAAGCGAGCAGAAGACATGGCTGGTCACCGGTGCTGCCGGATTCATAGGTTCTAACCTCACAGAATTCCTGCTGGCCAATAATCAGAAAGTGGTCGCTCTAGACAACTTCGCGACGGGCTTTCAGAAAAACATCGATGAAGCGTTGGCATCAGCGGCCGGCGATGCGGCAGAACGGTTTACCTTCATTGAAGGTGATATCGCTGATTTCGCGACGTGTGAGAAAGCTTGTCAGGGTGTTGACATTGTCCTGCATCAGGCGGCCTTGGGTTCAGTCCCGCGTTCCATAGCGGACCCGCTGACCTCCAATAACTCAAATATCACTGGCTTTTTAAACATGCTGACAGCAGCAAAAGATGCCGGTATAAAACGTTTTGTCTACGCCTCCTCGAGTTCGGTCTACGGTGACTCGCAAGAACTGCCGAAGGTCGAAGCGCGAACCGGAAAACTGCTGTCGCCCTATGCCGTGATGAAGATGACAAACGAGCTCTATGCCGGTGTCTTCACAAAGACCTACGGTACCGAGACCATCGGTCTTCGTTATTTCAATGTCTTCGGCAAGCGTCAAAACCCGGAGGGGGCCTACGCCGCGGTTATCCCAAAATGGGTGAGCTCACTCATCAAAGGCGAAGATGTCTACATCAACGGTGACGGCGAGACCAGCCGAGACTTTACCTACATCGCCAATGTCATTCAGATGAACATCCTGGCGGGGTTGACTACGAATGAAAAAGCATTCGGCGAAGCCTTCAATGTCGCGGTAGGGGGGAGAAACACACTCAATGAGCTGTACAGGATCATTCAGGATAGACTCTCTGGACTAAAAATTGAAAACCATGAATCCATCAGTAAAAGAGAACCTATTTATAGGGACTTTAGAACCGGCGACATCCGCCACTCTAATGCAGACATTACGAAAGCCAAAACCTTAGTCGGTTATGCCCCTAGCCACACCATCTATCAGGGGATGGAAGAAGCGATCGAGTGGTATGTCGACCATGTCTAACAGCAGTAAGGCAAGAAAAGGTATAATCATCTGCATATATGTATGCAATTTTCGGAGAATCCATTGAATAAAATAGTCGTTATCTTTACACTCATTTTCGCATCGGTTCAAGCGGCAATGGCAGCCGATGTTCCTGCACCAAGCAACAGTAATCCAACAGACACTCCCGAAAAGACAGTCATACCGCTCTTTTACAAAGATTACAGTTGGGATGTCGGTGTGATCGGCGGTCTGACATTTGACGGCGTACAGACAGAAGCCAAACGTACCAGTGTGGGTGCGGGTATACATGCCGCCTACCACTTGAACGAATTTGTCACGTTTCATGGTGAGATCATAGACTATTTTACAACCATTACAAGCGACGAAGCCACCAAAGATGCTACAAACATAATCTATGCAGCAAGTGTCGCATACGATTTTTCGGCAGACAGAACCTACAGCCTCTTTGCTAAAGCAGGTTTCGGTTACGAACAGCAAAGCAAGTATGGCAAGCAGATCGACAGCCCCATCTCACT
>JBFFUI010000061.1:0-4111 GCA_041571435.1 Sulfurimonadaceae bacterium | reverse complement strand
TCTCTTTACTGCCTCAACGATTGAACTTACTGAACGATCGAGTACACGATGGTCGTAAGCTCTTAGTTTCAAACGAATTTTTTCCATAAAATTTTCCTCATAAAGAACTCGTCAGATCTAGCCTGACTATATATAGAGAGCGGGATTGTACCGAAATACGGACAATAGTTCAAGGATATAGGGGCTATTTTAAGAAATTTGTCAGATTTTATTTCCTTTTCAAAAGGAAATGATAAAATCCGTAGCAGATACAAGGAGTCATTTTGGAGATATTACTGGAAGAGTTTTACAGACAAGACCTGCATGCACCCCAATATATAGAACGGCGCTATTTTCTGGGAGAGGGTTCCTGTCAGATCAACGGCATCAGCCAATCCGGCAAATCCGCACTCATCAAACACACCCTGCTGGGTTATAAAAAAAACAGTTACCTCTATATAGACTGTGATGATCTGCGGATCGACACGCTATCACTTAACGAGACGCTGACCCGCTTTTGCAACCAAAACGACATAAGCGTAGTGGCACTCGACAACTACCGAGATGCGATAACCCTCCCCAAAGTCAAGCAGCTTATCATTGCCAGCGTCGACCACTATAATTACAGTGAGCTAAAAACCATCAGGCTCTACCCTCTTGACTTTGAAGGTTTTCTCGCCTTTGAGCCCCGTTATGATGAGAGCGCACTGAACCATTTCTTTCAACTCGGCGGTTTCCCCGCCATGCACAGGGTGCCCTCTGAAGAACGTACCCGCCATATCCAGCGCAGTCTTCAACACGCCCTCACCGAGACCGGTTTTGACATCATGCTTTTGAGCACCAACCTGATGACCCAGAAAGTCTCGGCCTACATGCTGTACGAACGTCTCAAAACAACGCGCAAGATCTCCAAGGATATGCTCTATAGAAACTTTGAGACCATCGTACGCCAAGGCTACCTCCACCAGCTCGAAAAGTACAACCACCCCCGAGCGGCCAAAAAACTCTACCTCTGCGACACTGCCGTTAAAAATGCCCTCTCCACGCAAAAGCATTTCGGCCGCCTGTTTGAGAACATGGTCTATCTCGAGATGATCAAAAAAGAGTTCGCGCTCTTCTATGACGAAGAGGTCGACTTCTACTTACCGGACCAGGACCGTATCGTTATCTGTATGCCTTTCGGCAATCAGGAGACCCTCTTCAAGAAGATAGAGAAGGTCGAAGGGTTCATCATCACCCACGGGATTCAAAAGGTCGAAGTCGTCACCATGAGCAATGAGTCGACCCTGCAACACCCGTTTGTACCGGTTGAGATGATCCCCTTCAGTGTCTGGGCCTTGACAGAAGGGGAAGAGTATTCTCAGCTTGAAAATGAGGCGTTTTAGGCCATGAAGCTACACCCACTTTAAAGTCCATGCCGGTTAATAATAATTATTAAAAAATAGTGTTATATTATATAGTGAGATAAAAGAGCGCTCATAGGGAGGTCCCTATATGGAAAAGTTTTTATCACTGTTCGCACTTACCTCCTCCCCATACGGCGAGGAGATAAAGGTACGACTCCTTGATCTTCTCTACTCCAACTTTTTCAAATCCGCCTATGTGATGATCGTCGTCGCAAGCTTCCTGCTCTATGTCCTCTGGTCCTATGTCCCCCATGAGACGATTTTGATCTGGTACGTCGCTATAACAATGTTGACGATCTTTCGTCTAATTGATGCGCGTCTCTACATTAAAGATAAAGAGAAGAACACATTTTCCTACTGGTACCAGCATTTCGCGTTCGGTGTTGTCTTGTCGGCACTGCTGTGGGGTCTTGTCCCGCTGCTGTTTATGTCCGATACGGATCTTCAGGTCAACTTTTTTATCGCCTTTGTCATTTTTGGTATGAGTGCCGGCGCCATAACGACGCTGGCCGCCGATCTGCGCTTGTCCCACATCTACCTCTATGCTATTTTGCTGCCGCTGATCTACACCTTCTGGCGATCGGACAACCCCTTCTTCGCCGTCATTACGATTTTGATCTTTTTGTATTTTATCATTGTCAGCAGTGCTACGCGCCAATTTCATGCGACCCTAATCGACACCTATGAGACCAAAGATCTCTATGACACTGCGCGAGAAGAGCTGCTTGAAAATGAAAAGCGGCTTCGCATGATGTTTGATCAGGCGCCCATCGGGGTCTTTTATTATGATGATGACATGAACATTGTCGACTGCAACAAAGAACTCGCATCGATCATGCACGTCTCCAAAGCGCAGCTCATCGGCATCAACCTGAACAACCTGCCCGATTCCCGCCCGATGGACGCCATGCGTCCATCCCTTGAAGCGGGGATTCCAACACAATATGAAGGACCTTATACAAGTAAGATCGCAAAGCTTGACCTCTCGGTGAAGATCCAGATGACCCCGCTTGTCGATGCCAACGGCAACTCGGAAGGCGGCCTCTGTATGATGGAGGACAAGACCAAAGAGCATGCCATGCGCAAAGAAGCAGAGTTCCTCTCGCTGCACGACCCCTTGACCGGACTTCCAAACCGTAAACTGCTCAAAGAGCTGATGTCGCAGCTGCTGAGCGAGCAAGAGCGTAACCACGCCTACTCGGCACTCCTCTTTCTCGACCTTGACCATTTTAAACAGATCAACGACTCTCTGGGGCATGCGGTCGGTGACAATATCCTCATCGCAACCGCTGACCGGTTGTCACAGACACTCCGTAAAAGTGACACCCTAAGCCGTCTCGGTGGAGACGAGTTCGTCATCTTGCTGCCGGAGATTTCGCACGATGAGGAGAGTGCATTACGGCATGCCTATGAAGTTGCGCAGAAGATCCATGACGTGATGGGCGAAGCATTCTCCATTGACGCCAATCTTCTCTTTACGTCAACCAGCATCGGGATCTCGATTTTCAATGCCGAGAACGAAGAGAGTGATGAGATACTTCGCCGCGCCGATATGGCCATGTACCAGTCGAAAGCTGCTGGACGCAAACGCACCAGTTTTTACGATCCGGAGATGGACCGTCAGATGCAGAGCTATATCGAGATGAAAAAAAACCTGCGCCATGCCATTAAAGAAGAAGAGTTCTCCCTCTATTTTCAACCGATCCTGACCATCGACACCAACCGGGTCGTTGCTGCGGAGACGCTGCTGCGATGGCACCACGACGGCGCGTTTATACCGACGGACAAACTGATCGCTGTGGCGGAAGAGTCTTCGCTCATCAACGAGATCGGTGACTGGGTCATCCAGGAGACCTGCCGGCAGATCCAGAGGTGGCAAAACAGCGATCAATTTGCCCTCGACTATGTCACCATCAACATCAGCACGCGCCAACTGCTTGAAAAGGGGTTCGCCGACTATATGTTGGAGACGATGCACCAATACAGTATCGCGCACAGCTTGGTAAAACTGGAGATCACAGAGACCGCACTGATCACCAATTTTGACAAAGCCAAAGAGATCATCGGACGACTGAATGCCTCTGGTATCGACTTTATCATCGACGATTTCGGTACCGGCTACTCATCGCTCTCCTACCTCAAACGGCTTCCGTTCACGGCACTTAAGATCGACAAATCCTTTGTTCAGGACATTCTTGACGATCCCGAGGATGAGAAACTTATACGCGCCATCATCCACACCGCCGAGCAGTTCAACTACCGGATCGTGGCCGAAGGGATCGAAGAGGAGCCTCAGAGACGTCTGCTCAAAGAGATAAAACCCACGCTCTATTACCAGGGCTACCTCGCATCCAGACCGCTTCCGGTCGAGGCCTTTCAGAGCTACCTTGCAAAAGCATAACAGACGCAGCTAACTCTATGGGAAGTGACCCTGTTGTTTTCCCTACGCATGCACTTTTACACCTGCTAACCACTTGCTAACAACACTAACTGAGCTAGATGATTCATAGGTCGTGTTGCACGCGTTAGATGATGTGTAGCGATGGATGTCAAGAGGCCAAGCGCCTATTATCGATACATACTGTTATAAAAGTTGAATGACGAATGTCGATACTGATAATGTTAAGTAGTAGAAAGAATTTGATTGGTAGTTTACGTAGGGTTTCCGCCCGAAGGCGGAAAGGTCACACCTCTAAAGGATTAGAAGTTGTAAGTAAGGTAAGCTT
>JBFFUI010000060.1:0-4208 GCA_041571435.1 Sulfurimonadaceae bacterium | reverse complement strand
CTATACAACCGTTTCAGAGAAGTACGTGCTCGAGTACGGTGTTGATGAAGTGGAGATCCACATCGATGCATTCAGCGCCAAAGAGAACGCCCGTGTCCTGCTGATCGACGACCTTATCGCAACCGGCGGTACCGCTGTCGCCGCTGCATCTTTGATCGAGAAGGTCGGTGCGCAGTGCGTCGAAGCCTGTTTCATTATGGCGCTTTCATTTTTAGACGGCGTTAAAACACTAGAAGAAAAAACCGCTGTCTATAGCGTAATTGAGGCGTAACATGTATATCCCTTCCCCATCAAAATTCGATCCGGACGAAAACGGCCATTTCGGCATCTTCGGCGGTCGCTATGTTCCTGAAACACTTATGCCGGCACTGCTTGAGCTTAATGAAGAGTATAAAAAGATACGTTTTGACAAAGATTTCTGGTCTGAAGTCGATTACTACCTCAAAGACTACGTCGGCCGTCCTTCTCCGCTCTACTATGCGGCTAACGTCTCAGAAGAGTTGGGCGCCAAGGTCTACCTGAAACGCGAAGACCTTAACCACACCGGAGCCCACAAGGTCAACAACGTCATCGCCCAGGGTCTGATGGCCAAACGTCTCGGAAAGAAGAAAGTGATCGCTGAAACAGGTGCAGGACAGCACGGTGTAGCGACTGCGACTATCTCTGCCCTACTGGGACTGGAGTGCGAGATCTTCATGGGTGCCAAGGACGTTGCCCGTCAAGAACTTAATGTTTTCCGTATGAAATTGCTCGGGGCCAAGGTCCATGCAGTGGAGAGCGGTTCTAAGACACTCAAAGATGCCATGAATGACGCTATCCGCCACTGGGTCACCAACGCACGTGACACCTTCTACATCATCGGCACCGTTGCCGGACCGCACCCCTACCCGATGATGGTCCGCGATTTTCAGGCCATTATCGGCCAAGAGGCACGCGCACAGATCCTTGAAAAAGAGAACCGTCTTCCGGACCATGTCATCGCCTGTATCGGCGGTGGCTCAAACGCCATAGGGATGTTCCAGCACTTTTTGGAAGATGACGAGGTCGAATGCATCGGTATTGAAGCCGGCGGCCACGGCATCTGTACCGATAAACATGGCTGTTCTCTGATGGAAGGCCGTCCGGGCGTTCTGCACGGTCAGATGTCCTACCTTCTTCAAGACGAGGACGGTCAGATCCTTGAAGCTCACTCTATCTCTGCCGGTCTTGACTACCCCGGTATCGGACCGGAACACGCTTTTCATAAAGACAATGACAATGTGACGTATGACCATATTACGGATGAAGAGGCACTGGACGCCTTTGTATGGCTTTCACGCAAAGAGGGGATCATCCCTGCCTTTGAGAGCTCACACGCTGTCGCCTATTTAAAAAAGCTCAAAGATATAGAGGGCAAGCTGATTATCGTCAACATCTCGGGTCGCGGTGACAAAGATATGATCCAGGCAAAAGACCTATTGCACTTCGACTAACCATTCAGGGGGTGTTTTCACCCTGCTCTTTTTTTTAGCCACTGCCCTTATCTTACAACACAAAATTGGCTAAAATACTAAACAATAAACTATATAACATTTTGGAGACACCATGAACGTTCAACTTAAAAACGCGCCATTATCTTCCATCGATGCCGATCTGACGGTCCTTTTTCTGACTAAAGAGGCACTCGAGACGAGCGAGCACAAAGAGAAACTTTCCAAAACCGGATTTAAAGCGGAGCAGGACTCTTTTTGTGTTTTGCATGAAAGCGCCCTGGTTGTCTGCGGTGTTACGGGTTACGAGACAGATGCCCTGCGTTCGGCAGCAGCAACGGTTGTCAAGCAGGTCAAGGGGTATGAATACACAGCGTTAAAACTTGCACAGTATGACCTTGATAACGTTGCGGCACTGGTTGAAGGCTTTGTGATGGGCAGTTATGATTTTGAGATGTACAAGTCCAAACCTAAAACACGCACACTGAGAGAGATTCTCTTCTCAACAGAGAACTTTGACGGCACACCGCTTGATACTGCGGCATTAACAAAAGCGTTTGATGATGCGATGGTCGTCGCGACGGCGACCAACTTTACCCGAGAACTGGTCAACATGACGCCTCAGGACATGACCCCTAATGCCATGGCGGTTGCTGCTCAAGACCTCGCAGATCAAAACGGCTTAAGCTGTGACATTCTTGAAGGTGAAGCCCTTGAAGAGGAGAACATGAACGCTATGCTCGCCGTCGGTCGCGCGTCGGTCCACAAACCGCATCTTATACACCTCGCCTATAAGCCCGATAACGCCAAAAAATGTATCAGTCTCGTCGGAAAAGGTTTGACCTACGACAGTGGCGGGCTGAGCCTTAAACCCTCTACTTCCATGGTGACCATGAAGATGGACAAAGCGGGTGCCTGTGCTGTTCTCGGAATGATGAAAGCCGTCAGTGAGCTTAAACTGCCGATCGAGGTACACGGCTTTATCGGTGCAGCCGAAAACATGATCGACGGGTCAGCCTACAAACCCGATGACATTTTACGATCGCGCAGTGGAACGACCATCGAAGTACGCAATACCGATGCGGAAGGCCGTTTAGTGCTGGCGGATGTTCTCTCCTACGCACAGGACAAGGTCAAATCAGACTACCTGTTTGACTATGCGACCTTGACCGGCGCCTGTATGGTCGCTCTGGGGCCGTATACGACCGGTATGATGGGCCATTCAGTCCTTCTCAAGCATCAATTCTCCAGAGTGGCACCGGCGTCGGGTGAACTGGTTGGCGCACTGCCGTTCAACGATCATCTTAAAAAGTTGATCAAAAGCGATATTGCCGATATCTGCAACATTTCATCCAAACCGTACGGCGGGGCAATCACGGCAGCACTTTTTCTTGACAACTTCATCACTGACGAGATGAAAGAGAAATGGATGCATTTCGATATTGCCGGTACGGCCTACACCGAAAGTCCATGGGATGTCTACAACCACGGCGGTACCGGTGCAGGTGTCCGTATGACGATCAAGTTTATGGAGTCACTATTGGCAGAGGATCAGCAATAGAGCACAACACAACATCGGCTGCTCACTTATCTACCGCTTTTTAATTACATTTCGCAATGAAACTAAAAAGAGCAGCAGACCAATACCAAACATGATGATCTGGACGATATAGTTCAGCCATCCCTTGTCGATCATAACATCATGGACATCGGACGGATCATACAAGACCACAACCCTGTCACCGATATGCCATGAGGGGTCAGAGCTGCTGGTTTTCGATGTGAAACGGATCTCTCTGCTCTCATTCATCGGTGTAAACAACACAACGGCAGCATAGGTCGTCTTGCCATCCGAATAGCGGCTCTGCTGATCAACGATCTTGCCCGGTACATGCAGCGCTTTTTCTATAAACTTTTTTTGATAATCGGCCCAATAGAGTGCACCGGAAACAATTAATACACCGATGACGGTGCTGATGATGTACGCGGTTCTGGAAACCGAACGCTTCTGCACTTCTTGAACAGTAGAAATCATCTCATCGGAGACGTTGTGACCGACGATGCCGTTCTCGTCACTGTCATAATCAAACTTCTCTTCCTGACGCTGACGATACTGTGTGATAAAAAGGCTGATGACGTAGACACTGCCTGTCTGCAGCAGAAAACTGATCAGAAGAAATGTCACTATATTGCCAAGTTTACTGCCTCCTACGGCAACAAATACCATGCCTAAAGCAATAAATATAAAGCCAAGAAAAGGTCGTGCCGGTCGTTTGAGTCGTGCCGTGCTGTGGCTGTTGCCCAATATCAATACGTCCACATCATCGTTGAGTCCATAAGAGATCGCGCTTGAACCGATCTCCGCTTTGAACCGGTACCTGCGACCACTGTCATCATACTCCACAACAGGATGATACATCTGACCGTTTTTGGAACGCGAAGTCTCATAGCCGATGACCCTGCCGCGGAGGCGCCTCGCCCTGCTTCTAAATGTATAGGCGTCAAAGACAATATAAAGCCCTATGGCCGAAAAAAGCGTACCGACAAGAAAGAAAAGCAACACACTGCACCTCCGAAAGTGATGGTGAAGTATAACAATTTTTTAAGCGGCTACCCCTTTTTGTAAAATTCTCTGAGTGAGATCGCATTTAATGTCGGCATATACCCGATGTAAAATGCTTTAGCCCCTGTTTCGTGTATCACGTTATTTCCGAAATAGTGTTGAAGCATCTTTGCAAT
>JBFFUI010000059.1:0-4695 GCA_041571435.1 Sulfurimonadaceae bacterium | reverse complement strand
ATGCAGAACAAATACGGCGAGACGCTGCTGCACATCAGCATCCGCCGTGACCGCCGCGACATGGTGACTACCCTGCTCGATAACAACGCCGACATCAACCGTGCGGACGCACCGGGATGGACGCCGCTGATGGAGTGCGTCATGGACGACATGCCCGAGCTCTGCAAACTGCTGCTCGAACACGGTGCCGACACGTCGATCGCCAACAAACGCGGAGCCACTGCCGCAATGCTCGTACAAAAATTCGGACGAACCAGTATGATGGGGATGCTTTAGAGAATTTTGAATTTTGAATTATAAAAAGATGGCGCAGCTCATCTAAAAATCTCAAACTCGTAAAAGTTTCAGATTTCAAGGAAACATCGCTACGCGAGCGGTACCCTTGTTTTGGTGTAGATTGTGCAAAATGTTTGACCGACTGCGCACTGCTGTGCGCCGAGTGTCAAACTTTTGTGCAAGATGCGCCGAAGCTGGAACTTTTACTTGCAGGTGCCGTTTTTGACGCAACTCTCGATCTGGCCGACAACGGCAGGATCTTCAAGCGTCGAAGTATCTTGCGTGATCGCCTCACCCTTTGCAATAGCGCGTAAAATACGGCGCATGATCTTGCCTGAACGTGTCTTCGGCAGACCCGGTACAAAGACGATGTCGTCACACAGTGCGATGTTACCGATCTCTTTTTTGATGATGTTGTTGATCGCTTTCATCGTGTCGACCAGTTCACCGAGGTTCTCTTCGTTTTTAAGCACGACGTAGGCGAAGATACCCTCGCCTTTAAGCTCGTGCGGTTTGCCGACGACCGCGACCTCTGCAACATCCGGAGATTTCTTGATCGCCGCTTCGACTTCCGCCGTACCCATACGGTGACCGGAGACGTTGATAACGTCATCCGTACGGCCGGTGATCGTGATGTAACCCTCTTCGTCGTAGTTCGCACCGTCACCCGTGAAGTAGACCGGCTTGCCGTCTTTGACGACATCGCCGAAGTAGGACTTCTGGAAACGTTCAGGGTCCCCCCATACGCCGCGGATCATCGACGGCCATGGACGTGTCACACACATGTAGCCGCTCTCGCCCGGTCCGACTTTATTACCTGTCTCAGGATCCAGGATCTCTGCGATGATACCCGGAAGCGGGAAGGTCGCACAGGCCGGTTTGATCGGTGTCGCGCCAGGAAGCGGCGATACGATATGGCCACCCGTCTCTGTCTGCCAGTAGGTATCGACGATCGCACACTTGCTTGATCCTACATCTTCGTAGTACCATTTCCATGCCGGCGGATCGATAGGCTCACCGACCGTACCGAGGACTTTCAGGCTGCTAAGGTCATATTTTTTAGGCTCATCCGCACCTGTTTTGTGCAGTACACGGATCGCTGTCGGTGCCGTATAGAACTGGTTGATCTTATACTCTTCGACCATCTTCCACGGTCGGCCTGCATCCGGATAGGTCGGTACACCTTCGAACATAAGTGTTGTTGCACCCATCGCCAACGGACCGTAGACGATGTAGGTGTGCCCCGTGATCCAACCGATATCGGCCGTACACCAGTAGGTGTCGTTCTCTTTGACGTCAAAGACCCACTCCATCGTCATCTGCGCCCAGAGGATGTACCCGGCCGTGTTGTGCTGGACCCCTTTCGGTTTACCTGTCGAACCCGATGTATAGAGCAGGAACATCGGATCTTCCGAATCCATCGGTTCCGACGGACAGACAGACGACTGTGCATCGATCAGCTCGTTGTACGAGTAGTCACGGCCTGCAACCCACTCGATATCTTCGCCGTTGCGCTCAACGATAAGTACTTTTTCAACCGGCGTCTCGCCTTCGAGTGCCGCATCGACGACCGGCTTGAGCATATACGGTTTGTCTTTACGGTAAGCTCCGTCAGCAGTGATGACCACTTTCGCCTCGGCATCAATGATACGGTCACGTAGTGCCTCGGCAGAGAATCCGCCGAAGACGATAGAGTGGATCGCACCGATACGGGTACATGCCAGCATCGCATATGCCGCTTCAAGGATCATCGGCATGTAGATGACGACACGGTCCCCTTTTTTGACACCGAACTCATTTTTAAGCAGGTTCGCCATTTTGTTCACATTGTAGTAAAGCTCAAGATAGGTCACGATCTGCTTGTCACCGCGGTCACCTTCGAAGATGATCGCCGCCTTGTTTTTACGTTCGTCCAAGTGGCGGTCGATACACTGGTGTGCGACATTCAGTTTACCGCCGTCAAACCACTTGACAAAAGGCATGTTGCTCTCATCCAGGACATTGGTGTACGGCTCGAACCAGTCGATCTTCTCTTTGGCATACTCGTCCCAGAAACCTTCAAAGTCGGTTTCCGCTTTCTGCTGCAGTGCATTGTACTCGTCCATATTTTTAATACGGGCCGTTTTTGCAAACTCCGGGTTTGGTTGAAAAATAGGTTTTACAGTTTCGCTCATTTGTTTTCCTTGTAATCGTTTTGAACATGAGTTCTGGATAGAAGACTGGCGTCTGCTATCCAGAGCTCACGCTATGGTTTAGTTTTAGATAGATCATCGCCGTCATGATGGCATCATTGACGGCATTGTGCTGTCCCATGTTCGGAACATTCAGGTCACGCAAAATAGTATCGAAGCGTAAATCAATGTTTCCTTGCGGAATCAGACCAATCTTTTTATCAAAGTATAGGGCTGAAACCTCGACCTGTTCGTTGGGCAGAACAATCCCCAGCCACGGTTTGATATAACGGTTGATCATCGCGACATCAAACTCCAAATAGTACCCGACCAGCTTCCGTCCGCCGATAAATTTCAGAAAGGCATCGATACCCTTTTGCGGTTCGACGGCATCCTCAAGATCGCATGGCCGGATGCGGTGGATCTCGATGCTTTTGGAAGAGATCGCCTTCGAAGGTTTCAAAAACACTTCGAACGTTTCAGAGGTGACAATGACATTGTCACGGATCAAAACGGCACCGATCGAAAGGATCTCATCGTGCTTCGGGTTCAGCCCTGTTGTCTCCGTATCAAACACAACGACTTCATGACCATTATAGTCTTCAAACAGAAATTCGTAAGTGCTGTCTTTGAGTCGGTGATAATTCAAAAACGATCTGATACTTTTTAACACTTAGGTCACCATATTCAAGTGGAAATGGTAGGTCAGGAACTTCTTGAATGTGTTCACTACCTTAAAGCTGTCTTTGAGAAGATCGCGTTCAATCTTGTCCAGCTTGCCGGGGTTGATGTAGTTGACCTCATCCATCCTCTCCGGGTATTGCAGGCGTACTTTCAGACGTATGCCCAGCAGTGTGTCGTACGCTTCGATAAGCTCCGTGGCAAACTGTTTGTCAAAAACGTTTTCGTTGTTCAGCGCCTTGATCCGCTCGATCGTGTTGGTTGCGGTGATATGACGCTCCATGGCCAGTGTCCGGACACCATGAACGATGGCAAAGATACCGCCTTTTTTCAGGTCGAACTGGTCCTTGTGTTCAGACTTTTCGACGATAAAACCGGAGAAGATACTCAGCGGCGTCTCGAAGTTCAGGGTCGCTTTTGCCATGTGGGCCAGGATGTCCTCGCGGCCGGTAAAACGGCGCTGCAGATACGCCGTCACCTCGTCAAGCAGTTTTTCATTGCCGCTGACGCAGTGGGCGTCGACAAATATCGAGAGCATCTGCAGCGCCGCTTCATCAAAGCTCTCCACCCATTCGTCCACCCGTTTTTTAAAGCGTTCGACGCTGCCGCGCCACTGCGGGTTGTTGACCATCACCTTGCCTCTGCACGGCGGAAAGCCAAGCTGTTCGAGATAGCGGGAAAACTGCTCCATATAGGGGGTGAATATGGCTTCGTCAATGCCCTCTTCGATGATCAAGGCATTGTCCTGGTCGGTTCGCAGGATCTGCTCCTGGCGCCCCTCCGAACCCATCACCAGCAGTGCCGCTTTTTGACGATACGCCTCAGGCACACAAAGTTCATACACCTTTGCATAGACCTTTGCATTGAGCTCGCTGACCAGCTTTGTGATGTAACGGACTTTGACCCCTTTGGCGTTCATCGACTGCACCAGGAACAGCTGCTCTTTTTGGATGTCGGCGATCTCTTCAATACTTTTGGCCTTACTCACCTGCATTGCGATCAGGTAGGAGTTGTTGGCAAAATGGCTCAGCAGGTCGATCTGCTCCAATATACCGATCACCTTGCCCTGCTCCATGACGGCCAGACGCTTGATACCGTGTTTGGTAAAGAGCAGAAGGGCATTAAAGAGAAAATCATCTTTGTCGATCGTAATAAGCGGAAAGGTCGCAATCTTCTTTACACGCTCGCTCTGCGCAACATCACCTAAAAGTACCTTCTCTCTAAGGTCGGCGTCTGTCACGATACCGACACCCTCTGTACTCTCGATCAGGATCGCACCGGCGTGCAGCTGTTTCATCTTGACCAGCGCCTCTTTGATGCTGCTCTCGTCACCGACCAGACAGGGTTCATGCAAGAAGATGTCAGAGACTTTTGCGATCATGAACGGGGTAAGCTCATTTTGATGCTGATGTTGCTTTAGGAGCTGGTGTTTGGCGATAAAATCCTGCATATAGTAGTTCTGAAACGGCGGATAGTCCTGTATGAGATTTAAGAAAACCTCTTTGCTCAGCAAGTAGCAGATAAGGTCTTCTTGAACTACAAACCTGGATTTTGTGTCGTTGTAGAT
>JBFFUI010000058.1:0-5308 GCA_041571435.1 Sulfurimonadaceae bacterium | reverse complement strand
GTCGGTATCCCGGCAGAAGAGCACTACAACCTGATGTCGTCGCTCAAGACTTCGGATAAGTTCAAAGTCCTGCTGGCGCAGGTTCTTTTCCCGAAACCGGATGTCCTCTTCCTCGATGAGCCTACCAACAACCTTGATATCGAATCGATCGGTTGGCTGGAGAATGAACTGCAGCGTCATGAAGGGACCATGGTCGTGATCTCTCACGATAGACACTTCCTGAACGCCGTCGTGACGAATATCCTTGATGTTGATTACCAAAAGATCCGTGAATTTACGGGGAACTATGATGACTGGTATATCGCTTCAACCGTTATGGCCAAACAGCTCGAAGCAGACAACGCCAAAAAACTTAAAGAGAAAGAGGACCTTGAATCCTTCGTACGCCGTTTCTCTGCCAATGCCTCGAAAGCAAAACAGGCGACGTCGCGTCAGAAACAGCTTGATAAACTTAATATCGAAGACATCAAGCCCTCTTCACGCCGTGACCCGAGTATCGTCTTCAAGGCGAAACGTCAGATGGGTGATGAAGCACTTTGGCTGGAAAACGTGTCGCATTCATACGGTGACCTTGAGGTCCTGAAAGATATCACACTGCGCATCGAACCGGGTGAGAAGATCGCTCTGATCGGTGCCAATGGTGTGGGTAAGACAACGCTCTGTAAGATCATCATGGAAGAGATCAAACCTATGAACGGCAAAGTAAACTGGGGTGCGACGATCGAACCGTCGTATTTCCCTCAGGATACGGCTGACCAGATCAGCGGCGATGGTACCTTGTACGAGTGGCTGCGCGGATTCGATCCTAAGCGTGATATCGCAGAGATCCGTAACTGTCTGGGACGTATGCTTTTCAACGGTGAACAGCAGGAAAAATCGGTAGAGAAGATATCCGGTGGTGAAAAACACCGTATGATGCTCTCTAAGATGATGCTTGAAAACGGAAACTTCCTGGTACTCGATGAGCCTTCGAATCACCTCGACCTTGAAGCGATCGTCGCACTGGGTGAAGCACTTTACAACTTTGACGGCAACGTCATCTGTGTTTCGCATGACCGCGAGTTGCTGGACGCATTTGCCAACAGAATTATCGAACTTCATGCAGACGGTACCTACACTGACTTCAAAGGATCATACGAAGAGTTCGCAGAGGCAAAAGCGAATGGAAGCTTATAAGGCGTACCTAGGTCTTGGTATAGCAGGTAATTTTGCACTGCACCTAGAACAAGCGGGCGAGATGGAAGATTTCAAGGATGTCATCACCGAGGATCCTAACGGACCCAAAGGGATGTTCCCTTTTTATATTCCCGGTTTTGAGAACCAGCTTGGCGTCTACCCGCTCTCTGATGACACGATCATCTTACCCGATGAAGAGGTGAACGTTCAGGCTGAACCTGAAGTCGGACTGGTCTGTGACATCACGTATGCGAACGGAAAAGTGGTGGCCATTACCCCAAAACAGTTTGGTGCTTATAATGACTGTTCGATTCGTAAGGAGGGCGCTAAAAAGATCTCTGAGAAGAAGAACTGGGGCCCGGCAAGTAAAGGTCTGAGCTCCACACTTATCGATATTGATAGGTTTGAAGAGGGAAGCATGCTGGACCACTGGCGTATCTGCAGCTTTGTCCGCAACAGTGAGATGATGATGCGTTACGGTGAAGATGTCGAACTGAGTGGCTACAGTTTCTTTTATCAGAAATTGATTGACTGGATGATAAACCAGATCAACATCCAGGTTGATCAAGGGCCGCTTGAACCGTTGCTTGCGTACATTGAAAAAGCAGGTTTCCCTGAAAAAATGGTGGTCAGCATCGGTGCTACACGATACACGCCTTATGGCGAGAAGAACTTCTTGCAAGAGGGTGATGAGGTGATCGTCGTTGTTTATGACAATGAGCTGTACTGTAAAAACCCTATCATGATGATGGCGCAGAAAGGCGAGCTTGAAGTACCGGGTGTCAGTGCCCTTGTACAGAAAGTAAAGCGCGCGCATTAGCAGCGTTTGCACGGCAAGGCAGTATAGATGACAGCAAACAGTATAAAACCGGGTCTTTACCAGCACTACAAAGGCGAGCAGTATGAGGTGATCGATCTTGTACGCCATTCCGAGACAGAAGAGACACTTGTCTTGTACCGGGCTCTCTACGGCGAAAGAGGGCTATGGGTACGTCCTTTAACAATGTTCTCTGAGTCTGTCAATGTGGAGGGACGTAGTACGCCACGTTTTGAATTTGTGAGTGGGTCAAAATGAGCCGCGGTAAAAAGCTGGATCTGCAGATCGGTGCTGATGTTGATGACGCCAGCTGGGATGTTGTCTCCGAAAAACGTATGAGTACGTTTTCAGAGCGCTTGGAACCTTCAAAACATCAACTGGTGTTGCATAAAGAGAAACGCCGAGGCAAGGTCGTGACATTGGTCGGTCCCTTCCATTTAGAGGCAGATGAGGCAAAAAACGTGTTAAAGACGCTTAAAAAGAAGCTTGGATGCGGTGGAACGATCAGTGAGGAGTTCCTTGAATTTCAAGGCGATATTCAGCCGAAGCTGCGTGAACATCTTGAAGCGATGGATTACCGTTTTAAACGAAAATAACACCGGCTAACAGTCTAGGTAAGCAGCCAATAGAGAAGTGCCCATAACAGATACGCGATAAGGGCTATCACGCCAAATACGATCATGACGCGAAGCAGGATGTGAAAAAGAACTTTTAACGCCTTTATCTACTCTCCTTTATAGGGGACGATCGGTGCATGCAGTTTGTAGGCCTCCATTATCCCGCCTTCTATGTCGATAACCTTGTATTTCAGTTCATCCGATAAAAAGACAGCAACCATTTTTGTCCGGCTTCCGGTACGACAGATCAATGCAAACTCTTTACTGGTATCGACCTTCGCATTCAGCTCTTTTAAAAATTTCGGGATGTCATATTGACCGCGTTCGTTAAAAAACTGGATAGGGGTGGAACCTTTGACAATACCGCTCTCTTTCCACTCTCCCGTCGTTCTGATGTCGACGATCGGTATCTTATTGTCGATCAATGTTTTTGAAAATGGTTGAAGATGGTACTCCGCATGTAAAAGAGACGATAAAAGCAGTAACAATGTAAAAATATATTTCACTTGGGAACCTTGTATAAAATTGATATAATTGTACAATTAAAATGTAAATTTATAACAAAGATTACTTTAAATGGCAAAAGTCTCGAACAAGCGTGAAGATAATACGAAGAGGTTGCGTTATATCCGTGTATTGGAACGTTTTACAAGCAGTATCGTCAACTACCTTACTAAAGTTGAAGAACCGACCAAAGAGGTTTTTGACAAAAAGGTTGACAACAACCGCCGCTACCTCGACCGCACAGAGAAAATTGCACTTTATAAGGGTGAGTTCAATGAGCTTGAAAAACTGGTAGAGAAGATTATTAGCTATCGTGACTCAGACGAAGATATTGACGAGATCAAGAGTATCGTCCTCTATAGTGCGAACCAGATCGAAAAAAGTGTCAATCAGCGCCAGTATAAAAAAGATAAGCACACCTCTTCCAAGTTTAAAGATTGGGAATAAACGCGATACAATGTCGCAATCAAAAAGGATACAAATTTGAAATATATTATATTAGATACAGAGACCACCGGAGTAGACGAAGAAGATCGTATTATTCAACTTAGTTACTTGGTGACCGATCTGGACGGAAACATCCTGGAGATGTATGACGATCTATGTACGGCACCGCTTCCGACCAAGTTTGACTCGATGGCCATTCACGGCATTACCCCTGAGATGTTGGAAGGCAAATCGGCCTGTGTCGATACTAAGGCGTTCGCACGTTTGAACGAGCTCAATGTCCCTGAAAACACCCTCGTCATACAGAATGCTGAGTTTGACGAAGCAATGCTGGCGAAAGAGGGTTTCGTCTCTCAGATGAAACTGATCGACACCTACCGTATACTGCGTAAAAAATACCCTCTTAACACGCCGCACGGTCTGCAGCACAAGCGCTATGAGCTTGGCCTTTACAAAAAAGAGCCTGCCTTGATCGAGGAACTGGGTGTGGAGGTCCGTGCGCATGATGCACTGGGTGATGTCATTGTCCTAAAACTCTTTTTAGACCATCTACTTGATGATGAACAGAGCCATGAGGAGATGATTGAACTCTGTTCGGCACCGATCATGCTTGATATTATGACCTTCGGAAAACACAAGGGCAAGACCTTTGAAGAGATCGCGCTCAACGATCGCAATTCCCTGCAATACATGATCGATACCTTTGATCTTGACACGGACCTTCGTCACACGATGGAGACGATCATGGAACAGACAAAGTCACAGATCAAGATCACCATACCGTTTGCCAAATATCGCGGTGAGACACCTGAAGAGGTTGCACAAAAAGACCCTGGTTTCCTAAAGTGGATCCGTGACAAAGCAGATCGTATCTCACCGGAATTGAAAGAGGCTGTCACTAAAGCCCTTGCCGACATCGGCCAATAAGAGACGCTATGGGTGCTTGTGGTTATGTTCCGCCGGACGTCCGACTGAAGCAGGAGATCATTGAACTGGTTATCGAACTAGAGGCAATGGGCATAGAACCTGAGTTCTGCCGTCTTGTTTTAGAAGAAGATATCCTGAACTTTTACAAACTAGAAAACTTCGAGAAGCCAGAACAACCTGTTAATAACGAATAGATCTATCTTATTCATTCTCATCGGGATCGATAAAAACATCCCAAACCACTGAACACCCATACTCCTCATCCAGTACCAGCCATTTATAATACTCTGTTTTTGTACGTGAACTGTAGAGCCGTACCTTGACCTGCTCTTGTGAGAGAAGGGTTCGGATCTCTTTCTCACTGATCGCTTTTTTGTTCCATCGAAGCAGGGCGTTTTGAAAGATTCTAAAAGAGCAGGTGGACTCTTCTGTCAACTCTGCCATATCATGCTCAAAACTCCAGTGCGCGTTTGAGCAGGCATAGAGTTTGATGTTTTTTCCATCAACAGTGGTCTGTCGGACTTCAATTTTGCCGCCGATGCAATAAGGGCACTCTCCAAGTGTCTTGTTCATAAGTCGGATTATAGTCAAAAAATCTGTTCATTTAAATTATGTGGCGATTTGACGAAAATATAGGCATTTTTGTAGTACGAATGTAATATTTAACTGCTAATATTATGGCATGCGTTTACTTTACTCATTCTTCATCATTATGATTGTTATGTCCATGCCGATGATGGCGGATGAAAAGATAGCTCATAAAAAGCTTCCTCTTTCAGAAAGCCTTCCTCTTCTAGAGAAAATTGAGCACAGTGCACTT
>JBFFUI010000057.1:0-5721 GCA_041571435.1 Sulfurimonadaceae bacterium | reverse complement strand
CTACCTGAATCTAGGCCTGACGACCTCTAAAGTGCTGTATGTTCCCCAAGGGTCAATAAACAAGATTATAGCACATATGCAGGACAATAATATTGATGTATCGCCTCTGGACGCTTTTTTGATGCGTTTTATCGGTATGCCACAGCAGGGATGGATCAATATCGGCACAACGACGCTGACGCATGCCGATTTTCTCAAGCGTCTCTCCACTGCAAAAGCAGCCATGAAAAATGTGACGTTGATCCCGGGAGAGACGACCTATATCTTTTTAGAGCAGCTCTCTGAGCAGCTTGACCTCGATCATCAGACGCTGCTGGATGAATTTGAAAAACAGTCCCCTTATAAAGAGGGTGCATTTGTACCGGATACTTATAAACTTCCTCGCGGTATAACCGAGAAAGCCGTTATCGAACTGCTGTTGCAGCGTTCGCAGAAGAAGATGAAAGAGTGGTCGATAAAAATATTCGGTACCTATAATGAAGCGAAATGGTACAAGTACATTACGCTGGCATCCGTCATTCAAAAAGAGGCTGCTTCTGTTGAGGAGATGCCTATTGTCGGGTCAGTCATACAGAACCGTCTGAACAAGGGTATGAAATTGCAGATGGACGGCGCGCTCAATTATGGCAAGTACTCACATATCAAGATAACGCCTTCTCGAATACGTAACGATGAAACGCCCTATAACACCTATAAATACAAGGGTATTCCTGAGGATCCTGTCTGCAATGTAAGCCTTCCTGCTATACGTGCAGCCATCTTCCCTGCCAAGACAGATTACCTCTATTTTATGAAAAACAAGCAGGGTAAGCACGATTTTACGCGTTACTATTCTACACATATTGGCAATGTAAAGCGTGCTACCAAATGAAACACCCTACAAGATTTCAATGTGAAAAGGGTGTGAATAACTAGCGACTTTACAAATGAAGTGCTATGATGTCCTATCTTAAAAATCGAGGACAGCAACCATGTCAAAAATCATTTGGTCAAAAATTGATGAAGCTCCGGCTTTAGCAACTTATTCATTACTACCAATCGTTAATGCTTTTACTAAAGCAGCAGGTGTAGAAGTCGTTACTAGTGATATTTCACTAGCAGGAAGAGTTTTAGCTGCAATGGGTCTTGCAGAAG
Source organism: Sulfurimonadaceae bacterium (assembly GCA_041571435.1). Classification (GTDB taxonomy): domain Bacteria; phylum Campylobacterota; class Campylobacteria; order Campylobacterales; family Sulfurimonadaceae; genus Sulfonitrofixus. Next base: position 4,587 of record JBFFUI010000057.1, on the reverse strand, counting down.
ATGAACTTTCAAAACTAGGCGAAGTTGTTCTTCAAGATGATGCAAACATCATCAAACTTCCAAATGTCTCTGCTTCTGTCGGTCAGCTTAAAGACTGTATTGCTGAGCTTCAAGGTCAAGGTTATGATATTCCTGACTTCCCTGAAAACCCGGCAAACGCTGAAGAAGAGGCGATCCGTGCTAAATACAATGTATGTCTTGGTTCTGCGGTTAACCCTGTCCTTCGTGAAGGTAACTCAGACCGTCGTGCGGCAGCTGCAGTTAAGAAATTTGCACAGAAGAACCCACACCGTCTTAAGCCGTTTTCTGAAAACTCCAAAGCATATGTTGCGCACATGGAAGGCAAGGGTGACTTCTACGGTAATGAGCAATCAGTTACTATTGATAACGCACAAAAAGTTACAATCGAACTGAACGGCAAGGAACTTGCTTCTGTTGATGCGCTAGATAAAGAGATCCTTGATGCGACTTACATGTCTGTTAAAGCATTGAGAGCATTCATCCAAAAAACAATAGATGATGCACGTGCAAACGGTGTTCTCTGGTCTATCCACCTTAAAGCAACAATGATGAAGATCTCTGACCCGATCATGTTCGGTCACGCTCTTGAAGTCTTCTTTGCACCAGTATTTGAAAAATATGCAGACACGTTCGCAGAACTAAAAGTCAATGCAAACCTTGGTATTTCTGATATTGAGAAAAAAATTGCTGGTCACGCTCAAGAAGCGGAGATCAAAGCAGCATTCCAAGCAGTCGTAGATTCTGATAACCCAGAGATCGCAATGGTTGACTCTGACAAAGGTACGACAAACTTCAACGCTTCTAACGATGTCATTATTGATGCTTCAATGCCGGTAGTTGTACGTGAAGGCGGTAAGCAGTGGAACAGAAAAGGTGACGCGGTAGAGTGTGTTGCGGTAATCCCTGATTCTACTTACGGTATGTTCCACGCAGAGATGGTAGCGGATTGTGTTAAAAACGGTCAGTACGACGTAACGACTATGGGTAACGTTGCTAACGTTGGTCTTATGGCGCAAAAAGCAGAAGAGTACGGTTCTCACCCGACGACTTTTGAATTGGCTGAAGCAGGTACTGTTGAAGTTAAAGATGCTGCCGGTAACGTGCTTATGAGTCACGAATGTGAAGCTGGTGATATCTGGCGTATGGCTCGTGCAAAAGATATCCCGATCAAAGACTGGGTTCGTCTTGCAGTAGAGCGTGCACGTCTTACAGGTTCTCCGGCGATCTTCTGGTTGGATGAAAACCGTGCGCATGATGCAGAGATGATCAAAAAAGTAAACACTTACTTAAAAGATCACGATACATCTGGACTAGACATTCAAATTATGAATGTCACAGACGCAACACGTTATACTAATGCACGTGTACGTAAAGGTGAAAACACTATTTCTGTCACTGGTAACGTTTTACGTGACCACTTGACAGATATGTACCCGATCCTGGAGCTTGGAACATCGGCAAAAATGCTTTCAATCGTTCCATTGCTAGCTGGTGGTGGTCTATATGAGACAGGTGCGGGTGGTTCTGCACCTAAGCACGTTGACCAGTTCCTTGCAGAAGGTCACCTACGTTGGGATTCTCTCGGTGAGTTCCTGGCATTGGCTGAGTCTCTACGTTTCCTCGGTAACAAACACTCTGATGCGAAACTGACTGCACTTACTGCAGCTTTAGATGTCGCGAATGATGCTTACCTTGATAACAGCAAAGAACCATCACGTAAATGTGGCGAACCGGATAACAAAGCGTCTCACTTTTTTGTGGCGCAATACTGGGCAAAAGCACTTGCTGAAGGTGACAATGCTGAGTTAGCTGCTAAATTTGCTCCGGTAGCAAAAGCACTTACAGAAAACGAAGATAAGATCATTGCTGAACTTTTAGCTTCTGAAGGAAGTCCAAAAGATATCGGTGGTTACTTCCATCCAGATGACGCAAAAGCGACTGCTGCTATGCGTCCGTCTGCTACTCTTAACACAATCATCGACGCTATATAGTGCCGATATCAAGAGGCTCTCGCCTCTTTGATTGTTTTTTATAGAGGTCTTTCGAGTTCCCTATAAAAGACAATTGTGTCTTTACTGTTCGGGCATTTTCTTAGCACTTATACTTAATAATTTTGTGTTTGCACATAATGTTTAAGTGTATTGCTTAAAGAGATGCCACCTATCTTTAATATATTAGGAGTCCTAATGAATCAGGGAAAACGTGTTGGTATTGTCGGAGCTGGTAATGTCGGAGCTACTGTAGCTTACTCGCTTGCTATGCTGGGTTCATGTCACGAGATCATTCTTCGTGATAATAAAATCGATGTCGCGAGAGGCAAGGCACTAGATATGTCTCAGGCAGCATCGGCGGTCCGTTCGCACACTGTCGTAAAAGTGGCAGAAGAGATGTCAGACCTAAGAAACTGTGATGTTGTTGTTGTGACTGCAGGAAGCCCGCGTCTACCGGGTATGAGCCGTGACGATCTTTTGATGATCAATGCAAACATCACCAAAGAGGTGATCGAGGGTATTGCCAAGTACTCACCTGATGCGATCATTATCATGGTCTCAAACCCTCTGGATGCAATGACGTACGTCGCACTTAAAGAGTCCGGTTTTGACAGAAGCCGCGTAATCGGTATGGCAGGTATTTTAGACTCATCACGTATGGCATCGTTCATCCAGGAGAAACTCGGTTACGGTGGCGGTCAGATCCGGGCATCGGTAATGGGCGGACACGGTGACGATATGGTACCTTTGGCACGTTACTCGACAGTAGCAGGTGTTCCACTTTCTGATGTCCTTTCCGAAGATGAGATCAAAGAGATCGTAGAGCGTACTCGTCATGGCGGTGCGGAGATCGTCGGTCATCTTAAGACAGGCTCAGCCTATTATGCGCCGGCCAAATCGACATCGATCATGGTCGAGGCTATTCTAAAAGACACCAAACAGATCCATCCTTGTGCCGTCTACCTCGAAGGTGAATACGGTTATTCTGATGTCGTTTGCGGTGTGCCGGTAATGCTTGGTGCCAACGGTGCGGAGAAGATCATTGAAGTGACACTTGATGAGAGTGAGAAAGAGATGTTCGCCGGTTCGTGTGCATCTGTTCAATCACTGATCGACACATTGAATACAAATAATTTTTTTGAAGGGAAGTAAGATGTCTACACGTATAGAAAAAGACACAATGGGCGAGATCGAAGTTCCTGTTGATGCTTATTGGGCAGCACAGACACAACGTTCTATCCAGAATTTTGCAATCGGTGAGGAGACAATGCCGTACGAGATCACACGTGCATTTTCTTACCTGAAAAAATCTGTTGCACTTGTCAACAATGACCTCGGAAAACTTGATGCTCAAAAAGCCAATGCAATCGCACAGGCTGCAGACGATATGCTTGCCGGCAAACTTGACGGAAACTATCCGTTGGTCGTATGGCAGACTGGTTCAGGTACACAGTCGAACATGAACAACAATGAAGTTCTTGCCAACCGTGCGACTGAGATTCTTGGCGGTGACTTCCGTAAAGAAAAACTTGTACACCCGAACGATGATGTCAACAAGTCGCAGTCATCTAATGATACTTACCCAACGGCACTGCATGTTGCTGCTGTGATTGCCGTTGAAGAGCGACTTTTACCGGCAATCGCAAAATTGAAAGGGACGCTTCAAGCTAAGAGTGATGCTTTCTCTGACATTGTAAAGATCGGCCGTACACACCTTCAGGATGCAACACCACTGACGCTTGGTCAAGAGATCAGCGGTTGGGTCGAAATGCTTAACAAATGCGAAAAAATGGCAAAAGATTCACTTGATGCTGTCCGTGAACTTGCTTTGGGCGGTACGGCAGTTGGAACCGGTTTGAATGCTCACCCTGAATTGGGTGAAAGAGTTGCAGCCAAACTGTCCGAGCTTACTGGCCACGATTTTGTGACGGCACCGAACAAATTCCATGCCTTGACATCACATGACGCTCTTGTCTATTCACACGGTGCCCTTAAGGCACTCGCTGCTGACATGATGAAGATCGCTAATGATGTTCGTTGGTTGGCGTCTGGTCCACGCTGTGGTTTGGGTGAGATCACAATTCCGGAAAATGAGCCGGGTTCGTCGATCATGCCGGGTAAAGTCAACCCGACACAATCGGAAGCTGTCACGATGGTTGCATGCCAGGTAATGGGCAATGATGCCACAATTGGTTTCGCGGCAAGTCAAGGAAATTTCGAGCTGAACGTGTTTAAACCGGTTATCGCGTATAACTTCCTACAGTCTGTTCGTCTGTTAAGCGATTCGATCGTCTCTTTCAATGACAATGCAGCTATCGGTATCCAGCCGGTCAATGCAAAAATTGACCATTATCTGCATGATTCTTTGATGCTGGTTACAGCGCTGAACCCGTACATCGGTTATGAAAATGCTGCCAAGATTGCGAAAACAGCACATAAAAACAATTCAACGTTGAAAGCTACAGCTATCGAGCTTGGCCTTTTAACAGCTGAAGAGTTCGATAAATACGTAAAACCAGAAGAGATGATCGCGCCTAAAGCGTAGTCGTCCATCTTAAATTAAGGAGAGTAAATG
>JBFFUI010000056.1:0-7478 GCA_041571435.1 Sulfurimonadaceae bacterium | reverse complement strand
TGGTGCAGTGTCTCATGCGCCGCCTGATGCTCGTGGGAGTGGTCGTGATGGTGGTCATGGGCGTGGCTATGTCCATGGGTGTGGTCAGTGATGGTGCAGCCGCAATCTTGGCACATTGTTCTTCCTTATCCTAAGAGCATATTCGAGCCGACGATGACCGAGACCAGGCCTGCCGTGGCAAAGACCCGGATGACGTTTCGTCTGTTATGCAGTAGGTTTTTGTTAATATATAGTATTACAGCCCCGAAGCTTATAAAAATCACCATGACACCCAGTGCAAATGCAGAAACCATGACCAAATCTACACGTTGTGCTTCGAGCATCCCCAGTGTGATCAGCATGCCCCGTACGCCGCCGACCCCCATCAGGACACCGATGGTGAACGCCGAAGCGACATCGTTGTTGTCGTGATGGTGCTCTTTTCCAAACCAGATATGGGTGTGGACATGACCGTTGTGGGTGTGCTGCTTGAGCTGGATCCTGTCGGTGAAGACCATAAAAAGAAGGTAAACGCCCATCCCAAGGATCACCGCAGCGGAGATCGTGTCGCCGTATCCCAGGAGGGTCGCACTGACATCGTAGATATCCAACAGTTTTGCAAAGAGAAAGAGGGTGAGACCATGTCCCAGGGCGAACAAGAGGGTGATCGACAGTGTCTTGCGTCTGTTCTTACCGATAGAGAAGTCGGCAATGGCCGTGAGATGGTCCGGGCCGAAAGCGTGCAGAATCCCGTACCAGAAGATGATCAGCAGGCCGGTATCCATAACTACAGTTCCTCTTTGTTGCCAAGCAGCAGTGCGCCAAGCACAATGTTCCCTCTGTCCATGCCCAGCAGTTTATTTGTATAGAGCGGGTAGTTGGGTTTGACAGCATTGAGGGTGCGCATCAGGATCTGGCGGTTCTCAAAAAGCGAACCGCTGAGGGTGACCCCGCTGATACCGATGTTGGCATCGGCGTTTTGCGTCTGCTGGTCGATAAAGTCGGCCAGGGAGTCGAAGAAACCGAAACTCAGCAGCACATCATCCACTCCGGCCAGTTTAAAACTCATCGCAGAGCGCAGTGTTGTCAGGGTGTCGAGGCAGTAGTGCCCGTCGACTTTTATGACTTTATAATCGATACGCGGTCCGGATTTGCCACTAAACTCGATGGCGTTGGCCCCAAGCATCTCAGCGGCATCAAGGATGTCATCTCCGTCATAAAAGCCCAGTATGGCGGCCGCAAGGCCAAAAAGCTCTATAAAGGTTTCCGCCGTGTTGATGTTCTTGAAATGAAACTCTTGAAGGTTTTTATAGAGAACAGGGTAGCGCTTCTCATAGTTGGCTATCAGCCTCTGCGCACTCTCTTCAAGACCCGCAATACTCTCAAGGATCGCATGGGGCTGCTTGTTCTGACGCGGAAACTGTACCATCGTCGTGTAGCCTATCTTGGGCGAATAGCTGAAGATCTGTGACGGGGTGTCGATACTGAGGTGGACCCCGCAGAGGGCGCGTTCCGAGAGCGCGTTCTCCAACACGACAGAAGCGAAGGCGGCGTGTGCCGGTTCAAAAAAGAGGGTGCCTTTTTTCTCCTTGGCGGCGCCGTAAGGGAGAAAAGTGATGGCATCGAACGGTTCTCTGGATACATCGGCATGATCTATCGTGATCCGTTTAAGGTCGGCTCTGGCGTAAAAACCGTAGGCTTCAGATTGGGCTTTGACGTTCAATGTCTCTTTGAAGGTCAGCGGCAGAAGATCGCGGCCTGCCTCTACGATGTAGGGATGCTCGAGTGTCGTGACACACCGCAGAGCAGGCGGGTGCGAGGCAAAGAGCAGATCGACACCGCGCTCTTTGAGTGCCCGTGACAGTGCCAGCGTGACAGGGTCGTCGGCGAGAAAGAGCTCATAGCAGAGATGCTTAAGCTCATGGGATACACGCAGTTTCAGCTTTGGTTTCAGCCGCACGCCGGGTTTTTCAACAAGCGTCAGGGTTTGAAGTTCGGAGGCGGTGATGACAAAGTCATCGCCCAGGGCCTCGATGTTGCAGGCGAGCATCCCGTAACGACCTCTTTGCACCTCTTCACCGATGGAGAGGAGACGCTCGCCGCCGACGGTTTGAAGCGTGATATGGCCCTGATCGATCAGCTCGACCGCTTTTTTGTCGATAGCGGCATAAAAGTCATCACCGCTGAACTGCTCCATCACGGTGCTGTAGGGCACCTTGGGCGCACTGCAGCCGCAGACCTCGCATTGGTCGAACCGTGTAAGGCTCTGCGTAAGCACCCCCTCCTGACAGGTTGGACAGTAGGGGACCTCATAATACGATGACGTGTCTTCGAGAAACTGGTCTTTTGCCGTTATGGACTCGATCTGATGAAGCCGGGGCTCTTGCATAAAAAGGGAGAGGGGGACCATCTTGGAGACCAGTTCGCCCAGGGCTTCCAGCGTCTTCTGGTCACCTTTGGCCTCAAGCGTATATCGGTTGCGATCTTGCTGCAGGTAGACCTTCGTAGAGGTTTCTTTTTTGACGGCGTTAAGCAGTCGTGCCATCAAACCGTTGTGGTGTCGGTAGTCGAAATTAAAGGCTATGTTCATAGTGCATCTTATAAGAGAGCGGAAGAATATCGTCGATACTCAGCGCTTTGTTGACAACAGGGTCTATGCCCAGGCTCTTGAGGTGTTTGATCAGGGTCTGCTCTGCAACAGGGACCGCTTTCTCAACACCCTCTGAGAGGGAAAACTCTATCGGTTCGATGATCGTCGGTACGATACCGATGATCTTGGTCGTGGGTCTGTCGCCGACAAGGTCCATCATCGTCAAGGTCTGCAGCATCTCCACTTCGTGGGCGCTGCCTTGCCAGTCGACACCGCTCGGAACGGCTTCGAAATCGAAAAAGTAGACTTCACCGGCCTCGACGCCGGGTGCATTGACCGTATCGATAATGATCAGGTAGTCGTATTGGACGATGATGGGTATGAGGTGCTGTGCAAGCGTGCCGCCGTCGAGCAGGTCGACCTGATGCTCGGTATCGAAGCGGTACTTCTGCTGTATGTAGTTGACCATATGGACACCGATACCTTCATCGGCAAAGAGGATATTGCCGATACCCAAGATCAATATTTTCATATTACTGCTTTCTTTCCTCTCGGCTCTGTTTTTTCAAATGATAGTCATATCCGGTAAACATGACATCAAGGGCACTGTGTTTGAAGCGGATCGCCGTCCAGACCACCATATAGATATGGATCGGTACGAAGATGATAAAGCCCCACATCGTGATGTGATGGATCAGACGGACCTTGGCCAGCCCGCCTATCCATGATGCAACGACAGCAAGCGGTTCGTGGATCATGCCGCCAAACCCCTGATGGTAGACATTCGAGTAGAGGATAAGTCCTGTCAGTACTGCCAGGATGACAAGTGTCGTGATCACCGTGTAGGTGACAAACTGCAGCGGGCCGTAGATCCCTCTCTTTTGAAGCTCACCGATAAAAAAGTAGGATTTCAGCTGTATGATCCAGGATTTCAGACTGAAGACATCTTTGATAGAACGGGTCTCTTCTTCATGGTTCTTGCCGAAAAAGAAGAGGTAGATCCTCAATATTGCCGCTGAAAGAAGGATGAAGCCGAAAATAAAGTGCACCATCCCCCACTGGGCATATACGATATTGTCCGAGCCGCCTTTCGGCGCTAAAAAAGGGGCCGCCAGATAAAAACCGGTCACCGTCAATACCGTAATGGTAATGGCACGTGTCCAGTGCAGCAGCCGGTTGGCACCGCTGTAGACAAAATCGGGATAATAGGTCTGTTTACTCTCTTTCATTCGATGCTCCTTTTAGCAGACGGCTCCACCGTTCATCGTACTGACTTTAAACTCACCCAGGTCGTGCCCTTTGATATCCATGACATGTACGGAACAGGACATACACGGGTCAAACGAGTGGATAACACGCAGGACCTCCAGCGGTTTTGTCGGATCTTCGATCTTGAGGCCGACCAGCGAGGCTTCGTACGGTCCGATAACGCCGTTGGCATCTTTCGGCCCGGCGTTCCATGTGGTCGGAACAACAGCCTGGAAGTTCTCGATGACGCCGTTCTTGATCCGTAACCAGTGGCTCAGCGTACCGCGCGGCACTTCACCGATAAAACGCCCCTTGTACTCTTTGTTCGGGTCGATCTCATACTTGGTGTAGGTGCTCTGATCGCTCTTGATGTTCTCGATCAGCGAACCGAAGGTGGTGATGGCGTTGTCCGAGATCACTTTCGTCTGCAGCATGCGCGCCGCCGTTCGGCCCAGGGTCGTAAAGAGTGCCGCCACCGGCAGTCCGGTCTGTTTCAAAAAGGCGTTGACCGCCTCTACGACAGGGGTATTGCCCTTGGCGTAGTTGACGAGCATGCACGAGAGCGGCCCGACCTCGTAGCTGTCACCGTCGTAACGCGGTGCTTTGACCCAGGAGTATTTGTCGTCCGGGTTGATCACCTTGGCCTTGCCGTTGACGGTGTCGCCGTCGACAAAGCCGGTGAACTCGGGCTCCGTAACGCCGTCATAGGGCTGAAGCGGCGTGTTGCCTCTGTACCAGGCATGGGTCACATCCTCTTCGATCTTAGCATCTTCGATCTCATAGACCTTGCTCAGGTCACCGTTTTTGATGATCCCCGACTCAAACAGGTTCTGGTTGCGCGAGAGCAGGAATGCGTCGCCTGCCAGGAAGTTCTTGACACCCATGCCGCCGAGAACACTCGGTTCGCTCCCGTAGGCGGCTGCCGCCATCACCACGTCGGCATAGTAGGCGCGGTCGATAAAGTCTTTGACGACCTCGTATTTGCTTTTCCACTCAATGAGGCGTGCCGGGCTCAACATGTCCTTCACGCTGGTGATCCCGCCGACGACAAGACTTTGGGGGTGCGGCTGTTTGGCACCGAAGATGGCGAACATCTGCGCAGCGGTACGCTGCACTTCCAGAGCTTTGAGATAGTGCGAGAGCGCGATCAGGTTCTGTTCCGGTGTGAACTTATAGGTTGAATTCCCCCAGTAGGCGTTGGCAAACGGCCCGAGAGAGCCTTTGGCGGCAAAGCCTTTGACCCGCTCCTGTACCGCTCTGAGCTCATCCTCACCGGTCGCTATAGGGGCGTCCGTATATTTGAAGGCCTCTTTGGATGCCTTGGCGGGATCGGCCTGAAGCGCTGAGATGATGTCGACCCAGTCGAGCCCGTGGAGATGGTAGAAATGGACGACGTGGTCATGCATGTAGAGCGACTCGTTCAAGAGGGAACGCACCAGCTGGGCATTCAACGGCGGGATGACGCCCAGAGCGTCTTCGACCGCTTCGACCCCCGCTTTATAGTGGGAGTAGGTACAGACACCGCAGATACGCTGTGCCATCAGACCCACGTCTCTCGGGTCCCGGCCCTGCAGGATCAGCTCGATCCCGCGCCACAGCGTTGATGATGAGTACGCTTTTTGAACGACGTTGTTCTCGTCGATTTCGACTTCAATACGCAGATGCCCTTCGATCCTCGTAATAGGATCAATTACTACACGTTGGCTCATTTTGACTCCTCCTCATTCTTTTTGGCAAAGAGACTTGCGACTGCATGGGCACCGATACCGACAGCAGTGGCTGTCAGAAGCGTTGTCCCGATCTTGTCAACGGTCGCGTTAAGCCCCATCACCAGATGCGAATCGATCGGTTTTTCGAGCGGCCCCATCGTGTCCCAGAAGTTGGGTTCACTGCACCCCATGCAGCCGTGACCGGCACCGATAGGCCAGTTGGTGTGTTGGTTAAAGCGTTCGGTCGAACAGTTGTTGAAGGTGTAGGGACCTTTACATCCCTGTTTGTAGAGGCACCATGCCGATTTTGCGCCTTCATCGCCGAAGGTCTCGACGAACTCGCCTGCATCGAAATGGCCGCGGCGTTCGCAGAGATCATGGATACGGTTGCCGTAGGCCCACTTTGGACGGCTGTAGGCATCGATCGCCGGCAGGGAACCGAAGAGGATATAGTAGACCAGTGTCCCGACGATATTCTTTGAACTTGGCGGACAGCCCGGGACATTGATGACCGGTTGGGAGATCACCTGGTCGACACCCTTGGCGCCGGTCGGGTTCGGTGCGGCAGCCTGTATACCGCCAAAGGCGGCACAGGTACCGATAGAGAAGATGGCTGCTGCCGAAGAGGCCGCGTGGTGTATAAGGTCAACGCCGGTTCTGGCATGGGCGCCGACGGTCAGGTACTGACCGTTCATCGCCGTCGGTACACCGCCTTCTACAAGAAGGATATACCGGCCGGCATAGTTTTTGATGGCATTCTCAAGGTTCTCCTCGGCCTGCCACCCTGCAGCGGCCATCACCGTCTCGTGGTACTCCAAAGAGACGTAGTCGAAGATCAGGGAGTCGATAGAGGGAGCGTCGGTACGAATAAGCGACTCGCTGCAGCCGGTACACTCCGCCAGGTGGATCCAGACAAGCGGCAGCCGGTCTGCCAGTTTGACGGCATCCGCGACAAGGGGCGTAAAACTCGAAGGCAGTGCCAGCATCGCCGTTATCGATGCGGCCCATTTTAGAAAATCACGTCTGTCAATGCCGTTTATTTCTAAGGTCGCCTCGAGAGAATCTTCTTTGATGGAAGACAACTTTGATAATGAGTCCAATTGCACGTGTGCCTGTTTGAGAAGCGCATCATAACCAGTCATATCTAAGCCTTTTCATGGATTATGATATATGTTATAACTCGAATGCTTAACCTAAACTTGATATAAGGCCAAGTTATCTTATTTGGTAGGAAAGCCGACCTTTGAAGGTCGTTGGAACGTGGTACTACTCCGGCGTGTTGTACTGGCGGTCACCGGCATCGCCCAGCCCCGGAATGATGTACTTGTCGTCGTTGAGACGCTCGTCGATCTGTGCGATGTAGATGTCAAGTTGGGGGTAGAGCTTCTCGATTCTTTTTAACCCCTCGGGACTGCCGATGATGTTGAGTGAGGTGATCTTGGCAGGACCGCGGTATTTAAGCAGTTCTATCGCATCGATCATAGAACCGCCGGTCGCGACCATCGGGTCGACCAGGATAAGGTGTTTGCCCTGGCAGTCCGGAACACGGTCGTAGTAGAGTTTGGACTTGTGCGTTTCTTCGTCGCGTTTGATGGCAAGAAAACCGGCCTGTGCATCGGGGAAGAGGTCCATCAGCGCTTCAAGCATCGGCAGCCCGGCCCGCATGACGGTGACAAAGAGCAGATTGCTTTCGTCAAACTGTTGAAAGTTGAACTTTCCCTGCCAGGTGAACATGGAGCGCTCTTTCAGGGCGTCTTCCTGCAGAGCCTTGTCGGCAAGCAGCAGGCTCAGGGTCTTGATGTTCTGTCGAAACCTGAGCGCATCGGTCTTGCTGTCGCGCAGCGTGTTGATGAGATGGGTGGTCAGTGGGGAGTTGAGTTCATATGTCATGCGTTGATTATAGTACAGCTGTTCTTAGAAGACAACAATGCCGATGGAAAAAAGCAGAAAAG
>JBFFUI010000055.1:0-8577 GCA_041571435.1 Sulfurimonadaceae bacterium | reverse complement strand
TGACCTTAGGTGCGACATCTTTCATCTTCTGCATAGAGAGCATCCCTTTGTACGTCAAAGGGAAAAGCACGAAACGGATCAGGATCGTCAGAGCGATGATCGCCCAACCCCAGTTTCCAAAGATACCGTGTAGCCAGAGCAATACACTAAAGAGCGGTGCTGCAGCAAAAGTGAACCAGCCATACTCGATTGCATTGACCAGTAACGGATCGATAGCCTTCAGTTCTTTATAATCTTTCGGTCCGATGTATCCGTTGAAAGAAAAGTTTTTTGAACCATCGACATAAACGATAGGGTTGTTGTCACGGTCGCGGTCAACCGTAACAGTGACATTTGGATCAAGACCGTAGATTATCGAAGCGAAATACTGGTCAAACGATGATGTCAGGTGGACATCACTGAATGTCTTACGTCCCTCCGCATCTTCGTCTTCGATGATCTCGGTTAAACCATCTGCATGGTAGACCATCGCACCATGTACAGCCATCATCATCTGACCTTCACGCTTGACGTGCTGGCCAAGATAGACAAAGTAACGTGTATCCTTTGAAAGCGCGATATTGGCATCGTAGTGACCGTCAGCATAGATTGTGAGCGTTTTAACCACGGTTTGATTTCTCAGTTTCTGCTGCATCGTGACAACGACCGAACCGCCCTCATCAATATTCGCTTCGCGGACATTTGTCGTATAAGGTGTCTTCAACGACTCTTTGTTCATGTCGACATCGGCAAAACGGATATGAAGGGGTTTCGTACCCACTTGTGCAACCATCTCGGAGTGAATATTTTCGTTATTGTTGTATTTCTCGTCTTTAAGAATTTTAGAAGCGATGCGTCCGAGTGTATCGATCGTCAGGCTGAAGTGCGCAGACTCAATACGGACCAGCTTGCTTGAGTCCGATGAGGGCATCTGTTCATCAACGGCAACGGCATGTTCCAGCTTGGCATTTGGCATCGATGATGTTTCAGACTGCTGTACAGCACTGTTCTGGGTCTTTGCAGTTGCATTGGCTTCTGAACGGACCTTTTCTGGTGGGAAAATAGCCGTGTAAGCTACAAAAAAGACAAAAGAGAGGACAACGGCCAAAATGAGACGTTGGTTAGCAGACATATTGTTTAACAAGGGTTACCCTTTGAATCGGAAATTTTTTATTATAGAAATTTTTTTGTTCTTTGTTGGAACGAGCCAATACTTTATCGAATTAATGGTTAAATTTTCCGGTTTTTCGCAGAAAAAGTGCTTTTGTGGATAATCTATTCCACCTGGAAACAGTTGGTTGCATGAAAGAATCCGCAGCGTCGATTTGTAAAAGGCGATATAAAGCGGATTCTCTTCAAACTGCCACTTGGCATACTCGGAACAGGTAGGGTAATACCGGCAGCTGCCATAACCGATCACCGTAAAAAACTTTTGGTAGATACCAAGTAGTTTAAGAAGTGCTTTTCTGATCATCTTGAAGACAGCCTGCGCGTTGTAATATCTTGATAAAGTCGTATTGAAGTTGTTCGTAGGTGGTCGAGGCCAAAGCCTCTTTTGCGACCAGGATGTAAGTACCATCTTTGAGATGGGGACACTGCTCTCTGAAGATCGCCCTCATTCGACGCTTTGATCGACTGCGAACGACAGCATTGCCCACTTTTTTACTGGCAGTGAAGCCATATTTCTTGACTCCCTTTTGAGGGAGATAGAAAAGAACAATAGAGCGCGAGTGCTGGCTCTTTCCTCTTCTATAGACGAATTGAAACTCGCCGTTTTTTTTGAGAATCGTAAAACTGCTTACACAGTTAGTGATTTTCTACCTTTTGCACGGCGACGGTTAAGTACGCGACGACCGTTTTTAGTTGCCATACGAGCGCGGAAACCGTGAGTACGTTTACGTGGTGTACTATGAGGTTGGTATGTTCTTTTCATAAGTCATATCCCTTAAATAATTTTTAGCTCGCAATAATACGAAATCCTTACTTAAATCGCGGTTAAGATTTAGAAGGATTATCTCTAAATATTACGTATTTGCTTCAATTCACCATCGCCTCTCATTATACGACTCCTACGCCTGCACTTTTACTTTTTGGCAAATGATGTTGTTAAAAAGATCTCTCGTAAAAAAAGCGTTAATGAAAGCACCAGCGAAATCATGGCCAATATAAAGAGAGCAGCGATCAATATGGACTTTTCAAACTCCAACATCGCGCTCAAGAACATCGTTACGATGACAACCGCCACAAGCAAACCCGTGATCGTACAAAAAAGAATAGCAAGATTCATATTGCGCATCCGCTCAGCAAGAGAATTGCGGCGCGCTTTGATATACGTTGCGGAAAACCTTTGCAGCGTATCCTCATCATAATGGTCGATCTTCTCTATTTTATCGATTATTCTCGAGAGTCTGCCCGTAAAGACATTCAACAAAGCACCTACTGCCGCAAGCAAAAAGACAGGTGCGACCGCAAGCTGTATGAGATGGGCAACAACATTGACGGCATTGGCATCAACAATGGGTTCCAACATACCTGCTCCTACTTTAAAAGAACGTCTCTCAGCGGTAACTCTATTTTCGACTGATCATGCGCATTGGTGATGTCCAAAAGCTCCTGTTTCATCTTGACATGACAATCTTTACACCCTGGTATCACCTCATGCTCTTTCACACCGTTATTGATCTTCTCCATCGGATGGCAGGCGAAACAGTCATTACCGCACTCGGCCATTGCGCTTGGTACAGCACTGTGACAGTTGATACAGGTCAACATCGGCTTATGACGCAGATCGGTCAATATGTTTTTTTCCAAGACGGGATGACAGGTCAGGCAGTCACCCGTACAGGCAAAGAGAGAGAGTGTCAAAAATATAAAAAGAGATACGATTTTTTTCATGGCGTTATTATACTGTTTAAAAGTGAATAAGGGGGGCTCTTCATAGAGACTCGCCCTCTGTCTCTCAGCTGACCTGCACCTTGATCTCGTCGCCCTCTGCATCAAAGGCAACTGTACTGCCTTCGCTCACTTCGCCACCTAGGATCAGGTCGGCCAAGCGGTCTTCGACGATCTCGTAAAGAGCACGTTTAAGCGGACGGGCACCGTAGACCGGATCGAATCCGGCCTGTGCAATAAAGCGCTTGGCCGCATCGCTCAGTGTCAGTGTGATATCACGCTCTTCGACTTTGTCGGCGATCTCTTTAAAGAAGAGTGTGACGATGCCTTCAATCTCACCTTCACCGAGTGGGCTAAAGATGACCGTGTCATCAAGACGGTTCAAAAATTCCGGCTTAAATTTGGTCTTCAGCTCAGCTAAAACAACATTTTCAAGGTTCGGATCGCCCTGCATCGTCATGATCTTGTCACTGGCGATGTTCGAGGTCAAGATAATGATTGTGTTGGTAAAGTCCACCGTCACCCCTTTGTTGTCGGTCAGACGTCCGTCATCGAGTACCTGCAAAAGCATGTTAAAGACATCCGGATGCGCCTTCTCAACCTCATCAAAAAGCAGAACACTGTACGGTTTACGACGTACAGCTTCGGTCAGCTGACCACCCTCATCATAACCAACATACCCCGGAGGCGCACCGACCAGACGCGACACCGCATGTTTCTCCATATATTCACTCATATCAAAACGGATCAATGCGTCCGGTGAATCGAACAGGAACTTCGCCAGGGTCTTGGCTGTCTGCGTCTTACCGACACCCGTTGGCCCAAGAAACATGAACGAACCGATAGGACGGTCTTTGTCCGAGAGCCCTGCTTTATTGCGTTTGATGGCACGTGAAACGGCGAACGTGGCCTTTTCTTGACCTATAACATCCTTATCCAACTCGTCCTGAATATGCAGGACCTTCTCTTTTTCACTCTGGAGCATCTTCGTCACAGGAATACCTGTCCAGCGACTGATAATGCCGGCGATCGACTCTTCGTCAACACTGTTTTTAAGCAGTACACCCTCTTGCTGCATCCGCTTCCACTGCTCTTGCAGTTCAGCCTCTTCGGTGTTCAACTTCGGGATGTCACCGTATTCAATAGCTGCTGCCTTCTCGAAATCACCGTTTTTCTTTGCATTTTCCGCTTCACGGCGTTTGGCATCGATGTCGTTTTTGATGTTGGCTATGCGTTCGAAAACCGCTTTTTCCTGCTCGAATTGTGACTCAAGAGAGCGTTTTTTCTCTTCGGCATCCGCCAGCTCTTTTTCGATCTCTACGAGACGTTTCTCATTAGAGGCGCTTTCGTCCATCTTCAACGCCTCGCGCTCGACCTGAAGCTCCTGAACCTCGCGTTTGACCGCGGCCAATACATTCGGCTCCGACTCGATCTGCATCTTTAACTCCGCCGCCGCCTCATCGATCAGGTCGATTGCCTTGTCCGGCAGGAAGCGGTCCCCAATGTAACGCTCGGAGAGTTTAGCCGCTGCGATCAGTGCCGAGTCGGTAATGGTGACATTGTGGTGCGCTTCCAGACGCTCTTTGATACCGCGCAGAATCTGCAGGGACTGGTTGATCGTCGGTTCAGCCACATTGACCGGCTGGAAACGACGCTGCAAAGCGGCATCTTTTTCGAAGTATTTGCGATACTCTTTCAGTGTTGTCGCTCCGATCGTATGAAGCTCACCGCGGGCAAGTGCCGGTTTAAGAATATTGGCTGCATCCATGCCGCCCTCGCCGGCACCCGCACCCACGATGGTATGGATCTCATCGATGAAAAGGATGATATTCCCGCTCTTTTTAACCTCGTCTATGACCGCTTTAAGACGGTCTTCGAACTCACCGCGGTATTTCGCACCGGCTATAAGTGCCGACATGTCCAGTGCGACGACGCGTTTGTTCTGCAGACTCAGCGGTACCTCTTTATTATAGACACGCTGTGCAAGACCTTCGGCCAAAGCCGTTTTACCGACACCAGGTTCACCCAGCAGAATAGGATTATTTTTTGTTTTACGAATCAGGATCTGCATCATGCGGCTGATCTCTTCGTCACGACCGATCACCGGAGACAGTTTCCCTTCCGCCGCTTCAGCCGTCAGGTCGATGCCGTATTTGTCAAGGCTTTCAAGGTTTTCATCGGCTGTCTGCGACTCAATCTTCTGACCGCCGCGCATCGCTTCAAATGTCTTTTTCAGTTCCATCATATCGACATATTTGGACAAGATACTTTTAAAGAGTTCCTCTTGCATATTTGCCAGGATAAAGGTATCGACCGCTAAAAAACTGTCACCCATCTTCGTCATCTCACCGACACCGCGTTCCAGCGCCTGTACCAGGTTGCGAGAGATACGAATGTTCTCTTTAGAGACCGATGAAGATTTCGGGAGTTTATCGGCGATAGACTTGACATCAAGCTCAATTGCCGTCTTATCCACATTCATCTTGTTAAAGGCCTGGTTTAAGACCGAATTGCTGTTCGTAAGCAGTGCCCAGAAGAAGTGGACCGGTTCGACTTCCATGTTTTTGTTATGCAGTGCCAGAGAGAGTGCCGACTCAACCGCTTCTGTCATCTGGTGTGTCAGTTTTTCAAAAATAGTATTCATAATAGTTGATCCTTTTATTTTAATGTATAAATATTATAGCAACTTGAGTGTACCTTTGTCAAGTATAGTTGATAGCATATGACTAAAGTATCTTCGTTCAACGGTTGCCGCCATGCCCTGATCTGCAGTTGAAAAGCGTATAGAATCACGTGTTATCATGATCTTGACGTTACTAATATCATCAAACGTTTGAAACCAAAACAACTTCCGTATCTCCGTCTCCGTGGGAGAGGTGAAAAACAGCCCTGCATCGTAAAACTCTGCAGATTGATAATTAACCAACATTTAACTATAATATCACCTTTAAATTTACAAGCAAGAATGGTTACCAAATGAAAAACAAAAAATTTATGTTTCTGGGTGCACTGAGTGCTGTTATCGCGGCCAGCCTCACCTTCAATGCAACACTTTTCGCAAAAGAGGATGCAACTGGTGCAGTCAACGACAAACCGACTGTTGAGCAATCCCGCTTGCAGGCCCTTGCTAAGTTTACAAAGGTGCTCAGTATTGTTGAAAAATACAATGTCGACAACCTGACTATCGAAGAGTTGATGGACAAATCCCTAAAAGGGATGATGACCAATCTCGATGCCCACTCCAACTACCTCGACTCCAAAAGCTTTGAGAGTCTGAAAGTACAGACCAACGGTGAGTTCGGTGGCTTGGGTATCACCGTCGGTATGAAAGACGGCGCACTGACCGTAATCGCACCGATCGAGGGCACACCTGCTGACAAAGCGGGCATGGAAGCCGGCGACATCATCCTTAAGATCGATGACAAGTCCACACTGGGCATGGGACTCGATGAAGCCGTCAGTCTGATGCGCGGTAAAAAAGGGGTTCCGATTGACCTGACGATCGTTCGCGAAGGCGAGACTAAACCTCTTGACATCCATATCATACGCGACATCATCAAGATCGAATCTGTTTATGCCAAGACGATCGGTGACGACATACTCTATATCCGCGTGACGAGCTTTGACAAAAAAGTAGTCGAAGGGGTCTCAAAAGCGATCAAACAGCATCAAGCCAAGACCAAAGGGATCATTTTGGACCTTCGCAACAATCCGGGTGGTCTTCTGGACCAGGCGGTAGGTTTGGTCGACCTCTTTGTCGACGAAGGGGTCATTGTCTCCCAGAAAGGACGCGACACCCGCGAAAATGAAACCTTTAACGCCAAGCCAGAAACAACCTTGACAAAGGAACCGCTTCTTGTACTAGTCAATGGCGGAAGTGCCTCAGCTTCCGAAATCGTAAGCGGTGCACTTCAAGACCATAAGCGGGCCGTTATTCTTGGAACGAAGACCTTTGGTAAAGGTTCGGTGCAGGTCATTCTGCCAATCACGGAGACAGATGCCATCAAACTGACAGTAGCCCGTTACTACCTGCCTAGTGGACGCACGATCCAGGCAGTCGGTGTAACACCGGACATCAAGATCCTTGCCGGTTCCGTTGAAACCAGAGAGAGCCAGTTCGCCCTTAAAGAGGCTGATCTTAAAAAGCACCTCGAAAGCGAACTTGAAAAAGTCGACGGTAAAAAAGTGGAAAAAGAGAGCGCGGAGAGCAAAGATGACAAGAACATCATCTCTGAAGAGCAACTTAGAACAGACATTCAACTCAAAGAGGGGACAGATATCATGAAAGCCCTAATAATAGTCAAAGGATAATGAAAATGGAAAAACGTGAGCTACTTTATGAAGGTAAGGCTAAAAAACTTTATACTACAGACGAACCTGAGATACTGATCTCGGAATTCAAAGATGACCTAACGGCATTTAATGGTGAAAAGAAGTCAAGCGAAGCAGGTAAAGGCGTACTGAACAACAAGATCTCTACCGAACTTTTTAAAGTCTTGGAAGCCGAAGGTATTCCAACGCACTTTATTGAGATGATGGATGACAACCACATGCTTCACAAACGTGTCGATGTGATCTTGATCGAAGTCATCGTCCGTAACATCGCGACAGGTAGCCTGAGCCGTAACCTTGGTATCGAAGATGGTAAAGTACTCCCGTTTACACTGGTCGAGTTCGACTATAAAAACGATGCACTTGGTGATCCTAAACTCAATGACCAGCATGCGCTGATCCTGGGACTGGTCGATTTCCAGGACGAGCTGGACAAACTTCGCCGCATGGCACGCCAGGTCAATGACATCCTGAAACCTTACTTTGCAGCCAAAGGGCTGAACCTTGTTGACTTCAAACTTGAGTTTGGTAAAGACAAAGACGGCAATATCATCCTTGTTGACGAAATCTCTCCGGACAACTGCCGTTTCTGGGATGCTGAAACAGGCGAGAAGATGGACAAAGACCGTTTCCGTCAAGGCTTGGGTGGGCTGACACTTGCCTATGAAGAAGTACTCAACAGAATTTTAAATAAATAAGGAAAACAATGACTGCAATTATTAATATCTCACTTAAAAACGGTGTACTTGATTCTCAGGGAAAGGCCGTGCACCATGCACTTGATTCTTTGCACTTCAACAACGTTGAAGACGTACGTGTCGGCCGCCAGATCGTGATGAAACTGAGCACTGCCGATGAGACAGCCGCACGTGAAGAGGTCACACAGATGTGTGAAGAGCTTCTTGCCAATACTGTTATTGAAGATTATGAAATCGAGATCATTGCATAATGAAAGTAGGTATTGTTCAATTTCCGGGAACCAACTGCGAATACGACACACAGTATGCGTTTGAGAAACTGGGTGCCGAGACAAGCATCCTATGGCACCAGGAGACAGTGATCGCTGATGATATCGACCTTGTTGTCATTGCGGGCGGATTCTCGTACGGCGATTATCTTCGTTCAGGTGCTATCGCATCCAAATCTCCGATCATGAAAGCGGTTAAAGCCCATGCTGAGGCGGGCAAGAAAGTCCTTGGTATCTGTAACGGTTTTCAGGTCTTGACAGAGACACATATGCTTCCAGGCGCACTCAAACGCAACGAGCACCTGCACTTTATCTCTAAACACCATCACCTTAAAGTGGTGAACAACAGCAATGACTTTTTGCAAAAGTTCAATAACGGTGACGTTGTCAACATCCCTATTGCCCAT
>JBFFUI010000054.1:0-8759 GCA_041571435.1 Sulfurimonadaceae bacterium | reverse complement strand
GGGCACACTCTCTCCGATGCATATGGCGGAGGGGATAGAGAGTTACGGTGAGCTGGAAGTGCTCAACTTCATCAAAGAGATGGCAACAAACAAAGAGCTGGTTCTGGTGGACTCGCGCGGAGCGGACTGGTATGAGTACGATACGATCCCGGGTGCGGTCAACTACTGGTTCTCGATGGTGCAAAACCCTAAGAAGTACCCCGACGAATTTGCGTTTATGCTCGATGAGCTGCATGTCATCACCAATAAAGACGGCAGCTATAACTTTTCCAAGGCAAAGATGATGCTGCTCTTTTGTAACGGCCCGTGGTGCGGACAGTCACCCGCAGCAATACGAGGGTACTTGGCTATCGGCTATCCGGTTGAGAAGATGAAGTGGTACCGTGGCGGTATGCATGTCTGGAAAAGCCTCTCGATGACATCGACCCGTTCTAAATACGCCGACAAGTAGGGTAGGTTTTTTGGACTTTTCAGCCTTCGCACTTTCGCAGCCTCTTCTTCGTGCACTTGACGATGCGGGCTTTACGCAGCCAACGGCGATCCAGGCAAAAGTGATTCCCCTGGTACTGGACGAAAAGGATGTCATGGCACGGTCTCAGACCGGAAGCGGCAAAAGTGCCAGCTTTGTGCTGCCGATTTTAGAGCTGTTGTCGAGACGCCGGGGCGAAGGCAAGAAGCCCAAGATCAAAGCGCTGGTACTGACACCGACAAGAGAGCTGACACTTCAGGTCGCAGAAGCATTTAACCTTTTCGGAAAGTATCTGGAGACGAGACCGAAGGTGGTCAGCGTCATCGGCGGTGAAAGCATCGGCGACCAGCTCTATAAGATCCAGCAGGGATGTGATGTGCTGGTAGCGACATCAGGACGTTTTCTGGATGTCCTGGACAAAAAACAGATGAACCTCTCCCACTTGGAGTTGCTGGTCCTGGACGAAGCGGACAAAATGCTCAATCTCGGTTTTGCCGAAGAGCTGGATGCAGTTCTGGAGGCGATACCTTCGCAGCGCCAAAACCTCATGTTCTCCGCGACCTATCCTCAGAAAATCCTCGATATCGCGGCCAGGATCACGAATAATGCGGTGGAAGTCACTGTCGAGGGTGAAGATCAGACCGTTGAAAACATCGATCAGCGTGTCATCGAAGTGAACCGAGAGAACAGAGGTCCGCTGTTGAGGCATCTTTTGAAAACAGAGAAGTATGGCCAGGTCCTGGTCTTTATGGCCAACAAAAGGGCGACCGACAACATCGCTATGAAGTTTAAAAAATACGGCATATCGGCACAGTCCTTTCACGGCGACCTTGATCAGCAGGAGCGAAACGAGACGCTTAAAGA
The DNA here is from genome assembly GCA_041571435.1 of Sulfurimonadaceae bacterium. GTDB lineage: Bacteria > Campylobacterota > Campylobacteria > Campylobacterales > Sulfurimonadaceae > Sulfonitrofixus. The sequence continues at coordinate 7,426 of JBFFUI010000054.1, read as the reverse complement.
GTTCAAAGAGAAGAAGATCCAGGTGCTCTTTGCAACCGACATCGCAGCACGCGGTCTACATATCGAAGAGATCGACTGTGTCGTCAACTTTGACCTGCCGCGCTCGCCTGCCGACTACATCCACCGTATCGGAAGAACGGCACGTGCCGGCAAGTCAGGCAATGCCGTTTCGTTCATCGGCTATGAGGATATGGACCATTTTAAACTGATTGAAAAACGCAGCGGGATCAAACTTGAAAGAGAACAGATCCCTGGATTTGAACTTACAGGCGAAGCACCTAAAAAAGAGAAGGGACCGGCCCCGGTCAAAGGCAAAGGCAAAAGTAAAAAAGACAAAGCACGGGAAAAAGCTGCAAAAGAGAGAAAATTATAAAATATTATAATAGAATAAGCAGTAGTAGATGTTATGTTTACATAGTCAAATAGCAGGAGGGATGCATGCGACTGTTTCTATTATTTGTGTTTGCAGCGACGCTGGTGTATGCCGAAAATTCGCTCTACAGTCTTCAGCATAACGGTGTTAACACAACGCACCTTGACGGTAAAACGTATCATGTGGAGAGAGAGATCTCACCGAAGTGTTATGACATACCCATTACACCGAGTGCTATCTGGGAAGGTGACTATGCCGGAGAAGAGGTGCCTGAAAACTGCCAGGCATCGTTTGTGCAGACGGCCGGCGTCATCTATCCGCTCCACATCAAAGAGGGCGTAGAGACCTATGCCGAACTTGAAGTGCTCCGTTTTATGGAGCAGATGCAATCGCGCAAAGATTATCTGCTCGTGGACACCCGAAACGGTGAGTGGTATGACCTCGAGACCATACCGGGTGCGACAAATATCTGGGTAGCGGTCTTGAAAGATCCGAAAAACTTCGAAGAAGAGTTTGCGGAGATGCTGACCATCGTCGGTGTCAAACAAGGTAAAGAGGGGAACTATGACTTTGCCGAGGCGAAGACACTGCTGCTCTTTTGCAACGGTCCCTGGTGCGGCCAATCTCCGATAGCCATACTGAAATTGATAGAGCTTGGGTATCCGGCGGAGAAACTCAAATGGTACCGCGGCGGCATGCAGGAGTGGAAGGCCCTCTCGCTGACAACGACATTATCCTCAAAAAAATAGTACTTCGTCGTTTTTTTACCACGTCAGCGTAAAACAGCTCCCCTTATCGACTTCCGACTCAACATCAGTTTTTATCCTGAACTCCTCACAGATCTGCTTAACGATACTCAGTCCTATGCCGAAACCGCCGGCGATGTTTGAACCTCTCTCATAGGGTTTGAATATCTCTTTGATCTTCGCTTCGGCGATGCCGACACCCTCGTCTTTTATGCTGAAAAAACCTTCTTTGAGCGTAATGGTGATGGTAGTGTCAGGCATCGAGTATTTGATGGCGTTGGCGATGAGGTTGGAGAAGAGGAGTCTGGCACGCTCCTCGGTGATACGCAGTTCCGAGCGGCTGATCTCTGTTTTAAAGGCGATGTTTTTCGCATGGCTGAGTTCCGCATAATAGGCGATGCTCTCTTCGAGGATCGGCTGCAGGTCGAGTACCTTGGGCTCCTGTTTCGGTGTGGAGAAGTTCAGATAGGCCAGGGATTGGTAGATGCTGTAGAGATGCTTGGTGCTGATGGCGATGTTAGTGAGGATCTTTTCGTCGTAGACCCCTTTTTGCAGAGCGCGTTTGGAACTCATCTGCAGGGCCGTAACGGGGGTGTTGAGCTCGTGCGAGATGTCCTGGACAAACTGCTCGATCTGTTCGACTTTCTGGCGGATGGGGCGCATAAAGAGCTTGGAGAGGACCCAGGCGACCGAGACGATGCCCAGGGCAATGATGATCATCACCAAGAGAACATGTGCCAGCAGGGCTTCGAGTTCTTTATGGAAAGTGCTGCTTTGGACGATGACATACTTGATGTTGAGATGCTCCTGCGGGGCATCGGAGATCAGGATAGTACGGTTGTCAAGTAGCAAAAAGTCATTTTTGAATGTTTTTATATTTTGGGGCAGTGCACCGTAAACGACATCGTTTTGTGTCGAGATCAGGGTAAGCTCTGTCTGCGGCGGCGGGGCAGGAAGATGCAGGCCACCCCCCTGCATATGACTGTTGATGATGGCCGCGCTCACTTTGTCGCTGTAGTGCTGCATCTGGAAATAGTTGTTGTTTTGTAGGGCATTTTTCTGGGCGGTGTAATACCAGAAACCGGCCAGTGCCAGAAAGAGAAAAGAGGAGCCGACGTAGAGGGCCAAGAATGAGTAAAAGGAGCGTTTTTCGAGATCATTCATAGCGGTACCCTTCGCCTCTGATGTTGATGATGTGCTCTTTGCCGATATGTTTTCGCAGCTGCTTGATAAGGGTGCGGATGGTATCTTCCGAGGGGATCTCATCATAATTCCAGAGGTTTTGCAGAAGCTCGTCCGAGCTGACGACCCTGCTGCGGTTTTTATAGAGGTAGTGGAGGCATTCACTCTCTTTGGCACTTAGTTTATGGAGTGCACCTGCGATGTCGAGCGTATGGGTTCGCGGGTCAAAAGTGGTGTCGTCAGAGAGAGCGATCTGCATCTCCAGACCGAAATGGCGTTTGATATTGTCGATGCGTACAGCCAGCTCTTCAAGGTCGAACGGTTTTTTGATGAAGTCGTTGCCGCCGGAGTGAAAGGCCTCGGTAAGATGCTTTGTGTCATCAAAAGCGGTAATGAAAATAGCTGGCGTCTCGTCGTGAAAAGCTCGAAGCTCTTTTAATAGGGTGATACCGTCACCGTCAGGTACGTTGATGTCGAAGATGTAGAGATCATACCGGTTCTCGTTACAAAGGTGCAAGGCCTCTTTCATGCTGTAGGTATGTGTCACCTGATATCGTTCTTGTAGATAGTCTATCAGGATATCGGCCAGAACAGTGTCATCTTCGAGGAGTAAAATGTGCATCAATTATTATAGCTCAAGTTTGTATCAGCACAATCTTCTCACAAATGCCTCACACGATGCGGATATACTCGTAAAAACTTAAAGTATAGAAGGAGAAACTGTGAAAACTTTGATCAAACTTCTTATTATGGCCGTGTTGGCAAGCGGACTGCTCTATGCAGCAGGGTTTGAAAAAACGGCGACTTTTAAAACGACCAAGGTTGTTATGAGCGCAGAAAAGCCTCTGGCCGTCGGCAGCAACACACTCGAGTTGATGTTGACGCGTGACGCCAAGGTCACCGAAGGTACGGCAGTGAGCCTGAAAGTCTTTATGCCTGCCATGCCGGGTATGCCGGCGATGGAAAGTGTTGTCGAAGCGACCTCCCTGGGCGGCGGGAAGTACAGAGCCGATGTCAATTTTTCGATGGGCGGAACGTGGCAAATCCATATTCTCGTTACACCGAAAACGGGCAAGCGGATACGGGTAAAGACATCCGTCAATATCTAGAGTAGATCATGAAATCTATTCTGCTGCTGTTTTTACCCCTGTTGTTAAGTGCCACACCATTGGAGATGATCATCGATAACGCTTTGGCCTCTCACCCCTCTCTGGAGGCGGTACAAGAGCGTCTCAACGCCGAAGATTATCAGATCGCCTCAACCCGAAGCTTTGCCAACCCCGAGATCGCTTTTGCCATCAACGACATTCAGTTCGAGGACATCACCGACCGTTCGATAGAGCCGATGCAGACGAGCAGTGTCACCCTGAAGCAGAAGTTTCCCTCTTTCGGAAAACGGGACGCCGCAACGGCACGCTCACGCGCAAAGAAACAGGTTACCGCCTTGAGCCTGGAAGAGGCGAAGGTGAAACTGGTGGAGCGCATCAAGATGACGGCCTATGGCATTTGGGAAGTCGACGAAGAGCTGAAGGTTATTGGGGAGTACATCGAGGTGACGCGCCAGAACATCGAGCTCAATACCGCCTACAGCGCCACCCGTACCAGCAGCCACATGGGGATCATGTCAGCCGAGTTGACGCTCTCGCAGCTTAAGATCAAAAAGAGCCGCTACGAGAGCATGCGAAAAGCGTTGTACGCAAAACTAAGCTACCTCGCAGCAGAGGAGATTTCGAGTGTGGAGGTCGACCTGCACGTCCAGGTCCCGAAAGCGCTGGAATTCTATGCGCAGAAGTTGGCGAACAACAGAGGCTATGGTGCAAAAAGCGCCGAGGTCCAACTGGCGCAGAGCGATATAAAAGTGCAGGACCTTTCGGGCAATGTCGACCCTTTTGTGCAGGTCGGCTACTTTCACCGACAATCGTATAACGACTATGTGAATGTCGGTTTCGGCATGGCCCTGCCTATCTACGGCACCGAGAGCGACAACACCGAAGCGGCCCGTAAGATGGCGCTCTCGAAAGCGTCGGAGAGCCAAGACTATCTGGAACGGCTCAGGGGTGAACTCGGAGGGCTTTACGCCCAGCTCGAAGATGCGTACGCTATCTATCGGATCATTCACGACGAGAGCATGCCGCAGATCGAACATATGTTTGAGCTGACCAGCGCTTCGGTCAAAAGCGGGCAGGACCTTTTTGTCTATATTGACCTTTTAAAACAGAAACTGGCGCTTGATGAGCAACGCATCAACGCAACGGTACGGTTTAACATGGCGGAAGCCTCGCTGGATGCGATGACAGGAGAGACACGATGAATAAAGCAGTCATAATTTTGATGTTGCTGATGCCTCTGATGGCCAAAGAGGCGACGGTTGAGCAGCTCTTCAATGTTCAGACGGTGAAGGTCAAAGCGCAAAAGAGTGCGCAAAGCCGGAAAAATTACGGTTATGTCAAGGTGGACGAGTCGCGTGTGTACGATGTCGTACCGCGTTACGGCGGTTACATTGTCACGCTGTATGCGGACAAGCGCTACCAAAAAGTGAGCAAAGGCGAAAAGCTGGCAAAGGTCTATTCGCCGGAGATCCTGCAGGCCAAAGAGGATTACATCAATGCGGTCAACTATGACAGGCAGCGCCCCAATGCTGCGATGGTAGAAAGTGCCAAAGAGAAACTTCAGCTGCTGGGTGTCGCAGAGAGCGAGATCGCTACGGTCAGAAGAAGCGGCAGGGCTGGCCGATACAGCTACATCACGGCACCCTCAAGCGGGTATCTTTTTGAAAAAAGCGTCAACAACCTGGGTGCTTTCAGTGCCAAACAGAAGCTCTTTACCATTGTCGATCTGGAGAAGGTCTGGGTTGAGGTGAAGGTTTATCAAAAAGAGCTTTCCGGGTACAGAAACTTGACGGATTACAGTGTCACGGCAGTGGGGACGGAGGGCGTTTATACTGCCAAAAAGATGCAGCTCTACCCCGATATCGACCCGAAAGCGGCAACGGCGACGCTGCGTTTGGAGGTGCTCAACGCCAAGACAGAGCTGCTGCCCGGCATGTATGCCACGATCACCGCAAGCGGCACGCCTGAAACCTATCTCACCCTGCCGACGACAGCGGTCATCCGAAAGAACGGGCAGTTCTATGTCTTTGGCGTGGGCGAATTTGAGGGTGAGTATGAGCCCAAAACGGTCGATGTCGAACCGCTTGATAATCAAACCTATATCGTAAAAAGGGGTCTGAATGTCGGCGACGAGGTGGTGGACAACGCGCTCTTTATGATGGACAGCGATGCCCAAATCAATGGCTTGTATTAAGATATGAGGAGAGAACGATGATTGAAAAACTTATAGCGTTCAGTATCAGAAACCGTTTTCTCGTTCTAATGGCGACGCTCTTCTTGGTCATCGGATCGTACTGGGCGATGAAGAATACCCCGCTGGACGCGTTGCCGGACCTTTCGCCGCCGCAGGTCATCGTCAAGGTGAACTGGACGGGACAGAGTCCGGAGATCATTGAAGATCAGGGAACCTACCCGTTGGTGTCGCAGTTTCTCTCCATCGCCGGTATTGAGACCGTACGCGGTTATTCGACCTATGAAAACGCCCTGATCTACATCATCTTCAAAGAGGGGACGGAGCTCTACTGGGCGCGTTCTCGGGTGCTCGAGCAGCTCGCTTCGGTGCAGTCGCAATTACCGGCCGGCATGGAGGTGAGCCTCGGACCGGATGCTTCGGGCGTCGGTTGGGTCTATGAGTATGCCCTGACCTCCAAGACCAAAAACCTGGCAGAGCTGCGAACGCTGCAGGACTATTACTATAAATATGCACTGTTGGGCGTGGACGGGGTCTCGGAAGTGGCGAGTATCGGCGGCTTTGTCCCGACCTATCAGGTCACGGTCAGCAATGACGCCCTTGTGATGTATGACCTCTCCATCAATGATGTCGCCAAGGTTCTGAAAATGAACAACAATGATACCGGCGGACGTATCGTGATCCAAAACGGCTATGAGTGGATGGTCCAGGCCAAAGGCTACATCAAAGACCTTGACGATATCCGTACCCTGGTCGTCGCCACAAAAGGGGGTGTGCCTCTTCGTATTGGCGATGTTGCCCGTGTCGAGATGGCACCCGCCAACCGCCGGGGGATGGCGGACCTGAACGGCGAAGGTGAAGTAGTCGGCGGCATTGTCATGGTGCGCTATGGTGAAGATGTCTATGGAGCGATTTCACGCATAAAGGCCAAGATGGCTGAACTCACGGTAGAGGGTGTCGATGTCGAGACCGTCTATGACCGTTCAGGACTCATCGAAAAAGCGGTTGCGACCTTGAAAGGGACATTGTTTGAAGAGAGCATTATCGTCGTCGTGATCATTGCACTCTTCTTGATGCACCTGCGTTCATCCCTGATCGTACTGTTTATTCTCCCCTTGACCATAGGCCTGACCTTCCTGCTGATGAAGGGTTTCGGCATCGGCTCGAACATCATGAGCCTAGGGGGTATCGCTATTGCTATCGGCGCGATGGTAGATGCGACGATCGTCATGATCGAAAACGCCCATAAATCTATCCACAAAAAAGAGGCAAAACTCGAACGTGAACTGAGCAAGGGTGAGCGTATCGATGTGATCTTACGCTCATCGCAGCTGGTCGGACGGCCGATCTTTTTCGCCCTTGCGCTGGTCGTCGTCTCGTTCCTGCCGATCTTTGCACTGGACGGTCAGGAAGGGCAGCTCTTCAGCCCGCTCGCCTATACCAAGACCTTTGCCATGACGGCGGGGGCGCTGCTTTCGGTGACGTTGGTGCCTGTTCTGATGGTGCTCTTTGTCCGCGGCAGGATCCCGCATGAGCAGAAGAACCCGCTTAACCGGTTTTTCATCTGGCTCTACCGTCCCGTGATCGTCTACGGACTGAAGATAAAATACCTTATCCTGATCTTGGCCATCGCCTCTTTGGGTTATATGTATCCGCTGTACAAGGGCCTCAACTGGGAGTTCATGCCGATGCTCAATGAAGAGACCTTTATGTACATGCCGGTCACCCCCTACGGTATCAGTGTGGACCAGAGCAAGATATTGACGCAGAAAACGGACAAGATCATCAAGTCGTTTCCCGAGGTGAAGAGCGTTTTCGGAAAAGG
>JBFFUI010000053.1:0-9174 GCA_041571435.1 Sulfurimonadaceae bacterium | reverse complement strand
CAGCTCTTCGATCTCTGCAGGGAGCTTTTTCAGGGATTCATTCTCTTTATAGGAGAGTTTGACCGCTTTTGGCTTCTCTTTAGGGGCCTCTTTTTTAGGGGCACTTTTTTCTTCGGCCTCTTTGACGATGCTCTCAACTTCACGCCGCTCTATTTCATCTTCGAGATACTCGGAGTAGAGCTGGTAGGACTCTTCGATCTCGCCGTCATGGTTTTTGAAGATAAAGAGTTTTTTGGCGATCTTGTCGACAAAAAAACGGTCATGGCTGACCAGAATAACCGCTCCGGGAAAGTTCTGCAGCTGCTCTTCGAGAATGTTGATGGTCGGGATGTCAAGATCGTTGGTCGGTTCATCCAGGATCAGGCAGTCGACATTCTTGGTAAAGAGGAGGGCGAGGGCAACGCGGTTTTTTTCACCGCCGCTGAGGGTACCGATCTTTTTGTCCAGGAACTCGCGGGGGAAGAGGAAGTTTTTCAGGTAGCCGTAGACATGCATATTGGCACCGCGTACATTGACGCGGTCGCCGCCATTGGGACAGAAGGTCTCGATGAGGTTTTTGGAGTCATCCAGCAGCTCTCGGTGCTGATCAAAATAACCGATGGAAAACTCCCCCTGTTTGATCGACCCTTCGGTCGGTTTGATGCGCCCAAGCAGCGTTTTCAGCAGGGTGGATTTGCCTGTTCCGTTCGGTCCGACGATCGCAATGACATCTTTTTGCAGGATACGTGTCGTAAAGTTCTTGATGAGCAGTTTGTCCCCGAGTGTGACACCGAGGTTGTTGACCTCGAAGAGCATCTTCTGTTTGTTGATGCTTTTGTCACGGTTGAAGTGTTTCTCCTCTCGCTGTATCTCAAGGCTCATCTTGCGGATCTTGGCGGGATTTGTCTTGGCGGCTTCGCGAAGCTGCATTAGGCGCTCTTTACGTCCTTCGTTTCGTTTAAGACGGGCACGGACGCCGCGGGCAAACCATTCGTTTTCGGTTTTAAGCAAGCCCAGAAGGTTGTCGTGCTGTTTCTGAAGGGTGCGCAGGTACTCGGCTTTTTGGTCAAGATAATCAGAATATCCGCCTCGGTATTCGCGCAGTGAGCCGTCTTCGACCTCAATGGTTTTGGTGGCGATCTGATCGATGAAGTAACGGTCATGCGAGATGAAGACCAGGGTGTACTGCTCTTTGAGGATCAGCTCTTCCAGAAATTCGACCATGTAGACGTCAAGGTGGTTGGTCGGTTCATCCAGCAGCAGGACATCGGGCTTTGGGAGCAGCAGTCCTGCCAGCGCTACACGGCGCTGTTCGCCTCCGCTGAGCATCATAACGGGTTTCTCTTCCATCTGTTTGAGGTTGAAGTGGACCAGAATGCGTTCGATCTTGTCGTCGAGGCTCCAGGCACTGTGATGGTCCAGGTAGCTGGAGAGATCAGCATGCTCTTTTAAAAGAAGTTTGTCGTCAAAGTTGTCGGCCAGTAGCAACGAGATCTCATCGTAACGCTTTTTGGCACTGTAAAGCTCCTGCAGACCGCGTTCAACCGCCTGACGTACAGTGTCTTCTGCTTCAAAATGCGGCACCTGGTCGAGCATTTTTATCTCAAGGTCCTGTCTGGTGATGCGTTCACCTTCATCGATGTCGATCTTGCCGTTTATGGTCTTCATCAGTGTCGATTTACCGCTGCCGTTCTTACCGACAATGACGATGCGCTCACCCTCATCAATATGAAAATTGACGTCGACCAGGATCTTTTGCAGGTCATAATGTTTGTGTACGCCGAGAAGATCGATAAGTGCCATTGTCCGCCTGTCTTTTTTGATTGTTATTGAGTTGCGGTATTTTAGCGAAGGGAGGCTTTGTAGCGAGTAAGAAAGCAGTGGTCTTGTCGTCTATTTTAGGTTGGAAAAAGGTTAATGTTTCAGCTATCGATTGTGATTTTTAAATTGGTACATCATGATCGATGCTGCTACGCCGACGTTAAAGCTCTTGATGCCGGGTTCCATCTCTATCTGTACCGCTTCATCACAGGCACCAAGCACCTCCTGTGAGAGCCCTTTTCCCTCATGTCCCATGAGCAGAACCCACCTCTCGGGAACCTTGACTTCAGAGAGCGGTGTCGCCTCCGGTGTGACCTCTGCAGCAAAGATCCTATAGCCGTCTGCTCTCAGTTTTTGCAGTGTTATAAAGATATCGTCATATTGATGGATCTTTAATCTGCTGGCCAGTCCCATAGAAACACGCAACGCTCTACGGTTAAAAGGGTGCGGCCCCTGCTTCGGCAAGAGGTAGGAGTCAATGCCGAGGGCCGCAGCACTTCTTGCGATGGAGCCGATGTTCTCGGTCGATGAGATCTCATCGAGCATAATGATGTGCTCACCGAGCTCTTCCAAGGTACTCTCTTGGGGACGGACTCCGTGCATCATGCAGTTGTGGTGGACCTTGTGGCCGACAATCTTCTCGATGACTTTTTTATCTGCAACATAGAGACGGGGGATCTCTTTTTGGTCAATAAGTTCTTTGAACGTATCATAATACTCTTGTGTCGCCAGGAGGCTCTTGACGTCGATGGCGCTCTCCAGCAGTACGTTGACCACTTTAGGACTGTCTGCAATAAAACTGTTGTCCGCACTGAAAGCATTATCTCTAAGTTGGCGGTAGAGATCCAGTTCAGGTATGTTGATATCGTCCAACTCGATCAGCTGCATCGCTATTGTTGATCTCCGAAACAGTAGGTTCGGTATAAAAACCATGACGCGATGGCCTTATCGCTATAGCTGTACTCCAGCTGCTCTCTAGGGATGGAGTTATTGCGCATGTAGGATCGGACAATGCCGGTGACAAGGTAACTGATGAGCAGTGTCGCTATGGCGTAAAAATAGTCGACCATATAAGCTACCAGCAGTGTCAGGATGACAGGCATGTAGGTCAGTTTGAAGGCAACGATCTGTACCAGCCAGCTGCAGCGCTTCGTTTTGAAAGTGGGAGTGGGTTTTATCTCAGGGATGAAGTCATTCATCCCGGCATTATAGTCAAATTGTATAAACAGAAGAGGAGAGGCGCTAGTCTGACGAATAAAATATACAAAAAACAAACTTAAATCGTCAGTTTAGCTCTCCGTCTTTACAGCGTTCATAAAAAAAAACGGTACTCTTCACTATTAAATTATTCCGAGGAGTTTTAGATGAGCGAACCAAGATTACAGGATATGGGTGATTACAACACACTGTCAGGCGAAAAACGTCGCATCGTCTGGGCTGTAGTGATTGCAGGCATTATTATCGGAACAGTTTATGGTATTGCGAGAGCTTGTTTTGTCCCGGATGATGTCCTTACACCGACAGAAAAAGTCGGTAAGATCCCTTTTAAATAGACCATGAATAGTACTGTTTTTACGTGTCGTTAGGCTAAAGTAAAAATGCTACAATATCACATTTTTTACGGCAGAATGCCTGAAGGCCCAGTATGTTAACAGTGATTATCGGAATTTATACTTTTTATGTTTTTATCAAGATCTATGTGAGCGTGATGCAGATCGGTTATGTCAATCAGGCAAAACGCAAAAATGCGGTGCTGATGAGTTCGGCCGAGTTCCTAAAAGCCGGTAACTACGCCGTCGCAAAAGAGAAACTCTCTATGTTTACTACGCTTCTGGATTTCATGCTCTTTTTGGTCTGGATGAGCTTTGGTATTGCATGGATAGAAGAGACGTTTATGGTCTATGATCAGACACTCTCAACGATATTTGCGGTGTTGGGGTTTATTCTGATCAATGGTCTGATCGCGCTACCGGTCGAGTACTATGAAAAATTTGTTTTGGATGCGAAGTTCGGTTTTAACCGTTCCAGCATGGCACTTTACATTAAAGACACGGTCATCTCAACCCTGTTGACAGTTGTCTTCGGTGCATTGATCATCTGGGGTATTTTTGCCATTATCTCCTCTACCGAGCTCTGGTGGCTATGGAGCTTTGCCTTTATCTTTGGTGTCGTTGTACTTTTGAACATGTTCTTTCCGACGCTTCGGGCACTCTTCTTTGACAAACTGACACCGCTCAAAGATGAGGAGCTGAACAAGCAGATCAACCATCTGATGGATGAGACAGGCTTTAAGAGCTCGGGCGTCTTTATCTCGGATGCATCTAAACGGGATGCTCGTTTGAATGCCTACTTCGGCGGTCTTGGAAAGACAAAACGTGTCGTGCTGTTTGACACGCTGTTGGAAAAACTGTCGGCCAATGAGCTGCTGGCCGTGCTTGGCCATGAACTGGGGCACTTTCAGCACGGTGACATCTACAAGAACATTGCGCTGATGGGCGGTATGCTTTTTGCGATGTTCGCGCTGTTCGGCAACCTGCCTGACACGCTTTACATGGAACTTGGCGTGCAAAAGAGTGCTGCCAACATGATGATGCTTTTCATGCTGGTCATGCCGCTGCTCAGTTTTGTGATGATGCCGATCATGGGTATTGTGAGCCGTCACAACGAGTATGAAGCGGACAAGACGGGTGCCGATCTCGGAGGAAAACTCTTTTTGAGCGAGGCCCTTAAAAAACTGGTGAACGAGAACAAAAGTTTTCCGCTGTCGCACCCGCTCTACATCTTTTTCTACTACACCCATCCGCCGGTACTTGAACGCCTCAAAGAGTTGGGCGTTGATATTGCAGCACAGAGTGAAGGTGCGCTTGAGGGACCATGCCCATCGATCGATTGATGTCGGTCGGTGCGTGGCTTACCCATATCACCGCCGAACTTAAAGGTGTTGTCGAACGTCCGAGACGGGAGGCGCAGCTGCTTATCATGGCACTGCTTCAAAAAGATGAGCTGTGGCTGATGACGCATGAAGAGGAGCCTGTAGAAGAGGGCGAAAAACTTGCTGTCTGGGTACGTCGCCGCAAAGAGAACCAGCCGCTCGAATACATCACAAACCGTGTCAGTTTCTACTCGCAGGAGTTCCACATTGAAGAGGGGGCACTGATCCCGCGTCCCGAGACGGAACTGCTGATCGATGAGGTATTGGCGATTGCTGACAAAAATAAAGAGCTTACTATTGTCGAAGTAGGTGTCGGAAGTGGCATTATTTCGACCGTTCTGGCACAGCACCTTCCAAAGGCAAAGATCATCGCTGTAGATATCAGTCCGGATGCACTGAAAGTCGCACGAAAGAACATCGAAGCCTTTGGCCTGGGCGAGCGCATTGAACTGCGTCAGGGGGACCTGCTGGGACCTGTCACGGAGACGATCGATATCCTGGTCTCCAATCCGCCCTATATCGCCAACAGTGAACCCCTGGAGAGCAACCTGGATTATGAACCAGACCTGGCGCTCTTCGGTGGTGAGATTGGTGACGAGATCATCCGGCGGCTGCTTGACGAGGTCATCTTGCGCAAGATCCCTTTTTTCGCCTGTGAGATGGGATACGATCAAAAGCCTAAGGTAACAGCATATTTAGAGAATACGCAGTACAATGAACTGAAGTTTTATAAAGACCTGGCCGGACATGACCGCGGGTTTGTCTTGAAACGATAAGGAAAAAACATGACAGCTAAACAGTGGACAATAGTGATCTATCTTCTTTTAGTCGCGATGACGCTTGGTGCCGTACTGACACTGGGTATCATTGTCGCAGCGACGATCTTCAATTCCGACAGTTTTCTTGTCGGGGCACTGCTGCAACAATATAACGAGGGTGTTCTGATGGCCGAGATCTTCCGCCGATTTAGCTACTTCCTCACCTTTATGGCTTTTGTTGTTTTTGTCTTCGAAGCGAATGAGTACAAACACGGACGCCGCGACAACTGGTCACTCGTCAGTGCCTTCTTTGTCATCGTCACCGCGATGATGTTCAGTGCGGTCTACACCCCAAAGATCCTGGCGATGCAGGCACTAGGTGCCGAAGCGACACAAAGTGCCGCGTTTGACGCACTGCATATGGGCAGCGAGATCGACTTCAAGATACTGGCAGTGGCGCTAGGGGCACTTTTCATTCGCCGTATGCGTCTGATGTTCGTACCGAAATAGAGACGCTATACCAATATGTCCAGCCTGCTGACAAAGTCGTTCAGCAAGGATATATCAGATGCTGCTGTATCAAGCAGTATCTCCTCCCATAAAAACACTGTATAAAAAATAATCAATATTGTGAACACAATAGACCCATTATGCATTATAATTTGACAGTCATCATATCAGATGCATCGACTTTGATGATCACAATGCCGTAAAATGCTTTGATCGCATACACCGAACAGAATTAGGCGCTACTAATGCAGAAGAGTAGGTAAGTCCTTTTCCTTGAGTGTGTCTGTGTAAGCATACTCTAAAAGACTTCTCCTAATAGACTTGATACAGTGATGTGTCAGGTCCGTACAGGTATCTATCAAAACCCTTACTCTCAGGCTTTTTATAAGTGCCTCACGCGTCAAGCAATACACGCCACATAAGGAATCAAGATGCAGCATTTAGTCAAGCTTTATGAACAAAACCGGCCGCTTATAGAGCGGTTCATCGCATCAACACTGAAACGTGCCCAGTTAAAGACGATTACAAACAGCAGTTACGCACTCTTGAAAGAGTCCTTTCCTAGCCTTGAGCTGATCTACGCTTGTGATAAAGAGATGAACCAGATATCGGCCAACCTCGGGGATAAGATCGAAGACGAGACCCGCATTGGTGAAAACCGTGCCTATCTGCTTGACATGGAACGGTTTGACGGAGAGTTTTTTGTCACCGAACCTTACATATCGAGTGTATCAGGCACACTCTGTATTACGGTCGTCTTTCGATACGGTGAGAACTTTCTATTTTTAGACTTTAGACTCCGTACACTGTTGGAGCGCTTTCATCTTATAGAGGGGAATTCCGCTTTCCGGATGCTGAGCCGCTTCTCATATGGTCTTATAGGCGGGGGACTGCTTCTCTTCGGCCTCTTTGTCGTCTTCTACGGTATAAGCAGCTTCTTAAGCTATCTCTTTTCCGATGCCAAGATGGATCTTGAGATCGTCTTTAAACCGGTTATTGCCCTCACTCTTGGGCTTGCGGTGTTTGACCTGGGTAAAACGATCTACGAACAGGAGGTCCTGCCGCGGACCCAGAACATCTCTGAGGTCTTTAACCCGAAAAGTCTGGTCACCTTTATGGTCTCGATCATCATCGCTCTGCTGATCGAAGCCCTTTTGATCGTCTTCAAGATCTCGATCAATGACTACAAAGACCTGCATTATGCAGCTGCTTTGATATTGGCACTCTCTGCACTGTTGTATGTCTTCAGTAAGTTTATTTCTGTGCCCAAGCCTACGCGAAAACATTAGTGAGTGCAATGCAGAGTCTCCTTAATTCTTTTGTGTTATGCTTAGCCCCATATTATGAGTAGGGACAGAAGCGTGCAAGAGAGTCATACACTGATCCATAGCATTATCGACGAGATCGAAAAAGTGGTCATCGGCAAACGCGACAAGATAGAGTTGGCCATGGCGGCATTTTTGTCAGGCGGGCATCTGCTTATCGAAGATATGCCGGGTGTCGGAAAGACGACCTTGGCAAAGGCACTTGCACAGGTACTCGGGTTGGAATTCGGGCGTATCCAGTTTACCTCCGATCTTCTTCCGGCCGATATTATCGGGGTGAACTATTTTGATGTCAAAAGTGGTGAGTTCCGGTTTAAAAAAGGGCCGATATTCAGCTCTGTTCTGCTGGCCGATGAGATCAACCGTGCAACACCCAAGACACAAAGTGCACTGCTCGAAGCGATGGCTGAACATCAGGTGAGTGTTGAGAACAAGACCTACCCGCTGGAGCGTCCATTCTTCGTTATCGCTACAAAAAACCCATTTGAAGAGAGCGGTGTTTTTACGATGCCGAGTTCTCAGCTTGATCGTTTTGTCTGTACGATCTCATTGGGGTATGCGGACAGATCGTCCGAACGGGCCATCTTGCGACAAAGTAACCTGAAAAACGTGGACGATCTGAAGACCTTCTCAAAAGAGGAGGTGCACAGGCTCCTGGACCTGAGCCAGGATGTCCATGTCAGCGACGAGATACTGGATCTTGTTCAGAGTATCATCGAAGTCTCCCGCCAGCATGGTCTTTTTGAATACGGGCTCTCAACGCGAGGTGCCTTGGCGCTTTTGCAGCTCTCAAAGGCCTATGCCGTCATCAAAGGCAGAGATTTTGTTACGCCTAATGACGTTACGGATGTCTTAGAGCCTGTTGTTCTGCATCGATTGGAGTTAACAAACCGTGATAGTTCTGAATCAGCTTCAAAAAAGATTCTCTCACTCATATGCCAAGATTGCTAGAAAGGGCAGCGAGAGACCGACAAAGTACATCTATCTGCTGATATTGATTTTTGTCGCGCTTTTTATGCAGGCCTATATCCACAACTATAACATCGTCTATTTGGCCCTTTTTTTTACCTTTGCTTTCGCCATCAGCAGCTATGCGTTCGGACGGAACAATATTCGGGCATTGGAGGTTCAACTGCTCTCGTTTCAACGCGTCTTTGCCAACCGCACAAGCAGCTACACCCTCTCTCTCTCCTCGTCAAAAAGGGATGTCTATGACATAAGCTGTCTCAGTGCAGATGAAAAGCAGCACTGCAAGATCATTCGTGCCAACCGGCCGGAAGTGTTGACCTTCAAGCACACGTATAGGCACAGAGGCCGTGCCAAACTGGAGAGTGTGCAGTGCGAGAGCGGCTTTCCGCTGCCGCATCAGATCTTTTACAGGGTCTTTGACATCGATAAGCATTTTGTGGTCTATCCGGAACCAAAAGGGGAGAGTATCGACGCCTTTATCGCCAAAAACAAGTCGCTCTACGGGGATAAAGACGATTTTGAAGGGGTAAAAGTCTACGAGAAAAGTGACAGACCCTCTCAGATCTACTGGCAGTCATTAGCCAAGGGTGACACGCTGATGAGCAAGGTCTTCTCTTACACCAATGAAGCGGCTGTACTTCATTTTGATTTTATGACCTGCGCAAGGAACGATGAAGAGAGACTCTCTCAGCTCTGTCTGTGGGTCCTCGAGTGCGAACAGCGGTCGTATGCGTACACCATTTCGATCGGACAGAAAGTATTGAACAGTAAAAAGATGGGCAGTGATGAGATTCTCACATATCTTGGACAGTATTAAGTCCCCGCCAAAGAGTCTGCATCTCGTAGATATAGCGCTCTTTTTGTCGATTCTGCCCCATCT
>JBFFUI010000052.1:0-10665 GCA_041571435.1 Sulfurimonadaceae bacterium | reverse complement strand
TTTCAAGGTAGATCCAAACAGTGTTCATTAGGCAAGTCCTCTCTTTTGCAGCTCTTCGTTGTAAAGTTTTTCATGGATGATGTCGAACTCTTCCGTACCCGGGATAATGCGGCGTTTATACGAACGGATCTTCTCCATGACGGCATCATCGATCTCATCATTACTTGCGATATAACCCGTGATCGCATTATAGATGATGTTCTTGATACGGTTCTCCGTGACATCAAAATGGATCAAATCCTCTTCATAGAGCTCGTCAAGGATTTTGTGTGCAATATCGGAGTAGCGGTCCTCATACGAAAGGATGACGCCATATTCCGGAGCCAGCTTCTTTTTGATCATAAAGAATAGTTGACGCTCGTCCGCCAGCATCTCCTCAATATCATCTTCGTTATCATCAAGCATCTCGTTGACACGCTCTTCGAGCTCCTGCTCTTTTTTTACACTCTCTACAAAGATCTTTTCAGCCTCTTTAGCGACCGGTTCAAGGCCTTTAGTCATCGTGACTAGGCCGCTCTTGTTAAGTTCAATAGCGATTCTGCTAGCAATACGTGGTACATGTGAGAGTGTTACTTTCATACGAAGACCCTAAGTGTAATTTTTTTTGGATAATACTGTAATTTTGGTTACAAAGAGGTAAAAGTAAAAAGCTAGACATTGTAATAATAACGGCATTACCATTTAAAATGGTTGAATTGCAAACGTCAGGTTTCGAGGAGAGAGTGCTTCGTGCACTCGTCTGTTTTAACAGAGTAGAAGAAGGTGAACTCCGGTACAGACGGTACTGAAGCTCTCTTTACATGTGGATCGTGTCTTCGCGTTCAGGTGATGTCGAGATGATGCCGACTTTTGTCTTGCTGATCTCTTCGATCGTCTTGACAAAGTCCTGTGCATCCTGCGGAAGTTTATCAAACTCGCGTACACCGACAGAGCCTGTCCACCCTTTGAATGTTTTATAGACCGGCGTGACATTTTCCAGGTCTGCCGGCATGTAGTTGATCTCTTCACCGTTGTAGCTATAGGCAACACAGACCTTCACTTCATCAAAGCCGTCAAGGACATCCAGTTTCATCAAGGCGAGCTCATCTACACCATTCAGTCGGCAAGCGTGTCGCGTCGCAACAGCATCAAACCAACCGCATCGACGCGCACGTCCCGTTGTCGTTCCGAACTCATGCCCCTGTTCGCCGAGACGTTTACCGTCTTCACCGAAATCCTCACTCGGGAACGGACCGTTACCGACACGGGTACAGTACGCTTTGACGATTCCGATCACCTTGCCGATATCTTTTGGGTTGATACCCAGACCCGTACAGGCACCGGCACTGACTGTCGATGATGATGTGACATACGGGTAGGTGCCGTGATCGATGTCAAGCAGTGTTCCCTGTGCACCTTCAAGCAGTACTTTCTTGTTATCTTCATCGAGTGCTTTCCAGACCATCTGCGTCGTGTCAGTGATAAACGGTGCCAGCTTCGCTTTGTACCCTTCAAGCTCTGCCAGCAGTTCACTCTCTTTTGGTGTAGCGATCTCAAGGACATCAAAGATCGCACGGTTCTGCTCAAAATAGTCCAAAATACCTTGGCATAGTTTGGCAGGATCCAGTAGTTCACCGACTCTGAAGCCGGTACGGTTGATCTTGTCCGAATATGCCGGCCCGATACCTTTTCCGGTCGTACCGATCGCTTTGTCACCTTTTAGACGCTCTTTTGCCTGGTCGATCAGTGCATGGTAACCGAGGTTCAGGTGTGCTTTGTCAGAAATATAGAGACGACCTTCCAGCCCGTCAAACTGTTCCATCTCTTTGATGATCGACTCCGGAGAGAGGACAACACCGTTGCCGACAACGTTGATAGCATCAGGGTTAAGAACACCCGATGGGATAAGGTGAAGTGCATATTTGACACCGTCTACCCAGATCGTATGGCCAGCATTATGACCACCTTGACTTCGGCACACCATGTCATATTTGCATGCGAGGGCATCAACGATCTTCCCCTTGCCTTCGTCACCCCATTGTATCCCTACGATCAAATCTGCTTTTGTACTCATATTGTCTATTCCTTACTTGTTTGCTTCGATTAGTGTGTCGGTGTAGATGGCGAAACCTACTGATGTCACATCATCATTGACGTAACGTCCGCCGCGTGCGTGGATCGCGTTGCCTTCGATTACTCTGAAAAAGAGCTCGTCGTAATAGAGCATCTTTGCATAATAGAGCGGTGCGATCACTTTGTTTTTATAGGCGATCTTTGCGCACATCTCTTTCATTTTGAGAAGCTCTTCCTTGATCTCCTCAGGCACGATCTCGATAACAGCATCCACATCTTCGGGATGCTGCAGGTAGACCAGTTTTGTCAACCACTCGATGTCGAGTGCCAAAAACTTCTGAATATTGATATGACGGAAATCATCCAACTCGATATCGAGCAATTTTGACAGTTTTTTCGGGATCGCAATGTTTGAGATCTGCAACAGCGGCTCGACTTCCAGACGTTTAAATATCTCCATCGCCTGGTTAAGTGCAACACTCAGGTCAGACTCTCCGATCACTTCAGCGCCCACCTGGTACTGCTCTGTTGAAGGGTAGCGGTAGATCGGCTGAATGTAGAACCATTTACGGTGTGTCGTGTTGCGGCCGAGGCGTTTGGTGATGATACGGACGACATCGATCGTCGAGTCCGCGCGCAGGCTCATCTTATTGTTTTTGGTATCGTTTATACGCACCAGCTCTTTGACGTCTGCGATAGAGTCATCCTGGTGGTAGGAGAAGAGCGGTGTTACGATCTCTTCAAAATCGTCACTATAAAGCACTTCGCTGGCAACTTGCTCGATCTCGCGTTTACGTTTTGCGGAATCGCCGAAGTAGAGCTTGGAACCCTCCGGTATTTCGTGTTCAAATATCATTATTGTCTCTATTTCTCTAGCATTGTTTTAAAATAGGTCTCGTTAAAGACCCGGCTAGCCGTTCCGTCAAATTCACGACGGCCAAGTTTTTTAAGTGCAAGTTCGACGGCATTGACCACCCAGACGATCTCATACGGCTCGATCAGGCCCATCTGGTTGATCCGGAAGATCTTTCCTTTAAGATGATCCTGTCCACCGGCGACATTCACGCCGAACTCGTTTTTCAGCAGGTTGCGAATCTCTGAAGCGTCTTCGTCATCGATCGTGGTCATCGAACGTGCCGGAGCACTTGGATAGACATGAAGCCCGAGCGCCTGCATTGCAGCCAGAACCGCTTCTGCACGGCGTGCCGTGTCATCATACAGCGCATCCAGACCGCCGTTGTCTTCGACATGCTGAAGAACGGCACGAAGACCGATGATCAGTGTTGTGGCCGCGGTATAGGCCGTCGTGTTCTGCGACTGCTTCTTGATCTCGGAAGCCAGGTTCAGGTAGTACCCTTTACCTTTGCCCACTTTTTCGAGAGCTGCACTGCTCAGACCAAGGATTGCAAGACCGGGCGGCAGCATCAACGCTTTTTGGCTTCCCGCGATAAGGCAGTCGATATTGGTCACATCGATGCGCTCAACGCCGACTGCCGTAATACCGTCAGCGATCACCATGATAGCGGGGTTGATCGCTTTAGCCGCTGCTGCGATCTCTTCAACGTTGTGACGAAGTCCGCCCGCAGACTCGGAGACCTGAATGGTCAGCGCATCAATATGCGGGTTGGCCTGCAGCGCCGTCACCACCTCCTCGACCGTTGCCGGTGTGTCCCACTCGTTTTTGATCTCGATATTCTTAAGTCCGCTTGCAACGGCAATCTTGCCGAAACGCTCACCGAACTTGCCCGAGTTGATACTCAAAAGTGTATCGTGACAGAGGTTCGTCACCGCCGCTTCCATCGCACCGGTACCCGAAGAGGCGAGCATGATCACCTCATCCGTTTTAAACAACTTGAAAAGCAGCGCACGTGCATCGGCAAAGATCGCCTCAAATTCAGGTGTACGGTGGTGAAGTGTCTCTCCTGCCATCGCGACACGGGCAAATTCTGGAACAGGGGTTGGTCCTGGAGTAAAAAGTAACATTGTGGTTCCTTTGATAAACATCATGTAAAGTCCCTACACCCGGTCTCTTACATGATACCTATGCCGTATAATTTTCAAACCGCGTATTATAGCCAATAAGTGTTTAGCTCTAAATGAATTTTTGGACGCTTTTCAGGGTTGCGAAAAAAAAAGAGGCAGATGTTCACAACAGCTCTTTTATCCGCCGCGTGCTAAAATATAAAAATCAAACAACAGAGGGACCTATTTTGGATATTTTTCAGGCTATTATTATCGGTATTATCGAAGGGTTTACCGAGTTTCTTCCCATCTCATCAACCGGCCATATGATCGTTGCCAGCAAGTACCTCGGCGTCTCTCAGGACAATCTTACAAAAGCCTACGAAGTGATCATTCAGTTTGCTGCGATCATGGCTGTAATGCTGGTCTACCGCGAAAAACTGACACTCAAAAAGATCGAGCTGTGGCAGAAACTTTTTGTCGCTTTTTTACCGCTTGCCGCTATCGGCTTCATCTTTAAAGACCTCATCAAAGAGCTTTTTACGGTCAACACGGTGGCCATCATGTTTATAATCGGCGGGATTGTCTTTTTGATCGTCGAGAAGCTTTACAAAGAGGAAGAGAGCCACACCAATGAGGTTGAAAACGTCAGTTACAAACAGGCTTTTCTTGTCGGTGTCGCCCAGGTCTTTTCACTCATCCCCGGTACAAGCCGAGCCGGTGCGACGATCATCGGAGGGATGCTGTTAAAGATGAACCGTAAGACCAGTGCCGAATTCTCATTCCTGCTGGCGATCCCCGTCATGGGGGCTGTAAGCGGCTACGACCTGCTCAAACACTACCAGGAGTTTGCCGATGCCAACTGGGGCGCCTTTGCCGTCGGCTTCCTTGCCGCCTTTGTCGTCGCCTACCTGACCATCAAACTCTTTCTGGTCTTTTTACAGCGCTTTACTTTTGTCGCCTTCGGTATCTACCGCATTATTTTCGGGGTCATCCTGCTACTGCTCTAAAGGCTAATCGCCGACGTACTCTTCAAAACTATCTTTTGAGACACCGCAATCCGGACAGACCCAGTCGTCCGGAATATCTTCAAAAGCTGTTCCCGGAGCGATACCGCCGTCAGGGTCGCCCACCTCCGGATCATAGATCCATTCGCAGACAGTGCATATATATTTTTTTGCCATATTGAATCCTTTATGGATGTACTATAACAGACGCTTTGTTTATCTTAATCCTATCAACCATGCATAATAGCGTTATTTAAGATTGTAATAAGAAGCGTATAAACAGCGTTTACCCTTGTTGACATCGGCCCATCCTATCGGAAGCCGGAACAACACGCTTACTTGACGGGCGCCGTTTTTGTATTGCTTGCTTTGGAAAGACCCATGACCCCGCCTTTCATAACACGCGTGTTTGTAAACCCGATCATCTTCAGACTCGCAACCGCCATCACTGCACGCGTTCCGGAGTAACAGACGACAACTATCGGCTCATCTTTAGGCAGTCTGTCAAGATTTTTGGCTTCGAACAGGTGCTCTACCGGGATTTCAAGCGTGTTGGATGTCTTAATTCCGACCACTGCCAATTCACCCGGTGTACGGATGTCAAGAAACATAAACTTCTTCTGTTTGCGCATCATCTTCATCACCTCGTCACCCTCGATATAGAGCGTGGAGTTTGCACAGGCTTTTTGTGTAAAGCTGGAATAGAACTTGTCGAACTCTTTTGCCTTGTCCGTATCATACGCGAATACATTTACTGCCATTGTTGAGACAAGCAGCGCGGTTGTTGCGATTTTTCTGATCATAATCGTTCCTTAATTGAATTGCAAAACATTACAGCAGTGACGGTTAAATAAAACTTACGAGATATTTTAATCGTCAACCTGTGCCACTACTGTTTACTGTAGCATGATAAAATCTGCCGATATCATCAAGGAGTCTCCATGTCACGTTTCGACAAAGTCGCTAAGGAATGGGACAGCTCTCAGACCCGACAGCAGCTTGCCTCAAATATCGCCGATGCCATTCTCAATACACTGGCGCTTTCCAAAGAGATGCATCTGCTGGATTTCGGTGCCGGTACCGGCCTTCTGACCAAACACCTCTGCCCCTTCGTAGGGCATATGACAGCACTTGACTTCTCACAGGAAATGCTGAACCAGTTGGAGGTCAATGCCAAAATATGGGAGGACTGTACGATTGAGACCGTGCACAGTGACATCCTGCAGTTTTCATCTGAAAAACAGTTTGACGGCATCGTCAGTTCTATGAGCATGCACCATATCGAGGATTTGGATGCTCTGTTCAAGACCTTCTCTGCTCTACTGCAGCCAAAAGGGTTTATTGCCATTGCCGATCTTGAAGAGGAGGATGGAAGCTTTCACGCCCATGGCAATGAAGGGGTTTTCCATTTTGGCTTTGATCAGGAGAAGTTGGCCGAAATAGCAAGAAAGTACGGTTTTACCGATGTAAGGTTTGAACGAGCCCACACAGTGACAAAAGAGAATGGCAGCGAGTACCCGCTCTTTTTAATGACCGCCTCTAAAGCTTAATAGACCTTGCGTTTCTTGACCTTGGTCAGTTCCCGGGTTACGACAAGCGGTTCCTGTCCCATCGTAATCCAGAAGCGTTGGGGGTTGTAGCCTTGTTTAGAGATACGTATATCGTACTCTCCGGGCTTTAGCTCAATCCCCGTCGCATACGCTTCAGAAATATTCATAATCTGCACTTTTGCATCAAAGGGCGTTACATTGACGAAGAGAGGATACGCTGCTTTTTTCTTAATCTCTGTAGCCGAAAAGTAGTAGCTCATCGCGCCAAGAAACAGCACTATCGGCAAGAGAC
Organism: Sulfurimonadaceae bacterium; assembly: GCA_041571435.1. GTDB lineage: Bacteria > Campylobacterota > Campylobacteria > Campylobacterales > Sulfurimonadaceae > Sulfonitrofixus. The sequence continues at coordinate 3,802 of JBFFUI010000052.1, read as the reverse complement.
TGGCCATAAACACTTTGTTCAGCGACCTTCTCTTCGCCTCATTCTCCTCATTGGCACTTGCGATCGCCTCTCTTTTTCGGCGATGCGCTTTTTTCTCGTTTTGAAAATTTGCCACCTCTTCCTGTTCAATCTCTTTTAACGTATCAAAGTCGATGTTGAGCTCCTTTTGCTTTTCTTCCTTCTTCTCAAAAGCCGTGGCCGGTCGAGGAGGAGGTTTGGGGACAGTCTCTCTCTGGCGAAGCGGCATCTCCTCTTTCTGATCCGCTTCCTCCTCTTCAATAAAATGTTTCTCCATATCTTCTCGAGCCACTTTTCGAGCCGCATCAGCAAGTTGCTTCTCCTTTTGGTAAAACGCTTCACGCTGTGCCAGAAAGGCGCTTTTTTGACTTTCCCACTTCTCTCTGTCATGTTCATGCGCCAAATCCGAGTTGCCGAAATCTTCCTCTACCGCATCGACATACGCCTCAAACGAAAGCAGATCGGAGAGATAAAAATCATTGGAGAGGTCGAGAGCTTCCTCTCTAAAAATGTTTTTGTTCAGCAGATCGCGATCGGTGTAAAAAGCTTTGGGCTCTTTGCACTCCGCCCACGAGAGCAGGCCAAAGGCCGATTCTCTGTTTTTTTGGTGTACCGCTGCACGGATACGGCGTTTGAGTTTTCGGCTTGGGTGGATGCCGTGTTCGTCTACGGCGATACCGGTGATCATGCGTCGACCGTTTTTGGCACTCTGCAGTCTTCTCTTTTTACGGTTAAGCTGAAAGCCTCCCTCAGTCATGATCTTCTCGACCAGAGTCTCCAGAGTTGGCGCGAACGCTTCATGGTTGAAAGAGAAGATCAGATCATCTGCATAGCGGGTATAGACGGTAAAGACCCCCTCCTCCGCAATAGCATCCTTGATCTGTCTGTCAAGCTTCAGCAGTGCCATGTTTGCAATAAGCGGGCTTGTCGGAAGGCCCTGTCTGGCGATGCCGTCTATAAAACAGAGTTCGCGCTCCTCCTCACTGAGATACTCTTCGACCATCTCTGAGGTCACACTGTCAAAAAAATCTTTCAGATCAAGGGAGAGGGTGTAGGCGTATCCCACATGTTTCAGCGCGTTGCTGACCGGACCGCGGCCACGCATAAAACCGTGGACGATCTCATCATGATCCGCGTTATGGACTTTTTGCTGCAGGTCAAGCAAAAATGATGCGAGTTTTCTCTTGTAGGGTTTGGAAGGGGCATAGATGGTCCGGAACGTTCCTCTGCCTTTTGGAAGTTTGATCATCTTGTACTGTTTTTTCATCATACCGCCTTTTCATATACACAAACCTCGAGGCAGCAAGAGTTATTATATATAGTAATACGTCCGCATTTTCTACATCGGGGTTTGGGTATGAATCAGGCAGCACGGAGTTCGGTAGATACGTCAAAAAGAGTAGGCGAAACGCACTACAAGAACGCATCTGAACACGATCGAAATCGTAAATAGCTACTGCCTTGCAACCATTATATTCCAGAGAAGCTTTAACGATTTTGAAGATTAATGTTCTCTCGCTTTTTTGATTGTATGAAGAACCAGTCTTGCCAGATAGAGGGCCTTGGAACGGTGCGAAAGTCCTTTTTTGACCTCATCATCCAGTTCACCCAGGGTCTTGTCAAATCCTTCAGGAATAAAACAGGGATCGTAACCAAAGCCGTTTTCGCCGCGCGGCGTCGTGATGACATCACCGTACATCCAGCCGTGTACGACCTGCTCGCCCTCTTTGGTCACAATGGCGATCGCTGCCGTGTAGTGCGCCGGTGAGCTTTCAAGACCTTTGGCCTTGACCTCATCCATCACTTTTTGCAGGTTGTCTTTGTCGCTGGCATTTTCACCGCCGTAGCGCGCACTGTAGATCCCGGGTGCACCGTCCAAAGCATCAACGGAGATGCCGCTGTCATCGGAGAGAACGATCGCCTCTTCATCACCTAAAGCGTCATAAACGGCCTTTGCTTTGAGCAGGGCGTTGCCTTTAAACGTCGGCGCATCTTCGACGATCTCAAAAGGCTCGATCAGCTCACTGAACGCTACAACGTCAAAGTCCTCGCACATCGCTTTGATCTCTCGTACTTTACCCTTGTTGGATGTGGCCAAGACTATTCGCATTGTAATTCCTTATGATACTTTTAACTCGGCATATTATTTTTATCTTTGCAATAAAAAAAACAGCTTCTGTACTATAATGCGCATTTTAACGCAGTTTATGCGAAAATTCCAACACTCTTGTCTCAAAAGGTTACTCATGTTCAAAACGATTATGCCCCTATCAGCTATCTTGTCGCTGCGCTTTTTAGGACTCTTCCTGGTTCTGCCGGTTCTCTCAGTCTACGCCATGGGCATGGAAGGGGCAACGCCGCTTTTAGTCGGTGTCATCGTTGGCGGTTACGCACTGACTCAGGCCCTTTTTCAGGTCCCGTTCGGCACGATCAGTGACAAGATCGGCCGTAAACCGACACTCTTTGTCGGCCTGGTGATCTTTTTTATCGGTTCGGTCATTGCCGCTCTGAGCAGCGATATCTATATATTGATGCTGGGTCGTTTCCTGCAGGGTGCCGGTGCGATCGGCGCCGTCGTCACAGCGATGATCTCCGACCTTGTTCCCGAAGAGGTGCGCGGCAAGGCGATGGCGATGATGGGCGGTACGATCGCGATCTCCTTTGCCGTTGCCATGGGGCTTGGACCGGTACTCGGTGCGGCATACGGCGTTGACTTTCTCTTCTGGATGACCGCCGGACTGGCTGTCGTCGCAATGCTGCTTCTCTTCACCAAGGTACCGACACCGCCGCGCATCCGTCACATCTACCACAACACGACAAAGACCTCCGATATTATCAAAGACCCGAACCTTCTGGGGATGATCATCATCAACGGGATGCAAAAGGGGCTGATGACCGTTGCCTTCGTTCTCATTCCGCTTATCCTGACCGACACCGTTGCAAACGGCGGTTTCGGCTGGGAGAAGTCCGAGCTTTGGATGGCCTACCTGCCGGCGATGATCTTCGGGCTCATCGCGATGGGACCGGCCGCGGTGTTCGGTGAGAAGTACAACAAAGCGAAACAGATCTTTCTGATCTCTATCGTCCTCTTTATCGTCGCATTTTTACTGATGGGCTTTACAAGCTCTTCAACACTCTTTGTTGTCGGTGTCGTCAGTTTCTTCATCGGCTTTAACATGATGGAGCCGCTGGTGCAGTCACTGATCTCCAAATACGCAAAAGTGCACCAGAAAGGGGCTGCACTGGGTATCTCAAACTCAGTCGCCTACTTCATGACCTTCCTCGGCGGGACATTCGCGGGTCTGATGCTGGGCATCTCCAATCCAAAGATGATCGGTATCAGCCTTGGCGTTGTCGGCGTGCTCTGGTTGGTCTGGACAGCGGTGAAGCTCTCCAACCCGGCAAAGCACAGCCACCTGTTCAAACACATCGACGAGGTTGACATGGAAAAACTCGAAGCACTTGAGCATGACGCCATTGCAGAGTGGTACATCAATGAGACGGAAAACCTTGTTGTCGTCAAATACCTAAGCGACGACATCGATGAAGAGGCAATACTCTCTAAAGTACTGAAATAGTACTTCCAACATTCCCTCTTTTTTAATGGGAATGCGTAGTCCTTAGGACAAACTAAAACCCTAAAGTCGGTGCCGACTTTGCTTTTTCGTCACTCTCACTTGATCGTGAGAACCTGCCAAGTATGGCTCCCCTCTAACTATTAAATCATTAACGCTTAAACGCACTAACATCTACTAGCTGCAATCCGCGTGTGTCACCAGCAACA
>JBFFUI010000051.1:0-11417 GCA_041571435.1 Sulfurimonadaceae bacterium | reverse complement strand
CTATTCCGAGCTACAACACGTAGTCTCTGTGTCTCTCTTTCAAGCGACTCATCGTTTGTGGACGGGAATTATAGACAAATCATTCTTCTATGTCAAGTGCTTTTTCCACGAATTATCAAATTTCTTGAAATTTGTAAAAATTCATCTCAAACACTACCATACTACAACGTTTTCAGTTCTGATATTCAGGAGAGCATAAAAGCGGTCTTCGCTATAAAACTGTTTCAATATTATGTCTGGCCATACATAAAAGTCAGATAGTTCATATAGAATGCCTTAACATTTCTTGTATTTGTAATAAGATTTAAAACTATTTTTTCAAATTCAACTTGGGAATATCCTATTGTAAAGCCAAAGTATATTTATGTCAATTATATATACCCATATTAGCGATATAGACAATACTACAGTATTAAATAAAGAGAATAGATGTAAATAAGTAAAAGAGAAGTTGTAGAAGAAAGGGTGTCACGCCTTAGCGTGACAGTATCGAATTATACTAATTCGATGAAGGCCATAGTCGTTGCGTCACCGCGACGAATACGAGTACGCGTGATACGAGTGTATCCACCTTTACGATCTGCGTATTTAGGAGCAATCTCAGTAACCAGTTTATTAGTCGCTTCTTTGCTTTGTAGTGCAGCAAACACTGTACGGTGAGCATTAGAGTCACCTTTAGCAGCTGCTGTGATTAGTTTCTCAACATAAGAACGTAGTTCTTTTGCTTTTGGAACAGTTGTTTCGATTTTTTCGTTTTCGATCAACGCAATACTAAGGTTCTTAAGAAGAGCTGCACGGTGTGAGCTAGTACGACCTAGTTTGCGGTATCCATGACGGTGTCTCATGTTACTTCCTTATTCAGCTTCGATTTTTTTCTTAAGTGCGCTAACAAGGTCATCTGACAAGTTTTCACCTACAGAGAAACCGGTTTCAGCCAATTTCTCAAGGATCTCTTCATAAGATTTTTTACCTAGGTTTTTAACGTTCTTAAGATCGTTTTGGCTCATCAATACGATTTCGCCGATATATTTGATATTTGAACGATCAAGACAGTTGAATGAACGAGCACTCAAACCAAGATCATCAATACGAGCAGTCAATTTTTTCAGCTCTGGAGACTCTTCGACACGCTCGATAGTTGCCGGAGCTTGAATGCTGATCTCGCTGCTAAACACATTCAATTGAGCGTGCATAACTTCCAACGCATTACGGAATGCGTCTAATGGAGAGATTTGACCATCAGTCACAATGTTAAGTACAACTTTTTCAAAGTTCGGGTTGTCTTCGACAAGAACATTCTGGATAGCATAAGTTGCTTTACGAACCGGAGTGAAGAAAGCATCTAATGCGATGTAACCCTCATCCAGCTCTTCACGAATGTCTTCACTAGGCACATAACCGATACCCTGGAAAATTTTGATTGTAAAATTCAGCGTTGCATCATCGTTAAGAGTTGCAAGGAACGCGTCCGGAGTAACAATCTCAACTTCATCATTGTTAAGGTCAGAACCTTTGATCTCACATGGACCAGCAAAGCTGTATGTGATCTCAGCCTCTTTGGCATCGTCTTTAAGTTTAAAGCGAATACCTTTAAGGTTGATAATAAAGTCAGAGATATCTTCAAGCATACCGCGCACAGAGTCAAACTCGTGCTTAGCGCCTTCGATTTTAATTGCTACTGGAGCGTACCCTACAGAGCTGCTAAGCAAAAAGCGGCGTAATGGGTGTGCAAGTGACACCGCATAACCCGTCTCAAACGGGAATGCAATGATATTTGCTTCATTTTCGCTAATTTGCTCAACCACAAACTCTTGTGGAAGAAGCGGAGATGTTTTGATTTTTTTCATTCACAACGCCTTTTTATAAATTATTTCGAGTAAAGCTCAACGATTAAACGTTCTTCAACTGGGATAACGACTTCTTCGCGCTCTGGAAGACGTGTGAAGATACCAAATACTTTTTCAGCATCGATATCAACCCATGGAGCGATTCCAGTTTGAGCTGTAAGTTCGATAGCACGCACAACTTGGTTGTTCTGCTTGCTTTTTTCACGGATCTCTACTTTTTGACCCGGCTTAACACGGTAAGAAGCGATATCTACACGTTTGCCGTCAACAAGTACGTGACCGTGGTTTACGAATTGGCGTGCAAAACGACGAGTCGATGCAAATCCCATTCTGTAAACAACATTGTCAAGACGCTGCTCGAGTAGAAGTACTAGGTTAGTACCTGTATTTCCTGAACGACGTTTAGCTTCAGCAAACAGTGCACGCATCTGTTTCTCAGAAACACCGTACCTGAACTTCGCTTTTTGCTTTTCATTAAGTTGTAGACCGTACTCAGAAACTTTCTTACGACGTTGGCCATGTTGACCTGGACCGTAAGGACGTTTTTCTAGAGCAGATTTACCTGCAAGACGACGCTCACCTTTTAAGTTAAGGCTTACACCGAATCTTCTTTCGATTTTTTCTACTGGACCTCTATATCTTGCCATCAGTAATCTCCTTAAACTCTACGACGCTTAGGTGCGCGACAACCGTTGTGTGGTAGTGGTGTAACATCTTTCATAAATGTAACACGGATACCTTCGATTCCACCTACAGCTTTAACTGCTGTTTCACGGCCTGAACCAGGACCTTGTACTTTGATACCAAGTTCTTTGATACCATGTACTTGCGCTTTAGCTACTGCATCTTCTACTGCTGCTTGCGCTGCAAACGGTGTAGATTTTTTAGAGCCTTTGAAACCTAGACTACCTGCTGAGCTCCATGCGATCATGTTACCCATCTCATCCGTAATCGTTACAAGTGTATTGTTGAATGATGCAGCGATATGTGCGATACCGCGTGCAATATTCTTTTTTACTACTTTTTTACGAGTTGCTTTTCTTTTTGCCATACTCTAATTCCTTACGCTGCGCCGACAGTCTTACGTTTACCCTTGCGAGTACGCGCGTTTGTCTTAGTTTTTTGGCCACGACATGGAAGACCACGACGGTGACGAAGACCACGGTAAGAACCTAGGTCCATCAATGCTTTAATGTCCATTGCAACTTTCTTACGAAGGTCACCTTCAACCATGTGGTTTTCACGGATCTCTGCAGTAATAGCAGCTACATCAGCTTCGTTAAGCTCATGAACACGTTTATTATAGTCGATACCTGTCGCGTCAAGAATCTGACGAGAAGCGTAAAGACCAACACCGTAGATGTATGTTAGACCATACTCTACACGTTTTTTCTTAGGTAAGTCCACACCAGCAATACGTGCCATGCTTATCCTTGTCTCTGTTTATGTTTCGGGTTCTTGCAGATCACTCTGACAATCCCTTTGCGTTTAACGATTTTACAATCGTCACACATCTTCTTTACTGAAGCGCGTACTTTCATTGTAAGCCCTTTATTTTGTTTACTTTACCGTTTCAGGCAGTAGCGGTTTTGCACCCTGCCAATACTTGTATCTAACATATACTATATATAGGTACAAATACTCAACCATTTTGTTTAAAACGGCAAAGTGGACGCGTATATTACAAAAAAATCCTTAAAAGCTTTATTAAAAACAAATATTAGTCTAGCTTTTATCTCATTTTAAAGACATTTTACTCTTTCTGTCAACTGCAAGCAGAACAAATCCGCTATAATTCAACTATGATTAATGAAAAAATAGAGTTAGGGAAGATAAACACCCTACGAATAGACCGGTTTACCGAACCGGGTATCTACCTGATGGCACAAGATGAAGAAGACCTGCTTCTTCCGGGACAATATGTCACTGATACTATGACTGTTGACCAGGAGATCGAGGTCTTTGTATACACTGACAGCGAAGACCGTCTTGTCGCAACAACCGACACACCAAAAGCTATGGTAGACGAATTCGGCTTTTTCGAAGTTGTCGATATCGCTGAATTTGGCGCCTTTGTCAACTGGGGGCTGCCAAAGGATCTTTTTGTTCCCAAGAACCGTCAAAAAACACCCTTTAGAATCGGTGACAAACGCATCCTTCGGATTGTTAAAGATGAACAGAGCGAACGTCTTTTAGGTGTTGAAAAGATCAAACAATTTCTCTCACATGAAGTTGAAGAGGGTTACTATAAAAACAGACCGGTAAAGCTGCTGGTCATCGCCAAAACACCGCTGGGTTTCAAAGTCATTGTGGACAACAAATACTCCGGCATGCTCTTTACTAATGAGATCTTTGAAGAGATCGCCGTCGGCGACACTAAAAAAGGCTTTGTCAAACAGATACGCAAAGACGGCAACTTTGACATCTCGCTACAGCCTATAGGTACCGCCGCAAAAACGGATATCGCTACAGATAAGATCCTTCAGCTGTTGGAGGAGAACAACGGCTCACTGCCTTATAACTACAAAAGCGATGCTGAGCTGATCAATACGGTCTTCGGGTTGAGTAAAAAGAACTATAAACGCGCATTGACAACACTGATCGATGCAGGCGAGATCGAAGTCACTGAGACAGGTATCTATAAAAAGCAGGGATAACGATGGCGAAAAAGAAAAAAAGTGTTGACTACAGTGCGCAAAACATTGTCTTTACACTCGATCAAAAACAAGAGAAACTGATGCGCTACATGCCTGAGATCCAAGCCGTTGAACTCAAATGCATGGAAGCAGGTTCAAAAGGGACACATGAAGTCACTTTCGCCCACCTTCCCAAAGAGATCAAGCAGTTGGTCAAACCGCTGAAGAAATAAAAGCAAACGCATAAAGCAATAATGCTACAATCGCGCAAATATTTAAAAGGAAAATCATGAGTGAATTCAACAATGTGACTGTCGTCAAAAAGGCCAACATCTATTTTGACGGCAAAGTATCAAGCCGTACTATCAAGTTTGACGACGGCAGCCGCAAGACACTGGGCTTTATGATGCCGGGTGAATACACATTCGGTACCGACGAATATGAGGTAATGGAGATCATGGCCGGCGAATTTGACCTGAAGCTTCCCGGCGAAGAGAGCTTTAAAGCTATGAAAGCACCCTGCACTTTTGAGGTTCCTGCCAACAGCTCATTCGACCTTGTCATCAAGACACCGACAGACTACTGCTGCTCGTATATCTCAGAATAATCACATTTGAGGGCAAATCCGCTCTCATTTACTTTCATTAATTATTTTTCGTTATATTTCTCAGCATTAAAATTTAAACGAAAGAAGAACTCCATGAAAAAAATCTATCTCTCCACTCTCGCGATCGCTCTAGTCGGAATGACTATGGCCGGATGTAACGAAGAAAAAAAAGCTGAAACAGCTGCGGCACCTGACCTGACCACACAAGAGCAGAAGGTCGGTTATGCTATCGGTGCACAGATCGGCGCACAGCTTGCGATGACGAAAGATGGTATTGACAGCAAAGCCCTTATTGCAGGTCTCAACGATGCAATGAACGGCACCGAACTGAAACTGACGGATCAGCAGATGCAAGAGGCCAAGATGGCTTTCCAACAGAAGGTTCAGGAAAAAGCACAACAAGAGATGTTGAAACTGGCTGAAACAAACAAAGCTGAAGGTGAAAAGTTCCTTGCTGAGAATAAAACCAAAGAGGGTGTTGTTACCCTGCCAAGCGGTCTTCAATACAAAGTTATCAAAACGGGAACCGGTGCAACACCTACAGCTAGCGACACCGTTGTCACCCACTATACCGGTACATTGATCAATGGCCAGGTCTTTGACAGTTCTGTTCAGCGCGGTCAACCTGCAACTTTCCCGGTAAACGGTGTTATCCCAGGCTGGACAGAAGCGCTTCAACATATGAAAGTCGGTGCCAAATGGCAGCTGTTCATCCCGGCAAGCCTTGCCTATGGCGAACGCGGTGCAGGCCAGACGATTGCACCAAACTCAACGCTTCTGTTTGATATCGAACTGTTAGAGATCAAAAAGTAAGCCTATCGATCACGAGGCTTCTTGCCCGTGATTTTACGATCCGACCTCATCACACCCTTTAGCACACATTTTTCACAGACCCTTTTACAACACAAAAACGTTATAAAGAAGATCGCACCCCGATCGCAAACCACAAGATCACAATATTCAAAATAAAGATCAGCAGTGAACTTCCCCGCATCAGAATGTTCTGAAGCATTGTCCGGTTTGACTTATGCACTTTGAATGCGATGGCCATGTGGACGATGGTAAAGAGCGTGATCAGTCCCACAGCATACAACTTATGAATCATGTTCTGCCCCAATATAGACTCCGGCGCGTATAAAAGCACATCGCCTATGCCATGATATAAAAACATAAAAGTGCCGGTACCCAGTAAGGTCAGCAGCCAGAATGTCTCAAAATAGCCGTAAATAGGGCCGAGCTGATCATAGACATCCGTCTGCGCCTGCTTGTCACGTATAAAAATACCCAACGCAAACAGTAGCAGAGATCCACCTATCCATGCGGTGGCCGATAAAATATGGACAAACAGTATGATATTCATACTGCTACTTTACGCTCTTTTTCCAAAGAAAGGTTTGACATACCGCAAGCTTTATAACTTTTGTAAGTCATTACACTCTAAAATAGAGCTACGAATTCATGAGGAGCACAGCATGGCAAAAAAAAGCGCCAAAGAACTGTTTAAAGACTATGTCCCGGAGATCATGTATTACGATCCTGAAGTGGATGGGGGAAGCGAACACCTTATCCGTGAAGATCACCTTGATGAAAAAGAGCGCCTGAAAAAACTGATCACGAAACGTAAGACTGAAAATCGTGGTGACAGAAAAGTTCGACGCTAGAAACAACGTATCAGCATATTCTTAAATATCCAAGGGAGTGATTCTATTTAGTCACTCTTAACCCCAAACGCACTAAAATCCTGCAACTACTTAATAATCGAGAATAATCATGATCCAAAAAGCGCATGAAGCATATAACGCACAAGATTACGACAAGGCGTTCACACTCTATGAGGCACTCGCGCAAAACGGCGATGCGACTGCTATGACCTCTTTAGCCTTTATGTACCAAAACGGCTTTGGTGTCGAGAAGAGCGATGAAAAGGCCTTGGAGTATTACCTTCAAGCTGCCGAACAGAAACAGCCCTATGCCCTTTTCAACCTGGGTATCCTCTACAGCAACGGCATTGGCGGTGTGGAACATGACCAGTTCAAGGCCCACGATCTTTTTCTTGAAGCTGCAGAGAGAGAAGTACCCCCTGCCATGTATGAAGTGGCCCTGATGCTGGAGCGTGGCCTTGGCTGTGTCCAGAACTATTCGGAAGCGGCATTCTGGTATGAAGAGGCGGCAAAACGTGGACACCCCCAAGCGTTCAACAACCTTGGGGCCCTCTATAAAGAGGGGCACGGTGTCCACCAAGATTACCAGCGCGCCTTTATCTGTTTCTCACGGGCGGCTGAACAAGAGTTGGCAGAAGGGTATTACAACCTCGGTCTTCTTTACGACCAGGGTTTAGGCGTCAATGAAGATCATGACAAAGCCCTTGACCTCTGCCGAAAAGCGGCCTACGCCGGGCATGAAAAAGCCAAGAAGATCATTGCAGGATTGCAAGAAGACGGCAAGATCGTTTTTTAAACACCTCAGCGTAATGGGCCGGTATAGAGCGCCCGCCTCTATTTTGTTATAATATCTCTAAAATTAAAGGCTTTATTTGTTTACAGGACTTATACGTGAGATGGCCACTGTCAAAAGTTTTGCCAACAACACACTGACACTGCAGGCTTCATACCGACCAAAGTTGGGTGACTCCATTGCCATCAACGGTACATGCCTGAGCGTCACTGCTTTGTCCGGTGACGGTTTCAGTGTCGAGCTCTCTCCTGAGACGCAGAGTCATGTCGCCATGGAGAACTATAAAGGCAAAGTGCATATGGAGCCGGCGATGATGATGGGTGACCGTTTCGAAGGCCATATCGTTCAAGGGCATGTCGACACCATCGGCACCATCACGCAGATCAAGAACAACGGCAACTCCTACGATGTTTTTGTCGAGATCGATCCAAAGTACATTGCATATATTGTCCCGAAAGGCTCTATCACTATTGACGGTGTCAGCCTGACTGTCAATGAGGTGTTTGAGAGCTCTTTCCGTCTGACTATCATCCCGATCACGATGAAAGAGACACTCTTTGGAAGCTATAAAATAGGAAGCCGCGTTAATATCGAGACTGACATGTTTGCCCGTTATATCGAGCACATCATTGCCCATAAAAAAAGTTCTCTGGATTGGAAGACCGTCGATCAGATCAGCGCCCTCTACTGAAATGCAGCTATCTTCTAAGCCGGCAGATCACTATCATTTAAAGGTCTAACGTCCTTGTTACAGGCTATCTTATGCGCCATATCCACCTTTTCATAACCGTTTAATTCGCTTTTTGATGCCAAGGTCGCATCCCGATGCCCTTCCCCGCGGTTGATATAGATCTTAAACCCATTCTCATACAGTGCCAGACGTGTTTTCAATGCCATTGAGTAGGTGGTCAGTATGCCGTCATCTTTGATCAGGCGGGCAATATCTTCGAAGTACTCCTTTGTCCAGAGCATTGGGTTTGTCGCAGGGCTGAAGGCATCCTGGTAGACAATGTCGAAACGTTCACTGCACGTCCGTAGGTACTCCCGCGCATCACCGATATAGAGCTCGATATAGAGGCTCTCGTCTTTATAGACGTTTTCGGTGCTGAGCGCTTCGATAATCGGCAGGAACGGTCTAAAAATCTCGGGATAGGTGAACAATCTTAGCGATGCGATCAGTTCCGCATCGAATTCAGGTGAGAAGATACGTATTTTTTTCTTAATATCCTTCTCCTGCATATAGTAGAGTGTCGCCAAGGTATTGAACCCGAGACCGAAACAGATATCGAGTATCGTCAGTTCGTCTTTATCTTTGTGATGTTCAAATGCCGGAATGACATGCTTATAAAGCGACTCGTGAAGCGCACCGTCTCTGGTCGAGTGATAATGTTCGTTAAATTCGCTGCTGTAGGCGGTAAAGCTGCCGTCCTCACTCTCCACCATCTTATGTTTTGCAGTATTAAATGCCACTACAGACCGTTGCCCCACATGTGCATCTTCTTGGCCATGACGATGGTGTAACCGTCAAGTATCTCTATACTATTGGGAGCACGGAACTCCAGTCGCTCCAACATCTCTTTTTGCGCTTCGATATCGGCGTTTTCATCTTTCGTCACGACGATGACATCACCGGTGTTCGCCAGCGTGGTGTAGATGGCTTTTAGGATGCGTTCTGCCTGGGAGTGCTGGTGCAGTACGTCGCGGATGATCACAATGTCGTTGTCTCGCGGCAGTGCGCGGAAAGGGGCACCGTAGTTCGGGATATTTTGTATTTTTAGCGCGTCGCTGGCAGCAAAGGCCTGATGCTCCCCCGGGTATTGGGCAAGTGCCAGTCGATGCCTTGGGTAAGCTTCCAAATGCACTTTAACAGCCTCCGTCAAATCGTCGGCATGCGACGTAATGTCCAACACTTTAAACCCGGGCTGCGGTTTGATCAACTCTAAAAACTGCGTATAGGTGTGCATCTGATCGTGCTGTCTAGTATGGCATGTCGTGCAGCTCTTTAAAGAGAAAAGCCTCGACAATGTCATCGATGTGACGCTGCGTGTGTGCGACCAGCACCATGATCTGCTGTTCGAGGAACTCCATCACCGGTTCATAATTGCCGACGACCACAACCGCTTCGACCCACTCTTCGATAGCATCTCTGTTGTCATAGTAGTTGATCTCAACGACCTGACCCTCTTCGATATTGAGCACGGCCCATTTTTTCACATCGTTGATCGAAACGAGTTTCCCCTCTTGCGTATCATCGCTGTCCATCGGTAATAATATGAACATTTAGGCTTGACCTACTTTTGAAAGATCCAGTGCAAGGGCATCATTGTCCATAATACCAATACCGCTGTTCAAGACGTCCGTAGCGATCTTTTTCGCATCGTCAAGCGAGTGCATCTTGTAGGTACCGCACTGGTAGACATTCAGCTCGGGAATATTGTCTTGGCTTTTCACTGCCAGGACATCCTTCATCGACTCTTCCCAGGCTTTTGCGACCGTCTCTTCATCCGGCTCGCCTATAAGGCTCATATAGAAACCTGTCTGGCAGCCCATCGGTGAAAGATCAATGATCTCGACCGTGTCGGAGTTAAGGTGCTCACGCATAAACCCTGCAAAGAGGTGCTCGAGTGTGTGGGCACCTTCTGTTGTCATCTTCGCTTTATTCGGTTTGTAAAAACGCAGGTCAAACACAGTCAGCTTGTCGCCTGATGGCGTCTGCATCCCCTTGGCACGGCGAACAGCCGGTGCCGGCATAATAGTGTGATCTACGGTAAAGCTGTCTAAAAGTGGCATGAAAACATCCTTCAATCTAATTGTAAAAAGAATATTAGCATAATTGCATAATATTAAAATCGCTACAATACAGCTATCTCTATTAGTTAAGTGAGCCTTATGAAAAGTCTGTTCGACGATGCCAAAGCAGCGACATTGACCACGCCGCTTCAGATGCGTGTCTACACCTCTCAACTCTTGGGCCAGTCAGAGGATCTGGTCCTTCACGGCGGCGGGAACACCTCCTATAAAGATGCTGACACACTCTATGTCAAAGGGAGCGGGTGGAACCTTATCGACATCGAAGAGCCCGGCTTTTCACCTGTCAATCTTGCTGTTCTCCAGGCGATGGCCACGCGCGACGAGCTCAGCGATTCACAGATGGTCAAAGAGCAGCGTGCTGCCCTGCGAAACCCCGATGCACCGAATCCTTCCATCGAAGCGATCCTGCATGCGATCATCCCGTTTGCCTATGTCGACCATACCCATACCGATGCTATCGTCACGATCTCCAACACCCCCAGCGGCAGAGAGACGTTGCAGCAGCTCTTCGGCGACAATGTGCTGCTGATCGACTATGTGATGCCAGGCTTCATGCTTTCCAAAGAGATCTACGCGAAGACAAGAGATATAGAGTGGAACAAACTCGAAGGGATCATCCTGCTCAACCACGGTCTGTTTACCTTTGATGACGATGCGAAAAAGTCCTATGAGAAGCATATCGATCTTGTCACAAAGGCTGAAGAGTACATCGCAGCCCATACCCTGCTGCCATCACGGTGTGATACCAAACACACCGTTTCGCAGGAATTTCTCGACATGTTGAAAGATGAAGTCGCAAAACTGCGTGATTGTCCTATTACCATGACGGTTCTGGAAACACCCGAAGCCTGTACCCTTTCTGTACTACCTCATCTCGAAGAGATCCTCATGCAAGGTGAACTGACACCCGAACATGTCATTCGTATCAAACCGTTTCCCGCCGTCATTGCAGGAGATATCAATGCAGGATTGACACAGTTTGTAGAGCAATACAAAAACTATTTTGATACCAATGCCGGCAGTGAGCATATCTGTCTGGACCTTGCGCCGCGCTATGCCATT
>JBFFUI010000050.1:0-11868 GCA_041571435.1 Sulfurimonadaceae bacterium | reverse complement strand
CTCTATGGCTTCGAACGGGGTTGCGCCGTTGATGACGCGGTGGGTCACCCGTGCGAAGAACTCGCCGCCGCCGAGGGCCTCTTCGTTGGTGTGGGTGAACATCGCTTTGCGTGCGGTGTCGACGAGCGCCTCCTCATTGTCACAATAGCCGTGCGCCGCGACGTGGCGGATGGCCATGGCGTTGGAGATCCCGCCGAGTTTGGAGACGGGGTACTTGAACCTCACCTGGGCATAGGTCTCTTTCGTCATGGTGCAGATCCACGAGCCCCAGCCGTTCTCCAGACGGTACTTCCAGTGCGGTATCAGCGCTTCGACGCTGAAGGGTTCGGGCGGGTTGCCCATGGTGGCCAGATGTTCGAGGATCAGGATGTTGTAGTCGCCGTAGTCGGTCGTCCCGCCTGCCTTTTTGCCGGGGTGGTAGTTGCGCTCGCCCCAGCCGATGCCGTGGGTCTGACCGCCCATCATCTCGCCCGGCGACATGAACTTCTCGATGGGTTTGTTGCCGTAGGCCGCGTAGATCTTCCGGGCGTCGTACTCGTAATGGCTGCCCAGGCAGAGGGCGTCGCCTACGATGGCGCCGAAAAAGGCCCCTTTTATCGCATCGTGTTGTGTCGGTCTGTTCATCGTGTCTACTCCGTTTTCTGTTGATTATAGCGGTGCAATATTCACTCCAGAACCCCATATCGGATACCGGGAAATATTTTATATCTATTTAATTTGCCGGACGTTATGACCGATATCGGGCCTTGTTGCGTAAGAAAATAGAGTATATGCAAAAGGTCAAATACTATGATAAACTTTATCTATGATACAAGTCGATAGAAAAGTCTCTCCATGGTGAATGTCAAAAGCGCGTTGTTCTGGCTGACGGTATGGGGCGTTGCCTTTGCCTACATAGAAGCCTCGGTCGTTGTCTATCTGCGGGCGATCTATTACCCGGAAGGATTTAGCTTTCCGGTCGTGATCGCAGAGAACCGTATGATCGTTACGGAACTGTTCAGAGAACTTGCCACCTTGGTCATCATGTGGGCTACTGTCAAGCTTGTCTATGAACGATTGCAGAGCCAGTTGGCCGCCTTTATGGTGCTTTTTGGCATCTGGGACATCTTTTACTACCTGTTTTTGAAGATGATGCTGGATTGGCCGGAGAGTCTGGCCGGCTGGGACATCCTCTTTTTGATCCCTATGCCCTGGGCCGGTCCGGTCTGGGCACCTCTCCTTGTCTCGTTGGGCCTTGTCTATGCCGGGACCGTTGTTTTGCAGCGTAATGAAGAGGGTCTATTTTTTGACTTCAGCCGTACGTTCCTTTTAGTTGAAGCCCTTTCAGCTGCCATGATCATTACCTCTTTTTTGATCCCGGGATATGCTGTTATCGACCAGAACATACCGGAGTATTTCCCGGTCTACCTCTTTTGGGGCGGGTTTATACTGGGCTTGGGCTCTTTTGTCTATCAGTTGAACCGTTCTGCATATCAGAGATAGTAGAGCGACTGAGCAAGTTCTCAAAATCTTCAACTGCCAGAGGCTTGCTATGAAGGTAGCCCTGATAGAGGTCACAATCGATAGATTTAAGATGCTCAAGCTGCTCAGACTCTTCAACGCCTTCGGCGATGACCTTGAGCTGAAAGGCCTGTGCGACCGACACAATGGTGTCCGTAATCAGCTTGTCCTCCTTGTCGACCATCATGTTCTTGATAAAGGTCTGATCGATCTTAAGGTAGTCGATAGGAAGACGTTTGAGGTATGAAAGCGATGAATAACCTGTACCGAAATCGTCAAGGGCAAATGAGATACCGATCTTTTTCAACTCTTCGATCTTCTGGATCGTCTCTTCAATGTTTGTCAATGCGATACTTTCAGTTAACTCAAGTTCAATGTGTTTCGGATCGAGCGCATACTTGCCGAGTATAACCTTGATCTGCTCTACGAAGTCCACCTGTGCAAAATGTATGGCACTGATGTTGATAGCAATCCTCTCTATCTCAAGAGGCGCATCTTGGGCTTTCCATCTGATCATCTGTTTGATGGCCGTCTCCAGGATCCATGCACTCATCGGTATGATCAGTCCACTCGCCTCTGCAATAGGGATAAACTGTCCCGGCATGGCATAGCTGCCATCTTTTTGTCGCCAGCGGATCAGTGCTTCGGCTGAGACGATGGTGTTCGTCGATATATTGACTTGAGGCTGGTAGAAGAGTTCAAACTCTTTGTTCTTGATCGCGGCACGCAGTCTGTTCTCAACATCCAGTATCACCGAGATCTCTTTATCCATATCTGTCTGATGGAACTCTATGCGGTTTCGGCCCAGTTTTTTGGCATGGTACATTGCTGTTTCGGCGCGTTTAAGAACGTCGTAGGGTGATTCATTGCTGTTTGGAAAAAACGAGACCCCCATGCTTATGTTGACATGATACTCCTGGCCGTTGATGATAAAGGGCTGAAGAAACTGGTCTTTAAAACTCTTGGCGATCAACATCGCTTTCTCTTTCGCTTCGTCATATTGATGCGGAAGCTCTGTTATCAATATGACAAAGTCATCACCGCTGAGTCTGGCAACAGAGTTCTCTTCTCTGCCTAAACGGCCGATTCTGTTGGCGATCTGTTGGAGCAGGACATCGCCGTTATGATGTCCCAGTGTGTCATTGAAAGATTTGAAGTTATCGATGTCAATATAGATAACGGCACCTTTCTTGTTGTGGTTTTTTGAGGTAAAAAGGGCACGCTCAAGGCGGTCCATAAAGAGTGTCCGATTTGGAACGTTGGTCAAAATATCGTAGTAGACCCGACGAAGGATCTCCTCTTTGGCATCGACTTCGGCGGTGATGTCGTCGAGGATGCATATGCCGCCTGTGATAGTGTTGGTGCTGTCTATCAGAGGCACGGTACTCAACTCGACAAAGAGCTGTCTGTCCGATTTTATAGGCGTGAAGACACCACGGTAATAGCCGGAGTTGTTGTCAAACACAGTCTTGAACTGGTTAAGGGCCTCCTGGTTTTTTATCTGCGTCAGGTTTTGACGCATCAGTGTCAGCTTGTCGATATTATGAAGTTTAACGAAACGTTCATTCGAATCAATGATCTTGAGGTCTTCATCAAAGTAAAAAATACTGACCGGCGCCCGCTCAAAGAGCGAAAAAAAGCGCTCTTTAAGCGTGTCGTGTTCATGCTTTACCTGCACAAAGTTTTGGTGATTTGCGAGAGAGTTGTTGATGATGGCACCAAAAAATTCGGCAATAAAGACAAGCAGTGCGACCAGGGCAAGCACAATGATCAATGCGGAAAAGGCGTAGGGCGCATCCAAAACGACAAGTCTGGTGACAAGCGGTGAGAAGGCGACCGCAAGATATAAGAGCAAAAGCATCAATTTTGAAGAGAGTGAGCTGATGGTCGCAAAACTGACAGCAAATATAAAGACCATAACGATGATCTGACCCATGTAGTTGTCTGTCGGGAAGAGAAGCAGGGCACTCCATCCCCATACGACACCGCTCATGATGACATCAATATAGTAGTGGTGTAACCATTTTGTAGACTTTTTGAGCTTCGTTGCCTCGTTGACGTTTTTAAACTCTATAAAATGGTACCATCGCCATAAGATGACAAAAAAACTCAGAGCCAGCCAGATAGCGATGGAGTAGGTGTCGACCACCTGGTACTGCAGGGCGCTAAAGAGGAGGGAACCCAGCAGGTGGCCGATCAGGATAAAAGGCAGAGACATATATAAAAATGACAACCGATCGTAGTCAACGCGCTTCTCCAGTGTTAATGAGAAGTCTTCGATGGCCTGATTTAATTCGTTATACTCATTGTTTTTCATAAGAGACCTATGCAAGTTCAGTATTAGTATTCATTATACATAAAAAGAGAAATCAATTACTTAAGAAATCAAAAAAGTATCTGAAAGGTTACAATGAGCAAGATCTATGGGGAAAGTACATTATGATTTTAGTGCAATGGGATAGCATGGAAATATCAAGGCACTAGACCCTGAAAAAGAGAGTTAAGTAAGGCGCTGAGTTAGTCTCTGATGATGTCAAAACCAGCTGGAATGACGGCGTTGAAATCACTGTCGCTGATCTTATGGTTGATCAGCTGCTGCGTAAATACGATTGTGACGATGTTGTCAAAGGCATCGGTAAAACTTATGGCCCTGATCATGCCTTTCTGCATGGTGATAGAGTACTCTTTGCCGTCGTAGTAGGCGATATAGCTCTCTTTTCCTGTCTTGCGTGCAGAAGCCAAAATTGCAAGAATATCGATAGTGTCGTCAAGCTTTCTAACAATGGCCTGTTCCAGTTCCGGTTCGACAACAGTGACATTTTCGGCCGTGATGTAGACCGTTTTGTCAATGGGCTCTTTATAGTGCCATATGGCCATATTGGGGCGCTTGGCCGACATAGTGCCCTTGTAGGTTATGGTGCCTTTTTTGTCATTCACAATGGTCTGAGTAAAGTCAGCTTTCATCGTCTCTGTCTTTTCGCTGATCGCAAACAGAGGGGACAGGGCGAGCAGGGCAACAAAAATAATACGCATCAGATTCCTTCTGGTTATATGGCCGGTATTATAGCTAAAAGCGGTAACACTCCATTTTGATATTGTATAATATGTGGTAAAACTTCCTTCCCCTCAAGCGGGCTTTCATCTAAAGTATAGATTTGCTGGGCTATAATCCTCTAACTTTATAGATATGGACAGTAAAACCCATGATTCAGACAACTTTCGGAAAGATATTCGGTACTAAAAATGACCGAGAACTTAAAAAATACAAAAGACGTGTAAAACAGATCAATGCTTTGGAAGAGCAGTATGAAGCACTGAGCGATGATGCGCTTAAGGCGGCTTTCGAGACGATCAAGCAAGAGGTGCTCTCTGAACAAAAAAGTTTGGATGACGTACTTGTAGACTCTTTTGCAATAACGCGTGAAGCAAGTAAACGTGCGCTTGGTATGCGTCACTATGATGTGCAGCTTATCGGTGGGATGGTCCTGCATGAAGGCCGTATTTCCGAGATGAAGACAGGTGAGGGTAAGACACTGGTCGCGACACTGCCTGTTGTCCTGAACGCTATTCTCGGCAAGGGCGTGCATGTTGTCACGGTCAATGATTACCTTGCCTCACGCGATGCGAAAGAGCTGGAGCCGCTTTACAACTTTTTAGGACTGAGCGTCGGTACGATCCTGGAGTTAACGAACGACCCTACACACAAGATCGCCGGTTATCAGGCAGATATTACGTACGGTACGAACAATGAGTTCGGTTTTGACTACCTGCGCGACAACATGAGCTTTTCTAAAGATCATATGGCGCAGCGCGGCCACCACTTTGTTATCGTCGATGAAGTGGACTCGATTCTCATCGATGAGGCGCGTACTCCACTTATCATCTCCGGTCCAGTCGAGCGTACGCTTGAAAACTATTCCCGTGCAAACGAAGTCGCCTTGCAGATGGAAAAAGATGTCGACTTTACAGTTGATGAGAAAGACAAGGTTGTTTTGACAACAGAAGAGGGGATTGCCAAGGCTGAGAAGCTTTTTGGCGTCGAAAACCTCTATGCCATTGAAAATTCGGCACTTTCGCACCATATGGATCAGGCGCTCAAAGCCAACTACCTTTTTGTACGCGACGTGGACTATGTCGTTAAAGACGGTGAAGTGGTTATTGTTGACGAGTTTACGGGGCGTCTGAGTGAAGGTCGCCGTTTCTCTGAAGGCCTGCACCAGGCACTCGAGTCAAAAGAGGGCGTTGATGTTAAAGAAGAGACGCAGACGCTTGCGGACATCACCTTCCAGAACTATTTCAGAATGTATGACAAACTGGCCGGTATGACCGGTACGGCTCAGACCGAAGCGACGGAATTCGCACAGATCTACAACCTGGATGTCGTCTCTATCCCGACCAATGTCCCGGTAGCACGTATAGACCAGAACGATCTTATCTATAAGACAGAGAAAGAGAAATTCGATGCGGTCATTGCCGAGATCAAATCGTTGGCAAAAATAGGCCGTCCTGTACTGGTCGGTACGGCATCGATCGAAAAGTCCGAACTCCTGCATGAGCTGTTGAAAAAAGAGAAGATCGCGCACACGGTCCTTAACGCAAAGAACCACGAACAAGAGGGTGAGATCATTAAAAATGCCGGTGCCAAAGGTGCTGTGACCATCGCAACCAACATGGCAGGGCGCGGGGTCGATATCAAGATCTCGGACGAGATCAAAGCACTTGGCGGACTCTGCATTATCGGTACGGAACGCCATGAGAACCGCCGTATTGACAATCAGCTGCGCGGGCGTGCCGGCCGTCAGGGTGATCCTGGAAGTTCACGTTTTTACCTCTCTCTGGAAGACAGCCTGTTGCGCATCTTCGGCAGTGACCGTATCAAGAGCATCATGGAGCGTCTTGGCGTTGAAGACGGCGAATACATCGAGTCCAAGATGGTAACGCGTGCGGTTGAGAAAGCGCAGAAGAAAGTGGAGAACCTGCACTACGAAGGGCGTAAGAATATCGTTGAATACGATGATGTCGCCAATGAACAGCGTAAGATCGTCTATAAGTTCAGAAATGATCTATTGGATGAGGACTATGATATCAAGAGCAAAGTGGAGGCGATCCGTAGCGAATACGCCGAAACGGTACTCAACCGTGTCGATATCTTTGACGGCGGTGCGCGTGAGGACTTCGATCTTAACCGACTGATACTGAATATCAAAGAGGAGTGCAACTTTGATCTAGATCGCAGCGCTCTTGAAGACAAAGAGTATGATGAACTTCTGGCCAACGTAGATGAGCAGCTTAAAGCATCTTATGCGGCAAAGATGGGCCAGATAGAGGAAGAGATCCAACGTGCGATTGAGCGAGAGATTTACCTTAAGACACTGGACAGATCATGGCGGGACCACCTCTACCAGATGGACAGTATGAAAACGGGTATCCGTCTGCGGGCCTATAACCAGAAAGATCCTCTTGTCGAGTATAAAAAAGAGAGCTACAATCTCTTTACTGAATTGGTCGAAGTGATCAAATATGAGACGATCAAGACACTGCAGATCATTCAGTTTACGATGAAAGACCCTGAGGAGGAGGCTGCAGCGCTTGCCCGACAGCAGGAGATCGCTCAAAAACAGCTTGAGATGAGCATGCAGCTTAACCATCAAGACAGTGAAGAGCCTGTTGTGCTTAACAAAAAAATAGCGCGTAACGACCCTTGTCCTTGCGGTTCGGGCAAAAAATACAAAAACTGTTGTGGACAGAGCGGCCCTAAAAAAGGTGCTTTTGCAACTGCCTGATGATTAAACAGTCTATCGTCCCTTACCTTGTCAAACGTTTTTTGCGTTTTGACCGGGATCAGCCTTTTATCTTTTTGTCAGCGCTCTTGGCCTTTACCGGTATTGCGATCGGTGTGATGGTGCTTATTATTGCCATGGCACTGATGAACGGTTTCGATAATGAGTTCAAGAAAAAGCTCACGGTCATGAACTACCCGCTCACCATCTATCCCCGTTTTTACGGTTCCGTAAACGCCGATCTTCTTCTTGAACTTGAACAGAAGTTTCCCGACCTTGCCATGAGCCCCTATGTTACGTCGTCCGTGATTGCAAGAAGTGGAAGTGTTCTGGAAGGGGGTTACCTCTTTGGTGTTGACTTCAAGCATGAGAAAAAGGTCAACAGCGTCTTGAAAGATGCTCTAGGCGACAAAGCACCGGGAAAATTTGAAGTTGTTATAGGTAAATCGCTCAAAGATGAGTTTGATCTCTATATTGACGATAAACTCATCTATATCTTCACCGAGATGGACCCGGGCGGTCTGGCCGTCACACCAAAGCTCAAACGCTTTACGATCAAGGGAATTTTTGACTCCGGACTGAGTGCCTATGACAAAGCTTACGCTTATACAACAATGGCGTCAATGCAGCGTATTATGCATCTGCCGTCGAATCAATACGACGGTATTCATATCTTTACGGAAAAGCCGCAAGAGATTATCGAGAAGATCCGTGCAGAACTTCCGGTCGGCGCTACGATCAAGGGGTGGTGGCAGGACAATATGAACTTTTTTGCCGCTCTGGAGCTTGAAAAACGCTCGCTCTTCATTGTGTTGATGCTGATCATTCTGATCGCCGCCATCAACATCATCTCATCGCTATTGATGACCGTGATGAACCGCCGCAGCGAGATCGCACTGCTGATCTCACTGGGCGCTTCTGCCAGAGACATCCGCCGCGTCTTTCTGTTTTTGGGTATTGTGATCGGTATCGGCGGTATCTTTACCGGTTCTGTGCTGGGACTGAGCGGCCTGTGGATACTGAGCACTTTTGACATCGTATCCCTGCCAGCGGATGTCTATCCGACATCGAAACTGGCACTTGACCTTAGTCTGGTCGATTTCTTCTCTATACTGGGCGGTGCCTTTGTGATCGTCTTGATGTCCGCGTGGTACCCGGCGAAAAAGGCAAGCGAAGTTGACGTCCTGACAGTTCTGCGTAACGAGTAAAAGCGTATCGCTTTTACGTGGACTTTCACCCGCTTAGCAGAATGAAAACCTTTAGAGGTTGTACGTTATTGCAGGCGCTATACTACTTCTTTTCCGCTTCGTCGATAGCTTGTTTCGCCTTCTCAGCGTAGTGAACAGGGAAGGTAAGTGCACGCTTTATGATGTTGAACGGAGCAATGACAATGTCTTTTGCCAGCGTGTTTTTAATGACAGGGTCGTCAAGTGGTCCGCTTACCGTAAGCGTCGTCGTCACGGTGTCTTCTTCTTTACCGACAAGAATATAGCCCAGCAGAGGGATCTTCGAGAGGTTGGTTCCGGCTTCAGTCACAAGAGACATCTCGATATCTTGTGTTTTTGTGTTTAGGTCGACACTCCCTTTGCCGTTAAAGGCTATCTCTTCTGCGTTGACATGAAATCCTTTGATCTCCATTATCTTTTTTTCAATCGAAAAGCTGGCATAGGCTTCATGCATCATCAACCCTTTGGTGGTGTAGTGTGGGACCGAGAAGGTCACAAGTGCCGGGATGGTGTTAAGTAGGGCAAAGACGTTGTTAAGGGATTTAAAGTCTTTAATAATCGTGTCGGTAACCTGCACAACACCGTCGATCTTATCATCTTTGCCTGTGACATAAAAGCCAAGTTTCCCGCCTTTGAAATCTGAAAATTCTGCAAGCCCATCCATAAATTTGTCGTTGAAGTTGTCACCATAAATAAAAAAATCTTTGTCGTAGTATTCCAGGAAGGCACCGCCGTTGCTTCCATGGAGAAGCTGTGCATTCAGATGCTCATCTTTGTATTGAAGAAGAAGTTTGTCGGCGAGGGCGCGTCGCTCTTTGTTGATATAGAGATAGCTGTCCATAGTTTTGATATCGACTTCAAAATTGCTTCTGCTCTTGTTGCTGTCAGATGCAGGATGGTCACCGATAAAATCGAGAATAGCAAAAATATCGACGCCGACTTTTTCAGCTGTGATCTTGAGACGGCTGCCTTCCATGTGGGCTTTTATGTTGTTATTAAGAAAGATATCT
Source organism: Sulfurimonadaceae bacterium (assembly GCA_041571435.1). Classification (GTDB taxonomy): domain Bacteria; phylum Campylobacterota; class Campylobacteria; order Campylobacterales; family Sulfurimonadaceae; genus Sulfonitrofixus. The sequence continues at coordinate 2,352 of JBFFUI010000050.1, read as the reverse complement.
GCATTGTCATCTCCATATGTTCCGTTAAAGTTTATCGTCTCCACAGGGATATTGTCTTTGACGATAATTTTATAAGGATAGGACACGTTGCCGTAGAAACTTATCTTGTCACTGCTCTCTTTTGAATACAGATGCAGCGCCCCCTTGGTAATGTTGAATTCTTGCATGAAAGGGGAATAGGCTGCAATGTTCTGGAGTTCATTGATATTAAGATCCCAGCCTGTACTGTACTGGGTATAGGTCAGGTCATACGCCGGAAGACGGACATGATGCTCATCTCTCTTTTGATCGATGATGACCTTGACATCATCTTTCATGTTGAGAAACACCATATCATTTGTGCTGGCATTGAGCCCTTTAAGCGTGAACCGTCCAGAGCCGCTTTCGGTATTATAAGCACCGTAAAGGTGTGAATCAACCATATCGGCCAGTGTAAAATGTGCGTTTTGCACGTAGAGAAGACTGTTGCTGTATGATATCTCTGAAGGGTGAAGTACACATTTGGTGCTACCGAGTTCCCAGTGCGATTTCTCTTTGATGTGCAGATAGACGCCATCTTTGTATTTGATCTCAAGCGGAACATTCGTCTGATCCAACGTGAGCAGCGGTGTATTTAATATGAGCAGATCGGCGACCAGGTCCGTCTCAAGGTTCTTAATATCAAAGGTACCGGTCACGTAGGCCTTCAGCATATCTTCACTGCTTAACATTGTTGTAGGGAGGGTTCCTTGCAGGCTTAAAAAGTCAAAAGGAACACGAAGGCGGTTGAGTGTGATGAGCCTCTTGTTCAGAAGCCAATAGGACTTCGGTATCTCAAGATAATCGCCTTTTTTATCAAGGGTATATGTAAAATTCAACTTGTCGCGGGCAGGATCCACCTCAAACACATTGGCGCCGTTTTCAAACTGTAATGCATTTAGCGTGATGTAGAACTTGCCACTTTTCTCTACCGGATCAAGTTTGCCGTATATGTCTGCTTGGATCGCTTCTTCAAGCAGGGATGCCTTGAGTTTTTGGATATCGATAAGCGTGTTTTTGAGTTTCACCCGAACATTTTTTACCGCAATGTCGGTATTTGAAAAGTTGAAAATTGCGTCGTCTGTAGAGAAATGACCATCGGCGGAGACATCGATGTCGCCAAGTGTTACCCAAATGGCAAGCTTGACCTTTGTCGTTCCCTCTTTTTGATAAAAGGGAAGGCTTATGTGGTACCCTTTAAGCCAGGTCACCAGCTCGGGGGTCAATTGTGCTGTGACATCGACGTCAACGGTCAAAAGAGGATTGCTTGGCGTATCAAAATCGATTTTTAGCCATGTCTTTCCTCCGGGCTGCCCGTAGAAAGTTGCATCTTTCGGGTAGATGTATAAAACACGGTCTTTAAAGGTGACATCAACCTGAGGTGCAATGGCCGGGGCATATCCGGGTGAAAAGGTATACTCTACATTGCTGTATTGGGCCTTTGCCTCAAGCGAATCGAGTAAAGAGATAGGATCGTCATAAACCAGAGTACCCTTGAGATACTCTAAAGTAAGGATGTCTCCCTGCAGATAATCAATGATCCAGGGATTGATCAAGGGCCCCAGTTTCGCCATCTCTACAACAGGTTTGATAGGCTTCGTGATGACATCTGAGCCTTTGGCCCACAGGTGCATCTTTTCTTTATCAGCCAGTATCAGGAGCTCCAGCGGCATAGTATCTGCAAGATTGATATCCAGGTCGGCATACATTCGGTGATCTCTGGCATCTGCTATGATATCGCCGTGCAGGGTTGTTTGTGTGGATGATTCGGAGAACTCTTTCACAGACAATAGCAGCAAGTGGTCGTTCATATCGATATCGGCCAATATGTTCAATGTCGGTCCGTGCACCTTGAGATAACCTGCCATATGCTCCTTGTAACGAAATGTAGCATTTATGTCATTGATCTGGATCTTTCTTATATTGACCTCTGTGAAAAGTGCGTCTAAAATGCGGGACTGCTTTAGCAGTTGTTTGGCATCTATGCCGGAAAAGTCCAATGTACGCTCTGTGTTACTATTGGTAATTTTGATAGTATCGATATCAACGACAATCTTTTCATCCCACTTTATGTATAATTGCTCAATTTTTAAACCGGGTAGAATGAATGTGTCCAGTTTAAGACCGATATTCAGTATCAAATAGACAGTAAAAAGAGTAATAAATATGAAAGTAAGCAGATCAATGATAGTTGAGTGGACTTTGGAGATAGCCTTGATAATAGTGCTGTCGTTCATGTACTACCTGAATCTAGGCCTGACGACCTCTAAAGTGCTGTATGTTCCCCAAGGGTCAATAAACAAGATTATAGCACATATGCAGGACAATAATATT
>JBFFUI010000049.1:0-13854 GCA_041571435.1 Sulfurimonadaceae bacterium | reverse complement strand
CTATTCCGAGCTACAACACGTAGTCTCTGTGTCTCTCTTTCAAGCGACTCATCGTTTGTGGACGGGAATTATAGACAAATCATTCTTCTATGTCAAGTGCTTTTTCCACGAATTATCAAATTTCTTGAAATTTGTAAAAATGGCGATTTAATCTGCTGATTTTCCCTACAGTAATATCTCAATTTAATGCTTCGAGTTTGACGTATCCTGTTTCGGGTTCAATTCTGATCGTCGCCGTGCGTAGACCAGATGTCAATGTAATAAGACACGGGTTTTTCATAATTCCGGATACAACATTAGAGACACTGGTGTGCGGCCGGCCCAAGTTGTCAAACGCAATATATTTTTTTGTATTGGTATTACAATCCGTCACATTGGAAGAGAAGCCTGCAGGTATACCCAGGCTTATGCTGTCAATACCATAACTCTCCTCCAGTAACAGTGCATCATTATTTAAACTGCTGTCATTGCAGTTGTTATCGGCATACAGACGCACTTTGGTTAATGGATCAATAGCCGATTCGTCCGCATCATTCAGATAATCTTTGTCCCTGTCACTATAGACGCTATAGCAATTCTGTGCTGTTCTAAAGGTAATCTTCCAATATTTACGTGACCAGGTTATGTCGCTGGCATCATACATATCATCCATCATGGCCAAATGTTGTGTATATTGTATATGACGTACAACTTGTTTAGCGGCCATACGTAGATTATCCCGTTCCAAGTGCGGAAGAACAACTGCAGCAAGAACACCTGCAATGATAATGACTATAATAAGTTCTATTACTGTAAAGCCAAATCGCAAAATTGTGCCTCAATATTTTTTTTTGTTCTATTATATTCGATATGGGAAAAATTGTCAAGAAGCTACTATGGCGAGTCTTGAAATTACAAATGTAAGGGAGTTGATTGTATGCTGTAGGGAGGTCAGGCTTGAAGCCTGTCTGTTGGAAGTCAGTTGAGAGTAAGTTGTACAAATCCTGTCTGTTTAATAATATTTATGGTAGCCGTGCGACCATTTGCTGTCAGCTGTACGGCTGTATCAGCTGTATTCAGGCCAGCTGTAGGAGATACGAAAACTGGTGTACTTGCAAAGCCATACGGTCTACCTAGGTTATCAAAAACGATTCTGCAGTTTCCTGTCGTTGGCGATATTGCCACACCTTGATCTGCTAAATCATTATCGGTACCATTTATATCTCTCTGCGTCATTGTATCTATAGCAGTTTCACTACCATTCGCTCTTTCTACAGCGTAATCAGTTGAACAAAGATTGATACTCCATCTGTTTTGATACCAGTTAGCATTTCCGGCATCATAAACATCATTCATCATAGCCAGGTGCTGTGCATATTGGATATGTCTGACAACCTGATTGGCTGCCTCTCTGAGATTATCGCGCTCTAATCGAGGGATCATAACTGCAGCAAGAATACCGGCAACAACAATAACAATAACAAGTTCTAACAACGTAAATGCTGATTTTTTCAAAGATTCACCTTCTTTACACTTAATAGCCGCATAAACAGCTTGTGTTCAGATATTTATTTAATATGTAATGCCCTATTATAGCTAAAATATTAAAAGATAAAATTAGAATGATTGAAATTATAATGAAAAGAATAAAGTAGAAGAGAAACGAAGAGTCAAAGACTCTTCACAAAGTAAGAAGAGATTATATCTCTTCTGCTTCTTGTACGTCGTACAGGATGTCATCCATTGGGTGTCTGTACATTGGCATTGCAAGACGTTTTTCATCAAGGATATGACCGATGAAACCGATGCTTCGTCCAACGATAAAGAAGGCGTTAAGTGTACCTGAAGAGATAAACTCATTGATCTCATCTTCAGAGTAACCAAGTGCACGCCACATATCGACCATAAGGATACCGATAGTACCGTCAACGTTAAGGATTAGGTTCTCTTTCTTAGATGTTGTCAATGCTTCTACAGTTCTTGCATAGTCAAGAAGCGGTGTCGCAGGGAAGTGCTCAGCCGCATAGTTCATAAGACCCGTAACACGAAGGTCTGGGTTCTTAAGAGACTTGATACGGTGACCGATACCTGGGATCGGGATACCTTCTTTTTTCATATGGTTCAAGAACTCAGCTGGCGTCAAACCGTTGTCATCTGCATACTTGAAGTGTTCAGCAGCACCATCGATAGCCCCGCCGAAACGTGGACCGATAGTAAGAAGACCTGTTACAAGTGATTCAACAACAGATTTGCCGGCACGAGCCGTTACTTTAGCATTATGCGCACCAGATACAGCTGGACCATGGTCAGCTACTGTTTTCATCACTGTCTCAATAAAGTCAGTTGCCCATTTCGGATACTGTTTTTTAAACCAAAGCAGTGAAACAACATCACCGATACCTTTACCCGTATCCGGCGTTGCTACTGAAGAGATTGGGAAACCAGCATATGTCGCTTCGTCACCACGGTCATCAGAGATCGTACAGATAAACTGCTTGCTTCTTCTAACTTTTGGTACAACGTTCATCTCTGGCTCAGCGATCTCACTGATAGTACCTTCAGCTTTTAGCTTTTCGTATACTTCGTTGATCTTAGCAGGAAGGTCATTGAATGATGCTGGTACATAAATACCTGCTTCTGCCATCGCTTTATTCTTAGCTGCAGCTGTTTCAGCGTCAGCATTTGCAGAAGCACCTGCGTGACCGAACTGAACACCTGACGAGAAGTGTTTCGCGATCGTACCGATACACCAAGCGATAACCGGCTTAGTGATCTGACCTGCTTTAATCGCTTCAATGATCTTGTACTCTTCAGTACCACCGACTTCACCAAGTAGAACCATGTACTTAACTTCAGGGTTTTTCTCCATACGAAGCATGTTATCGATAAATACTGAACCAACAAAACGGTCACCACCGATCGCAACACCTTCAGCAATACCGTCAGCATTGATAGCGATAATGTTTGAAAGCTCATTGAAAAGACCACCAGAACGTGTAACAAGACCACATGAACCTGCACGGTGAAGTTTAGAGTTAACAATGTTTTCAATCGTACCGCCGATGTTAGCAATCTTGAATGCACCCGGAGCGATAGCACCAACAGTTGCTGGCCCGATAACTGTAACACCTGCATTTCTTGCAGTGTTGTTCATTTTTCTTGCCAATCTTTCAGGGATACCTTCTGCAGTAACCATGATAGATTTGAAACCACCCAGTTCAACAGCTTCCATTGTCACATCATACGCTGTTCTGAATGAAGCAAAGTTCAATAGAACGTCAGCATTTGGATGATCTTTCTTAGCATCTGCTGTACATTTGTAGAGCGGGATCATGATCTCTTCTGGACCCCAGAAGAATTTATCAAACTTGTTACCACTTGTCGGTGCGACGATCGCAGCAACAGAAGGAGTCTCTCTTTTGATTGTGTAGTCATAATCTAACATTCTCTGGTTAGCAGTTTTATTGTTATTCCAAAAAATCGCTTGTGTATCTTTAGTGTATAGTTTAGTCATCTTTATCCCCTACTTCTCTAGTGCCATACGTACGATATCAGTTACGTGTGTTTCCGGTCCGTAGACTTCGATGTAAAGACCAAGTCTGTCAGCCGCTTCTTTAATGTCTTTTAGACCTTTTTCGTAGTTTGGTCCACCACGACGTACATAGATCTTTGTGTTGTGCTCTTTCATCTTCTCTGCATTTTCTTCAAATGACTGGATGATACCTGTAAATGTTTTTGCAACATCAGTAAAGTTAGCAATCGCACCACCAATGATAAGAATCTTATCTTGGCCTTTAGCATCTTTGTGTCTTGTCATCAGGTCAATAACAGTGTCCGCATAGAACTTTGTCTCACTTGTTGTCGGACCACCAGAATACTCACCATAGTTGGCAAGGTCAGCGATCGAACCGCCGTTAGCTTCTGCAAAGTCAGCAATAGTATCAGCATAAACAACTGAAGCACCACCACCAGCGACCATCGTCCAGACTCGGCCCAATGGATTAAGAATAGTAAGTTTCAGTGAAGCACCTGATTTGCTATCTGCAACAGCAACAGCTTTCTCTTCTGGTGATTGATCTTCCATACCAAATGCAGTTGGGTATTCGATGTCACCCCAAGTCTCTGCCATTAAGAAGCCTGCTGTATCGTCCAGACGAGCAACAAGGTCAAGAATAGCCATCTCATTATTATCAAGCATAACGATCGGGTTGATTTCAAGGTATGCAAAGTTCATATCTCTGTAGAATTTGAAAAATGCGATTGCGAATGAAATAAAGCTTTCTTTATTTGTCGCAGGAATATCAGCAGGAATATTTGCTTTAATAGCATGTTCCATGTCCGCATCGTCCATATCGATAGGAATAACAACTTCATTGACTTTTTCGTCCCAGCCTTCTTCAACTTCCATACCGCCTTCTGCAGACATGTATAGAACATCATCTTCACCAACACATGTTGCAGAGATATAGTACTCTTGCTCTTGAGAGTGCGGTGTGAACGGCTCAACAATAAAATGCGTCAAAGTACCGTGCTGACCCGTTAGAAGTGTTGTTGTATGCGAGATCTTTTCATCAATCCACTTCGCAGCTACTTCCAGTGAAACATCACCCGGTTTGGCATCTTTGAAAAGGACAAGGTCGTTCTTACCACGCTTACCAAACAGCATATCCGGCTTAGCAACAAGTGGTTCTTGTTTCAACCATTCGAAGCCGTGTTCCTCAGCTTTTGCTAAAAGTTCTGCTCCACTAGTAACTAGAACAGATTTGAATCCATAGTGAAATCCACTAAAATAATTTTTCCATTGTTTGGAAAAAAGTGCTTTACCGTCATATTCGCGTATCGCTTTTTGAGCCATTGCAACTCCTTCAAAATATTTTGAACGGATTATAGCATGGCTTAACTATGCACACTCTTCAAACTAATTACTACGCTTTTCAATTATTTAAATGGGTATTTTAGTAACATTATAGGCTGCTACAATTCGTCCCAAGTAACTTATAGTAACATCACTTTGGATATCAAGAGGCACTTCATACAGAACTCTCTGTGAACATTCTTCGATACCGTAAAACTTTAAGCGAATCTGCAAGCTCTCACTCTCAGCCGATACGCAACTGATATTTTCATTTTTAAGCGTTGCCGCCAACTCTTTGACAATATGCGAATGATAAACAAAATGTTTATGCGGGTCTTCTATAAAGAGATAAAGCCCTTTATTAAAAAGAAGAAGAAAAAAGTGGATTGCCAAAACAGTGAATCCGATACCCAGGATGGCACGGTACCGTCCTCTAAAAGCACGTAACCGCACACGGTATGAACTGAAGAATGTCTGTGCCGCTAAAGGCAGTAGTAACATCAGATAGGGTGCGAAGTCCTCTATATTGATGCGTTGCCTAAAAGACAGTAAAAGCGAGACCACAAATACAACACCGCCGACATAGAGAGTAATATCATACTCTTTACTGATCATCTTTCGATAAAGCACGTAGATCAGAAAGAGAAAAACAACCGGCGAGAAGATCGTTGCGTAGAGGCCAAGTGTGTCCAAAAAGTGGCCGCTTGGCTTGCCCATAGAGTCAAAACCGTATAGGTAATAAGCACCAATAAGAAGAAGCACACTGAATGCCATATAGAATTTGTTGTTTTTATTAAAGGCATAAACAAAGATCGCAAAATACAAAAGGGCGTATGCCCCATCGATTGCCAGGGTCAGGAGCAAAAACAGAGGGATCAAGCGGGATTTTATCTGATAAAGGTAGAGGAGTAGAAAAAGGGTAAAGATGACGATACCGGCACTGTTGACTAAAAGCGCAGCACTGATCACACCCGGTAGCAGGATATAGACAAGAACAAGCCACAAACGGTCACTGTCGCGTTTGACGTAGGGTTTTGACACCTGGTACAACAGCAGTACTGAAAAGAGATGGAAAAGGATCATTGGCATGCGAAGTGCATAATCATTTTGACCAAAAACCATAACAGAAAACTGTGTCAAATAGTGTACAAATGTGTTGGCGTTGAAGAAGATTTCTGCTTCATGTGAGGCGATCGAGAGGGTTGAAACCTCGTATAAAAGTATCAGTGCATCAATTCCCAATATTAGAAAGAGGATGATGCGTTCTCTCATATTTTTAAGAAGTTTCCTATCATCTCATGACCAAACTCGCTCATGATCGATTCAGGGTGAAACTGTACACCATAGATCGGTTTGTCTTTGATCTGAAATGCCATGATCTCATGGTCATCCATACTGTATGCCGTTGGAACAATAACATCCGGAAGATTCTCTTTTTCAACGATAAGAGAGTGGTATCGTGTCGCTCTGAATGTCTCAGGCATCTTATTAAAAATAGCACATTTGCCTTTTGTTTCGACAATCGATGTTTTACCGTGCATCATGCGCTTTGCACGAACAACTTTCCCGCCGAAACTCTGTGCGATACTCTGATGACCCAGACAGATACCGAAGATTGGAATCTCATCTTTAAATCGCTTGATCACGTCCAGACTAACGCCTGCTTCGTTCGGTGTTGCCGGTCCGGGAGAGATGATAATCTTCTCTGGCTTAAGTGCAGCGATCTCATCAACTGTCAACTCGTCATTTCGGATGACCTTGAGATCCGCCCCGAGTTCTAAGCAGTACTGGACAATGTTGTAGGTAAAACTGTCATAATTGTCAATCATCAAAACCATATGTACTTCTTGTAATTATTATTTCATGTATTATAGCAAAGCTTATTCGCAGTGCTGTTAAAGCGCTTCGACTGCACGCAGCCAAAGTTCATCATCTTCCGAAACCGCAAAGGCCTCATCAAAACCGCCAAGCTGGTCAAAAAGCTTCTTTTCGATCATGACCGATGCAGCGTCAACCCTTCCTTTGGCCAAAGCCTCTTTTAAAGAAATGCAGTGTTCATCAACACAGACACTGACTTTCGCATCTGCATTGGTTTGATGGAAGTCAGCGTGGGACTGCAGTTTGTCCGGATGCCACTGCGCTTTGGCATCCATAAAGGCAATCCACTTGTTTGATGCCATCATCACGCCATTATTGCGTGCTGAGAAGTCACCCATATGTTTTTGACGCAGCAGAGTAACCTCATCGTATACTTTCGCCGCTTCACTGCTTGCATCGGTCGATCCGTCATCGACAATGATGATTTCATCAGCTTGGTAAGACTGTGCCAGAACCGAATCAATGGCTCGTGCCAAGGTCTGTACACTGTTATAGACGGGGATAATGACTGATATCTTCATCTACAACCCCCTCTCTTTCTATTTTTCTCTGACCGCATTAAAGGTCACAGAGATCCTGCAATTGTTTTTTTAAAGACAGTAACTCGCCCTATCAGTGCTTTTTTTTCAGTTGACCCGGCGCATGTTTTTTGCCGTAGGCCTTACCCTGTGCACGATTTTCAGAAGGGTGACGATAATAGCGCTGTTTTTGTGCAGATGTCATACGACTTTCTCTCATCTTCAGCTCTTTGTCCAAGAGAAGACGCTGGTGGCTGTCCAAAACTTTTTCATTCAGGTCCAATAGCATCTCTACAGGCTTTTTGTGAAGGTCTACAAACGCTTTACGCAGGTCGATCGCCGATGCCGCCGATGCACATAGCATGGCAGCCAACAGAAGGTTTACAAGTTTCATATTTATCTCCAGGTTTGGTATTGGCTACATACGCGCCATTATGATTTTCGACATCATAACAAAACACCTCTTAAACGCTAAGTCACTGGTCCGAAGTGCAGGCAGAGTGCCGCCGTTACCACACCTTCAATTCGTTATAGAGGCTGTCACGTTCCACCGGAATGAACCCGGTATCTTTGATCTGATCGATGAACTCCTGCAGCTCTACCCCGTTGGCACTGGCGGCACCTGCGGCCGAGTTGATCGACTCTTTTTCGATCGTGCCGTCAAGGTCGTTGGCGCCAAACTCCTGCGAGAGAAGCGCAAGGTTGACTGTCGAGGTGACCCAGTAGGCTTTGAGGTTCGGCACATTGTCGAGGACCAGACGGCTGATCGCCATCGTCTTTAGAATCTCATGCGCTGTCATGAACTCTTTGATGTTCAGAAAGTTGTTCTCGCTCTGATAGACCAGCGGGATAAAACAGTTAAAGCCGCCCGTTCTGTCCTGAAGGTCACGTATGCGCATCATGTGGTCGATGCGGTGGCGGCGCTCTTCGACATGACCGAAAAGCATCGTGACATTCGACTTTCGCCCGCGGTTGTGCCACTTCTCATGGATCTCGAGCCACTGCTGCGAATTGACCTTCCCCTTACAGATATAGTCGCGCACCTCTTCATCAAAGATCTCCGCACCCCCGCCAGGCAGTGAGTCGACACCGTTTTCGATCATAATATCGATGATCTCGTCATAGCTCTTCTTGTACTCTACGGCTAAAAAGTGGATCTCTGCCGCAGTAAGTGCTTTGATATGAAGCTGCGGATATTTAGCCTTTATCTTGGAAAAGACCGTTGTGTACCAGTCCAGTCCCGTATCAGGGTTGTGTGCCGAAACAATATGCACCTCTTTAATCCCGCGCGATGCGATATCGTCAACGATCGCCATGATCTCTTCATGTTTAAGAGTATAGGGTTTAGGGTTTTTTCGGCTGGCGGAGTAGGCGCAGAACTTACAGATATCTTTACAGATATTGGTCGGATTGATATGACGGTTTATATTGAAATAGGTCTTTTGACCGTGCATCTGCCGACGTCTTTCATTGGCCAGTGTCCCCAGCTCAAAAAGATCCATATCGTAGAGACTCAGTGCCTCATCAAAGTCGATACGTTCGCCCGCTTTTATCTTGTCCACTACATTCATCTACGCTGTTTCCTAACTCTCTGCTCAAATTTTCATCGCATTATAGCGAAAGCTGCCAGCGCCGTTATCATATAATCAAAAGTACATTCAAAGTATAATAGAAAAATAAATTAATGCAGGATTTTGTCCCTATGAATATCCAAATCGAGATCGAAGACCTTCTAGAAAAACATGCCAAAGATTTTGAGATCTCAAAACTTTTTAAAACCTATATCGCTGACTATAAAGCCTCTCTGCCTGAACTATTTGAGAGTTCCCAGGGCAAGGACTTCCTGGTCAAACACACGAAGCAGCTCGACAAGATCATCGCTCTGATGTATAAAACTGTCCTGCGCCGCATGTTCGGCAACTACCTTCCGATGCGTTCCTCCATCCCAATCGCCATCATCGCCCTGGGCAGTTACGGTCGCGAGCATCTCTGTGTCCACAGCGATATCGACCTCATGATCGTCTATGAAGATTGTGACGGCTACAAAACCGATACAATCATCGAGAAGCTGCTTTACCTCGCATGGGATGCCGGCCTCAAACTCGGGCATAGGGTGCATGAGATCAGGGACATCGAAAAAGCGGCCTCCGAAGATATCACGATCCGTACCGCTTTTATGGAGGCACGTCTAATCATCGGTTCGCCTTTTACCTGGAATGCTTCGCAGAACGCTTTTACCAGTATCCGCCATACCGAGCCCAAAAAGTATATCCTCGCCAAGATCGAAGAGGCCCACGAGCGCCGACATAAGTACCCCTCTTCGATGCAGCCCAACATCAAAGAGAGCGTGGGCGGGCTGCGTGATTCGCAGCTGCTGTTCTGGATCGCCGCGACGATCTACGGCGTGACATCGCAGAAAGAGCTGATCGGCACGGTCTTTACCGATGAAGAGTACAGAGAGTATCGTATTGCCATCGAGCTTCTCTTCCGTGTACGTTCGGCGCTGCACCTCGTGAGCAATAAACAACAGGACCAGCTGGTCATGGAGCATATGCCACGCATCGCCAAGATGCTCGGTTTTAAAGACGAACGCAAGATGGTGTCACGCCTTCTCGAAGCGATGTGGCGCATCGACAACTTCTCGCAGATCTTCATCAAAAAGATCGTACGTCCCTATCTCTATGACAGCCACAATATCGCCGCCTACCGCAAACAGCGTATCGGCAACGGCCTTTATCTGATCGAGGAACGCCTCTACAGCATCTATGCTGATAAAAGCGACAGCATCATCTCGCTGCTCGAGGTCATCGTCAATCTCGAAGACAAGCCCTGGAAATTCGATCCGAGTCTGCTGAAGCGTTTTACATACGCCTCCATTCCCTACCCGTTGGGCAAGAAGATCAATGCGCTGATGCGAAAGCTGTTTGAACGCAAGCACAGCTACTCCTTTTTGAAGCTCTTTTTTGATGCCGGGATCCTCCATCAACTTGTCCCAGCTTTTCGCAAAGTAATGCATCTGCCGCAGTTTGACGGCTATCACCACTACCCTGTCGACCTCCACTCCATAGAGTGTGTTAGAGCACTTGAAAACATCCAGGACCCTTTTATAGCAGGCCTCTATAATGATCTGACACTGCCGGAAAGAACACTGCTTAAGATCGCCACCCTGATCCACGATACCGGCAAAGGCAGAAAACAGGACCATAGTGAAGTCGGGGTAAAATTGATCCTCCCTTATACTAAAAAACTTGCCTTTTCAGAAGATGAACAGGCCCAGGCTGCGCTTTTGGTCAGACACCATATCCTGATGACCAACGTCGCCTACAGAGAAAATCTTAACAACGAAAAGACCCTCTACAAGTTTATGTCCAATATCAAGACAGAAAAGAACCTCAACATGCTGTACGTTCTCACCTACGCCGATGTTAACGGGGTCGGACCTGGCACATGGACCACTTTTTCAGCCAACCTACTTCGTGAACTTTACGATGCATCGATTGATATCTCCCAACAAAACGAACGCATCAGCGATGCCTCTAAACGCCTTTCAATAGAGAAACGGATCAAAAACCGTGAAACGTTCAAAGTATTGCCGCGCATCATGCAGAAAAAAGTACTCTCCATCGAATCCAACCTCTTCTTTTTTAAACACTCTCCGGAAGAGATCATCGATATTGCCAATGAGGCGAGGAATGTCAAGGCATACCATTATAAGCTTGATACCGAAGGTGAAGGTCTCAGCATCCAGATCATCCGCCGTGTTCCGCTCAACCTGACCTACCTTCTTGGAAAATTTGCCTATCTTGATGTCGCTTCCATGGAGGTCTTTACCCTCTTCGATGATCTAAAACTTTTCAAGATCAAATTTCTACACCTGCCACAATTTGACTCGCTCGAACATGTGGAAGAGATCGTTGAAAACTCTTTCGACATGAGCCTGAAGACCTCGCTGGAACAGCCGAATATCAAAGCAGAAGAGATCACTATCGATTGCGAGCACTCAAAGACCTACGCCCAGATGAATGTAAATACAACCAACCAGCGCGGTCTGCTCGCCTTTATTATGAACGGGTTCGATGAACTTGGCATCAACATCGCTTCGGCAAAGATTCACAGTACTAAAACCCGTGTACGTGACCACTTCTTAATCGAGAAACAGAACAAAATGTGCGATAATGCGCCTGAATTAATCTCTATACTCACCAAAGGCAACCAATAATGTGTGGAATCGTCGGATTTGTAGGAACAAACAAGGTCAAGGATATCCTTCTTGACGGTCTAAAAGAACTCGAATATCGTGGTTACGACTCGGCAGGTATCGCCGTATTGCAAGATGAGACCTTCTCTTCCTACAAAGCGGTAGGAAAACTCGACAACCTTGTACAAAAAACAGCTGCATTCGATCCAAAAGGGTTTGCGATCGGTATCGGCCATACCCGCTGGGCCACACACGGCAAACCGACGGAACTCAACGCCCATCCTCACCTGGGCGAAGCCTCGTATGTCGTTCATAACGGTATCATCGAGAATTATCAGGTGATCAAGAATACCCTTATTGATGAGGGTGTCCGCTTTTTAAGCCAGACCGATACCGAAGTGATCGTTCATCTCTTTGAAAAACACCTGGCAACAGAGCCCACCCCGTTTGACGCCTTTACTAAGACACTTGAGGAACTCGAAGGTGCCTATGCCATTCTATTGGCCACCAAATCCATGCCCGATACAATCTTCTTTGCCAAAAACGGCTCTCCGATGATCTTGGGCATAAATGAAGAAAGTGAGAAGATCTTTGCCTCATCTGACGCACCGCTTATCGGACATGCAAAAGAGGTGCTCTATCTGAGTGACGGTGAATATGGCTACGTCTCACCTGCAACATTGGCGCTTTTTGACAAAGAGGGGAAAAGTGTAAAGCCGACCTTTTCAACACTGCCCACCTCAAAACTCTCAGCACAAAAAGAGGGCCACCGCTTCTTTATGGAGAAAGAGATCTATGAACAGAGCGATGTCATCAGTGATGCACTTTTAGGCCGTATCCAGGATCAGAGTATCAACTTTGACGAACTTGAGCCTTCACTTTTTGACGGGATTAATGAGATCAAGCTGTGTGCCTGCGGCACCTCTTACCATGCAGCGCTTGCCGCTTCATACCTTTTCGAACGTTATACAAAGATCCGTTCGTCCGTAGAGATCGCAAGTGAACTGCGCTATAAAGAACCGCTTCTGATGCAAGACACTCTTTTTGTCGTTATCAGCCAAAGCGGCGAGACTGCCGATACACTCGAAACCTTGAAAATGGCTAAAGCAGCCGGACTCAAGACCCTGGTCATCTGTAATGTCGACAACTCATCGATGGTCCGTCTGGCCGATGCATCGATCTTGACGCGTGCCGGCATTGAAAAAGGGGTTGCCTCGACCAAAGCATTTGCGACACAGATGTGTGTACTGTGGATGTTGTCGCTTTATGTCGCACAGACACGCAAAAGCCTGACAACAGAAGAGATCAGATCACAGATCCAAGCACTTCGGGAGGTCCCCAACAGTGTCAAGGTCAATGACGATCTGCATGAAAAGATCCGCCGCCTCTCTAAACGCTATCTGCACGGCCATGGTTTCTTCTTTATCGGCCGCGATGTCTTCTTTCCCCTTGCACTCGAAGGCGCACTGAAACTCAAAGAGATCACCTATCTTCATGCTGAAGGGTATCCCAGCGGCGAGATGAAACACGGCCCTATTGCCATGGCTGATCCGGAACTCTTTACGATTGCTTTGATGCCGCAGCGTCTGCTCTATGACAAGACCAAAAGCAATGTCGAAGAGCTCAGTGCACGCGACAGTACAATCTGTGCGATCAGTCCGATCGAATTCGACAAAGCAGACGACTTCATCAAAACAGCGCCACATGATCACTATATGCTGGAGTTCTTTGAGATGATGGTCGTGCTTCAGCTGCTCTCTATGGAGATATCCGTCCGTTTAGGCAATGATGTGGACATGCCGAGAAACCTGGCGAAAAGTGTTACGGTTGAGTAAGGAAAAAGAGTTAAAAAAAGAGAAAACATCAGGGGCAGAATGCTCTGGTGAAAAAAAGAGTTCAACAATCACGCCCAGTGAGCGTGACCATTATATCTATGCGGCCATTATTGCCGAGATCGGATACTGAAGATAGAGAGATCTACTTCTGCTCTTTGACCGGCTCTTCTGCTGCTTTTGACGATTTGGCAGCTGGCTTTATGCCTTTGATATGGCTTTCACCTTCAAAAACGCCCTTGGCCTCTATGACCATCTCAGTCGATGTGACGACACCGCTTACATAACCAGTCGCTTTTATTTCAAGCCGTTCAACATCGACACTGCCTTCAACGACACCTTGAACAACAAGCTGACCTGCTTTGATCTCACCTTTGATCTTTCCGTTTTTACCAACGGTGATAAGGTTTTTTGAGACGATCATCCCTTCAAGATGCCCGTCTAGGTAAAAATCACAATCAAGGCTTATTTCGCCCTTGAGAGTAGCACCATCTGTGATGATGGTGGTGTTTGAATTTGTTTTTGCAGGTTGTGATCCCGCGTTATCGTTGCTACTAAAGATTGCCATGGTACTTTTGTTTCCTTTTCAAATAT
>JBFFUI010000048.1:0-14561 GCA_041571435.1 Sulfurimonadaceae bacterium | reverse complement strand
TACGAGATCGATGTCGACATGGTGTTGATCACCATAGATTTTAAAGATATCGGCACGCTGATCTTTGATGACGGCGAAAACGAGCTCTATTTTTGGTCGTTAGTGGGAAGCAGAAGCGACAAGAAGAACAAAAAGATCTATCAGGCACTGTTTAATTAAGTAAAAGATAAAAAGTTTAGAACAACGACAATAAATTTAGTGTAGATCGAGCTGAAGTGAACCCGAAGGCGCACTTGTGTGCGTTGAGGGGTGAACTTCAGTGCAAGATGCACTGAAGTTATTGATCGTTATTGGCGGCGTATTCCGGAGTACAGAAGATCCCGCAGTGACATTTGCCGTCTTCCGGGATCTCTTTTTCGATGGCCGGGGCACATGGGCAGGTACGGTTGTCGGCACTGACATGCTTACCGTTCTCTTCGATGACCATAAAGCATGGGCAGTAACGCTTGCCGTACAGCATTTTATGACGGGCAAGGCCCATCAATACGCCCTCATTTACATCTTCGTTCGGGTTATAGACCCAGCCAAACTGTTTGTTGACCTTGTCTGTAAACTTTTTGGTTTTTTCCATCTCGGCTAAAAATTCCGGTGAGCTCATGTCAATTTTTTGCATGCAAATCCTTTTTTTATTACTGTCATTATAAAATGACACCTCTTAAAACAGAGTGGATTTCTTTTTGAGTTAAAATATCTTAAAGGTGTGTGGATATTCTATACAAAACTCTATGTTAAAATACCGTCCAATAAGGATAAACATGCACGAAGAACAATTATTTGAGATGGTCAATGAAGCCGTTATGTATGCAAAAGACAGACTGGAAAAAAGCCAGGAACTGACACCGTTTGCAATGCTGCTGTATAAGAACGGCTATATAGAGAGTATCACCGCAGACGATACGAGCCACGAAGACCAGTATGCGTCACTTGTATCGACACTAAAAAAGCGTATTGTTGACGAACCCAAGATCACCGGTCTCGCTATCGTGGCAAAAGTCTCTATTCCTGCCCAGTACAAAGCCCCTGTCGATGACGGTATCAGAATCCATCTCGAAGAGCGCCACAAGGCTGATGACAAGATCGGTGCACGGTTTTTGTATGTCCCCTACCAACTCTACAAAAGCAGCAGTTCCGATGAGATCACAATGCATCTGCACGACCCTATTCCTGTCGCTTTCCCTCCGGAGATCTTTAAAAAATAAAACTCTTTTGCTTCAGGAAAATCAAACCTGCCATGCAAGTACTTCGCTAGTACTTAATTGTGCCCGTCCTCCGGAGACAATGTAGGTTTCTCTGAGGCTTCCTTCTTCATCCAGGCATTGTAATATTTATCATACTTGCTCTGAATGCTCGCTCTGTTCTCCTTTGCCCACGCTTCAGTCTCTTTGGAGAGTTCGACCAACTGACAGTCATCAAGCCAACTCTTAAATTCATCTGAATCCCATTCACCTTTATGAACCGGTTTCAATGAAAACCTTGCCTTCCACCAGCCCATTCGAGGTGTCACTAAGGCATAATAAATCTTATCTGCTTCCAGCGTTGCTGACATAAAATCCGCACTTTCGCCGACAACCATAAAAAGGTGTTCGCCCGGCTCCAGTTCATAGGCTACCTTTGTCTTTGCGGCAACAATACCTACCATGGACGGTTCATTGTTCTTGATTTCAAAGACACTGGACTGAACAGCATAACCCATCCCGCTTGGACGCATAAAAACGACTTTTGATTTTCCGCTCTGCGGTGCTTCTATACTTTTGCCTGCAGGTGCGACATCCATACGCTTGACTTTTCCGGCACATCCACCAAGACCTAAAGCCAGTACCAATACAACAAGACCGTAAATAATTTTTTTCATAGATGATCCTTTTCAGTATAAAACCTCATTGGATAGTTATCACCTATTTCCATCAAGGCTTATAGGTCATTCTACATAAAATGATCTAAAACAACAATCTGATACGACTACTCTATTGCAGCTTTGCCCAGATCAGAGATGTGATAATATTGAAGATATCAGGAAAGGCGCATCTTATAGTCCGTATAACCGAACTCTTTTACGACCCTGATTTTACCGTTTTGGTCTACCAGGACCAAAGATGGCAGTTTGATGCCGTTGAAGGTCGTGTTCTTGACAAAGGTGTAGTGGATCTGGTCTTCAAAGATGATCTTATCGCCCACCTGTAACGGCGTGTCAAATGAGTAATCCCCCATAATGTCACCTGCAAGGCAGGTGTTACCGCCTAAGCGGTAGGTATAGGCTTTCTCCCCTGCTTCACCCGATCCGCGGACGTCCGCGCGATATGGCATCGCAAGTGTATCCGGCATATGGGCCTCTGCGGAGGTGTCCAGGATCGCGACATCCATGCCGTTATGAAAAACATCCAGAACTGTCGAAACCAGTTCACCCGTCTGCCAGCCGACCGCTTCGCCCGGCTCCAAATAGACCTCGATGTTGTTGTGGCGTGCTCTAAAGGCTTTGATGACCGCAATAAGGCGATCAACGTCGTAATCTTTGCGGGTAATGTGGTGTCCGCCGCCGAAGTTGATGTATTTCATCGTGTCGATATAGCTGCCGAACTTTGCTTCGAAAGCTTCGAGCACACCTTCGAGCGCATCCACATTCTGTTCGCAAAGTGCATGAAAGTTCAAACCGTCAAGGTCCTTCAAAATGCTCTCATCAAAATTCGCTGCCGTCGTCCCGAGCCGGCTGTATATACCGCAGGGATTATAAAGATCGACAGGAGACGATGAAAATTCAGGGTTGACACGAAGAGAGACCGAGATATCCGGATTGACCGCCTTAACCTTGGCCACGAACCGTTTTAGCTGAGAAGGTGTATTAAAGACGATATGGTCTGAAATTGTCGCGATCTCCGCTATCTCTTCTTCTTTAAATGCCGGCGAATAGGTGTGGACCTCTCCCTTTAACTCTTCATGAGCAAGTTTTGCCTCATGAAGACCGCTTGCCGTAGCACCGTCAAGATATTGACCGACAAGGTCAAAGGTGGACCACATGGCAAACCCTTTGAGTGCGAGTATAACCCGGGCACCGCTCTCTTCTTTTACCCGGGCTAACAGTTTCAAGTTGTTCTCCAAACGTGTCAGGTCGCACACATAAGAAGGTGATGGTACATCATGGTAATTTATCATTCTCTCACTTTTTAGATATTATTACGATTATAATTTAACAATATTTTAGCGAAACAAGTAAAAAAAGCGAGTGAAATGAAACAGACTATTTTGGCCGTTTTGGCCTTTTTTTTAATTGTCAGCATCTATTTTGTCTATAACGCGCTTCTAAAGACCGGCATATTTGATGAGCACAACACAACGACCGAGAAAACGACTGCAAGCGAAAAGACAACAGAAGCGGAAAAAACGTCTGCCAACAAAGCTGCTTACAAAGTCCCGGCTGCGACGCCAGAGACGAAGCGACTGTTTTTAAAGAAAAGCATCGCTGCCATCACAAAGGTCAAAAAACGTCTTGACGCAGAGTACCAGATGGTCTACGAGCTCAGTCTGAAAAAGAGCCTCACACCGGCCGAAACGGCAAAAATAGAGAAGTTGAAAAAGAGCTACAACGTAGCAGGTATACCCTGTCTACTCAAACGTCTGAGAACACACCCGGTAAGCATCGTTATCGCCCAGGCCGCACTTGAAACCGGATGGGGGAGCTCACGCTTTTACAGAGAAGCCAACAACATTTTCGGTATCTGGTCATATAACAAAAACGAGCCGCGTTTGGCGGCCGGTATCCAGCGTCACGGCAAACAGACCGTCTTTGTCAAAAAATATAAAAACCTTGAGGCCTCCATCGAAGGGTACTACCGCATGATGGCTAAAGGCCATGCCTATAAACAGTTTAGGGAAGCCCGTCTGCACAGTGACAACCCGTTTGAGATCATCCCCTACCTTGACCACTATTCGGAGCTGCGTCATGAGTATGTCAAGCGCCTCTACTATGTGATCAAAAGCAACAAGTTCTATACGCTTGACGATCCGCAATATATGCCGCCGGGCTGGGAAAACATCAAACCTGCCGATCCAAAGTACCTGATTCCGGTCAAGAAAAAATCGGCTGCTGAAATTGCTGAAAAGTGTAAAAAAGAGAATAATGACGCATTAGAGATCCCAAATGAGGATATGAACAGTTCACATGCCACAGATTTAACAGTATTAGCCGATGACGGCGAAAAATAAGTCGTAGCGCATGCACAAGAGCTGCCCCATACACAGGACAGCGACAAAGATATCAATGCGTCAAATATCGAGCAAAACAGCTCAATAGAGGCACCTGAAGTCAAACACGGCAGATGCTTAGGCACTGTTGCCGTTTGCACCTGCGTTCTAAACACGCGCGCCCCTCCCTTCCCGATAAGAGAAGGCGAAGAGGCTTCACTGAATTTTAATCCAGCTCAATGACCTTCCAAGGAAGGCCCTGCTTGTTGAGTTCGTCCATAAACGGATCCGGGTCAAACTCTTCCATGTTGAAGACCCCTTTGCCCTGCCACTTGCCATCAAGCATCAGCTTCGCGCCGATCATCGCCGGGACACCGGTTGTGTAGGAGACGGCCTGTGACATGACCTCTGCGTAGCACTTCTCATGATCGCTCACCTGGTAGATGTAGATCTTCTTCTTTTGACCGTCTTTTAGGCCCTCGGCAACGATACCGATGTTGGTCTTGCCTTTGGTGCGCGGACCCAGAGAAGCCGGGTCAGGCAGAAGTGTCTTCAGAAACTCTATCGGGATGATCTGCTGACCTTTGTGTTCCACCGGTTCAATGCCCAGCATACCGACATTTTCAAGCGCCTTCATATGCATAAGGTAGCTCTCGCCGAAGGTCATAAAGAAACGGATACGTTTGAGTCCCTTGATGTGCTTGACCAGTGACTCCATCTCCTCGTGATAGAGAAGATAGCTCTCTTTTGGGCCGACCTCCGGGTAATCCCATGACATATGGATCTCCATCGGCTCTGTCTCGATCCACTTGCCGTTTTCCCAGTAGCGCCCTTTCGCACTTACTTCACGAAGGTTGATCTCCGGGTTGAAGTTCGTTGCAAACGGGTAACCGTGGTCACCAGCGTTGCAGTCGAGAATGTCGATGGTATGGATCTCATCGAAGTAGTGTTTTTGCGCGTAGGCACAGAAGATGTTGGTCGCTCCAGGATCGAACCCGCTGCCGAGCAAACCCATGATATTCGCCTCTTTGAACTGGCCGTCACGCGCCCACTGCTCTTTGTACTCGAACTTCGCTTCGTCCGGATGTTCGTAGTTGGCCGTGTCAAGGTAATCAACACCGACTTTTGTACAGGCATCCATGATGCTAAGGTCCTGGTATGGAAGAGCGACGTTGATAACGATGTCGGCACCGACTTTCTCGATCAAAGCCGCTGTTTCATCCACATTGTCCGCATCGACCTGCGCGATCTCGATCGCACCCTCGGGCAATTGCTTCTGTATCTTCTCGCAGCTCTCCAGACGACGACTCGCCAAGACGATCTTAGTAAACGTCTCTTTGTTCATCACACATTTGTGTGTCACTACACCGCCGACGCCGCCGGCGCCTATAATCAAAACAGTTGACATACGGCTTCCTTGCTGAAAATTTTTTTAGTCTATATTATACCAATTTAAAGGCTAAAAGAAGGGTAGATATCCAGATAGCGGCCAAAGTCACCAGGGAGACAAATACGATCGCAGCACCGGCATCTTTCGCCTGTTTGGCCAGGATGTGATAGTCCTGTGTGACAAGGTCGACGACGCGTTCGATCGCACTGTTGATGATCTCGGCCATCACCGGAATGATCAATGAGATGCTCAACACAAATTTATAGCCTATCTCTATCGGCAAAGCCCAGGCAACGACAATCCCTGTAACAAACAGCAGTATCTGCCACTTAAAAGAGGCCTCATGTTTGGTGATATCGACAAGACCTTCCAGCGCATAAACGGTGTTCTTGAACAGGTTGTGTTTCGGCTTATTGTGCATAATAGTCATCCTTCAGTTTTTGTACCGCTGCTCTGACGTCATCCGCTGACGAGTTCATCGGCATGGGATCACCGTAGATCACGGTCACTTTACGGCGCAGCGTCTCTCTTTGTTCAACATACTTCTTGGGCGACCGCGAATAGCGGCTGCCCCACATCCCCCCGATATAAAAAGGGACGATCACACCGTCACTCTCTCTAGCGACCATCTCAAATCCCCGCTGAAACTTCTGCAGTTCTTCTTCCCTGTTGATGGAACCCTCTGGAAACAGCGTAACCAGCGCATGATGGCGAATACACTCTTTGGCCTTGCGAAAGGCATCTTTTGAGGCCTTGACCGAAATAGGGATCGCACTCCCCCACCTGAAAAAACGGTTCAGTAACGGCCAGTTGTAGATACCTCTCTCCATCATAAAGATAGTACGTCTCTCGATCGGGAACTGGACGATCATCCAGTCGATCCAGCTGACGTGGTTGCCCAACAGCAACACGGCACCGCTTGGCGGTACATTGCTACTGTTGATGTTGACAAACTTATAGCGGACGGACAAAAAGAGCTCGACAACAAACCATGTTAATATAATGCCATATTTTCGGATCAGATAGAGTGCCATCAAGCCGCTCAATGCAGAAATGACGTAAAAGAGAGCGCCTGCATTGAGTCCTTTATAGGCGAAAAATGTCGTTAACATCAAAAACGTCACCATAAAGATGTTTTGAATAAAGTTGTTCCCGGCAATGATGGTACCAAGGTGTACACCGGGTGCATGTTTCTGGATAAACGCGTTCAGTGGCACGATAAACATGCCCGAAGAGAGTCCGAAGGTGAAAAAGAGAATCGCGATCGTGTTGAGATGCTCCGACATCGGGACCAGCAAGAGACTGACCGCCATGCCGACAGCACTGAACGGTACGAGGCCCATATGGATGTAATACGTGGAAAACCGTGCTGCCACCAACGAACCGAAGATAATACCTATTGCCGTCAGTCCCAGTACGCCTTGCACATAGATGGTGTTAACGATCGCCAGCTCGTTTTTGGCATACGCCCCGAAGATCGCCAGCGCGACCTGCGAGACGCCCCAGAAGATCGAGAGGGCGATGATCGCGTCCAAAATAGAGCGTTTGCGTGTAATGGTCTTCATGTTTTTACGCAGATAGTAGCCTCTAAGGTAGCGTCTGAGGTGGAACCGTCTCGCAGACGGTACACGCTGCTTGTTGGGAAGCCGGGAGATCATAAAGAGTTCGACAAGTGAACCCAGGACCAGCAGCCAACCCAGCGGTGCCACCTGTTTCAAGATCTCATCCGCATCTTCAAACGTGCCCAATGTGTTTTCAAACAGCAGTGTATAGACGACGATCCCAGAGAGGATAGCGACTGTCGTTGCCGCCTGTACTGCGGCATTACCTGCCGAGATGAACTTGTTTCCGACAAGCTCTTTGATGTAGCCGTACTTGGCAGGCGAATAGATCGCGCTCTGCATTGCCAAAAGAAAGGTAAACCCGAAGGCCACTTCGAACCACCCCATGTAATACGACGCCGTGATGGCCAGCGTAAGGAAGACCGCCAACACGGCGGCAAAGACCATCACCCTGTTTTTAGGGTACTTGTCCGAGAGAAAACCTGCGGGCGTAAAGACCATGATGAACGGCAGCAGGATCAGTGCGTTGACGATGGCTGTCAGGATGATCTGCTCCTGGTTGTCATAGATCTTGAAGACGGTGTTCTGGATAATGATCTTATGTCCAAGATCGGTAAAGGCATTTAAAAACAGCGCTACGATGTAGGCATAGGTGCCTTTGATCTTGAACATCTCTTTCAAGCAGCGACCCCTGTACTCCAACCCGCATAGATGCCGTGCTCTTTCTCAACCGTCGTGATGAGCAGAAAAGCCAGCTCTTCCAAAAGCGCCGCATCGATGGCGTGCTCTTTTGTCATGATGAGGGTGTAGCCGTACTCTTCACTGCTGTTATAGGAGATCTCTTTCTCTTTGAAGCCGTGCAGGTAGAGGATCTCGGCGACGCGCTTGGCATTGCTCTCTGTCAGAAAGCCCAGGTAGTGTTCCACTTCACGTTCGACAGAGAGGTCATCCCCCGCCTCTTTAAGCTCATCCATGATGTGACGGCTCTGTACCTGCTGGAGCATCAAAGCATCCGGATAGAGCGTGTAGAGGTAGTGTTCCCACTTTGTATCTCTGGCCGAACCGATGTCACTAACGTAGTCTGAACCCAGAACGGATGCGACGATACTCTGAAATTTTTTGGCCGTCGGCGCATAGAAGTAAAGTTCAAGCCAGCCCTCTTCATACTTTTGACCGACACTGACCGCGTCGATCTCTTTGGCAAGAGTCTCTTTCAACGCATCTGTTACCGGTTGTAGTCTCTCAAGTTCAGACGGCGTCGGGAAGCCCTCTTCATCGACCTCATGCATCTTTAAAAAGCCCCACAAAAGCCATGGACGCTCTTCTTGCGGTGCCGTGTCGACGTAATCCATCTCGAGTTCAGTCTTGACAGAACTCTCGTCGTCGGTGGTTATATAGTATTCGATCATCTATTTATATCTTTAGTTTAAAATGGAGTATATTTTATCTTCTTGCTTGTTAAAATAGCTATAATCTAGCCATGGAAAACATCTATGTACTCGTAATCATCTATATTGCCCTGGAGCTCTTTGAGATACAGTGGCAGAAAGCAAAAAACCTTATCGGTATTTTGAGCAGGCTCTACCGCTACTACAACAAAAACATCATCCTCTTTTTTCTCATGCACCCGACGTTCTATTTCGGTATCGGGCTGGCCATGATCACCGATCTTGCCTTCGCTGCCGTTGTCCTTGTCTTCATCAAAACCGTCGATATGGCGACCAAGATCCTGCTGATTCAGCAGATCTTCGAAAAACAGGAGATCTCACCCGAGATGTCGGCTATGCTGCTCGCACCGCTCCACCCGCTGATGCCCTACCTCTCTGTTCTTGTCTACACACCGCTGGTCTTTTTTGCATTGACACCGATCTCTCTCTTCTGACACCGACACCTTTCTCGGCGCTTTGGCCGCTTGACCTTCACTTAATAAATTATGATAAAATGCATAAATGATTTATATATTTGATATATTTTCGGTATAATCCCGCCATTACTATAAAGACGCACAGGAGAATATTTATGAATGTTATGAAAATCAAAGCCGTATGCCGCCCATTCCGTATCGTTGTCGGTCTTGCACTGATCGCTACCGCTGTTTTTACAGGTAACCCTTGGTTCTACCTTGGCGTTGCACCATTGATCGCGGGTCTGGTCAACTTCTGCCCGCTTTGTCTTATCACTAAAAAGTGTGACATCTAAACACTAAACATCCACCCCTGACGGTCCGCAGCCGCGGATCATCACTTTCACAACTCTTCACCATTCACTCAAAAACAGCCCTATCTATACTCGAGATCACTGCCGACCAGGTATATTATGATAATAATTATCACTATTGTAACGTTTAGTTACACCGGCAAAAGAAAAGTGCCTCTTTTAATTTATATATTGATAATAAGTCTCAAAACTATTGACAAACTTTTAATTCAGTGGTACGATATCGGCATAAATTTAATTGTGAAAACGATTATCATAATGAATTAAAGGCTTAACAATGAAAAAAACAGCACTGGCAGTGACGGCAGCGGCACTTATCGCCACTACCGTACATGCGGACACCAATACCGAAATCGAAACACTGAAACAACAGATCGCCGAACTTCAGGCCAACCAGGAGGCGCTCATTGACGAGACCTCAAATGCACAGGTCGGTTTTACAACCGTCGACACAGCGTTCTCCCACAACGGGATGGGGGCAGCCGCCTCCAAGGTCTACAGATCATCCTCCTCGCTCTCTATCGGCGGTTACGGTGACATGTACTTTGCCAGCAGTGACAGACCCGGCGCAAGCAATGTAGCCGACGTTTACCACTTTGTGCCGTACATCGGCTACAAGTTCACGGAGAACATTATCCTCAACACCGAGATAGAGTTCGAACACGGCGGTGCCAACCCCGAGATGATCAAGCCGGAAGGCTACGCGATCGTCGAGTTTATGTACCTCGACTTCCTGATGTACCAGGCATTCAACGTCCAGCTTGGCCACCTCCTGGTGCCGATGGGGCTTATCAACATGCGCCACGAACCGACCTTGTATAACACGGTGCAGAAACCTTTGATGGAAAAGTACATCATCCCGGCGACGTGGCACTCTACAGGGGCAATGGCCTACGGAACATTCGGCGAGACGGGGCTCAGCTACAACGCCGGTCTCATCCAGGCACTTGAGCTCAATAACGCCGATAACGGGACAAACGGACAGATCCGCGAAGGGCGTGCCGGTTCAACCGGAAAGTCAGCCTTTGAGCAAGGCGCCTTTGTCGGACGACTTGACTACAGAGGTCTCAACGGTCTCCTGCTCGGCGCATCGCTCTACTACGGCAGTGCGACGCAAGGCAGTGTCTCGGGTGCAGATGCCCTCATCTATGACCTTCATGCCACTTATGAGCTCTCGGGTTTCAAAGCCAAAGCCCTGTATGGCGCGACATCGATCTCGGGTGCCGAGAACATCGCAGCCGAGCCGACCTACGGTCCGACATCGATCGAAGCGTCCAACGGTTACTACCTGAACCTGGAGTATGATGCTCTGGCCATGCTGTCGACAACGGACAGACTCCCGCTCTTTGTACAGTACGACTACATCAACCCTGCATCGACGGTCGTCGATGCCACGGCGGCAACAGTCGACAAAGACATCGGCGAGACCGCGACAACCACGGTCGGCGTCAACTACTTTCCGCACGAGCAGGTCGTTCTGAAAGCCGATTATGCCATGACGGACGATCTGACCGGCGGTACGGATTACAACACCTTCAGCCTGGGGATGGGTTTTATCTTCTAACCCGCCTCGGCTTTATGTTAATATTGGAAAAACTGTGAAAAAAGAGAGACTATATTGATGCGCTACCTACTACTAACGCTGTTTGTCATCACCTCACTGCAGGCCAAACTGCTTGTAACGCCTTTTGACGCCATTCATGCCGTCTACGGCGAGGATGCCAAGATAGAGAAGAAGAATGTTCTTTTGACGGTCGACAAAGCGGACAGGGTCTACAGACAGGCCAAGATGAAAAAAGGGGGCAAGATCTTTCGAACCTTCACGGTGCGCAAAAACGGCAAGGTCATTGCCTACGCCATTCTCATCTCGCGCATTGTCCGCACCAAAGATGCCGCGGTGCTCTACATGATCTCGCCCGAAGGGGTCATCGACGGCGTCGAAGTGATCGCTTTTAACGAACCGCCGGAATACACCCCGACCAAAACCTACGTCGACCAGTTCAAAGGCAAAAGCGCGCAAGACACCCTACGTGTCGGCAAGGACATCCCGACCGTGACCGGTGCGACCATGGGCGCGCGCAACGTCACCGACGGCGCCCGTCTTGCCCTCGCCGTCTTTGAGATGCTGTTCAAAGAGCACTAGATGAAATTCACCGTTGTCAAAGACATTAAAAACGACAGCCTGATGCGCCCTCTTCTGGGCGGTCTGCTGCTCTTTATACTCCTCTTCCTTCCGGCCGACGTCCTGCTCAAAAGCAACCATATCGGTCTGACTAAGAGCACACTCAGCCAGACGCTCTACGGCAACGAAGAGGCGTACATCGAAGCGGCAAGCGAGCACTTTCTGCTTGAGCTGATGCACAGCGACATCTTCTTCATGATGATGACCCTGCTCACCCTCAGCGCCGTCTACGCCAGACTCTGCCAGAACAAAAGCCTGCGCCTCGTCAACATCAACGCCACGATGATAACGGCACTCTTGACGGTGATTCTGCTCCCCTTGGCGTACTACGTGTCGGCAAGCTTCATCCTCCCCTACATCATCACCTTCTACACCTGGCACCTGCTGGCGATCATGATGACGCTCGCCTCGCTCTTCTACCTCTTTATCCCGCTAAAAAGCGACCTAAAGTAATGCACCAGAGCTACCGCTACGCCATCGCCTACTTCGCCCTCTTCGGCGCACTGCTGCTCGCCAGCGGCGCGCTGCTTTTTTTTAGCAAGATTGGCTTCTCCTACGCCTCGGTCGAGAGCTACTACCTCGGCAGCGAAGCCCTCTTCACCACCGCCAAAAGCAGCTACGGCCTCCTGGAGGTCGCCCTGCCGCACCTCGGCTCCATGGGCCTCTTCGTCATGGTCACCGCCCACTTCCTCCTCTTCGCCGCCAAGGAGAAAAAACGCCGTGCCGTCAAACCGGTCATCGCCCTCTTCGCCGTCGCCCTCCTCGACATCTTCAGCGGGTTTCTCATCGTAGAGGGGTGGACGCTTTTTGTCTGGGTCAAACTGGCCGCCTTCGCCCTGCTCCAGCTCTTGGGCTTCTACCTGCTCTGGCTGCTTTTCAGCGCCATTTGGCAGGGGATAACGGCGAAATAATCCCCTACTGCCTCGGTAGAATTAAATCAACATCTTTAGATCTGTATTTTCATAACAATATGCCATTAATTCAAAAATAAACACACACTTTTTATGTGATTTTATATTTTTGTAGAGTATTAAGATGCTACTATGTGCCTTGAACAACTGGTTATGTATACATTCCGAAATAGAAAAGGATAATAGAAATGAAAAAATCAATAGTGCTTGCAATCGCCTTGTTCTTTGCATCAAATTGTCTTGCAGAAGAAGGTCAATCGAGAATAGAGCCTTTACATTTAGCTCAAAACCAACAAAGTTTCAAATGTGATGAACGTAAATATTGTAGTCAAATGCGTTCATGTGCAGAAGCAAAATTCTTTATTAGAAATTGCAAAGGTACTAAGATGGATGGTGACGGTGATGGAATCCCATGTGAAAAGCAGTGGTGTAATCATTAACTCTAACAAATCAAAGGAGACCAATCAAATACCCGCGGGTGGCTTTTTGATTGCTCATTTCAGACGTTAGATTAACGGTGAGTTACGTACTGCCCACCTTAAAATCATTATAGAGTGAACAAAAATGAAAAATTTACTTGCTTCCTTATCTACTAGTAAAGCTGCAATGGCTGTGGGGATTGCGTTTATAACCGCGGTAGTAATAGTATCTATAGTCGATGATCTTCTTTTAGCTAATTTTGTTGTGCCAGGAGATACTGCTGCTTTATCCAAAGATATTGAGGCCAATAGAACTCTTTTTGGTTTTGCTGTTGTTGGGTATCTGTTCGTACTAGCACTCGACTTTATTATTGGTCTCGCACTTTATGTTGTGCTTAAACCCGCCAATAAAAAACTTGCGCTGCTTACGTCAGTTCTCAGGCTGCTATACGTCTGTATTCTGGTTGTTGGATTATTCGCTCTCGTATTTCAAATTATCGACGTCTATGGTTACGCATCCATAAAGTTATTTGGCTACATTTTTTTTGCCTTACATATCTTCTTTCTTGGTTACACGGTTTTGAAGTCGGGATACATACCAAAACCAATTGGTATGTTACTGGTAATTGCATCTTTCACATACATAGTATTTTTTGTAGACATCGATTTATCAGGGACTCTTGGGTTGATTATGATGTCAACAATGGCTATTGCTGAACTTTCTCTAAGCGTATGGCTATTGGTAAAAAGAAAAACGTTGCCGCAGTAATTCACTTTGTGAAATTGTAAAAATATAATCCTATATAGAGAGCATTCGATGCTAACGGCAATCGATAGGAACTTGCTCTCCGCAGTTCTTGAATAACACAGAACAAGCACCTCCCCTATCCATATCAAGTATGATTTATGTATACACAATTCAAATTGCGTGTAGCAGGGAGTGTATTTTGAATACGTGTTTGGTGAACATATGTGCGACCTTTGAGGAGATAACCGATTTCTTCTCGGACAGGTCTTCAGAAAAAGAGGCGATCGTGACGAAACTATTTTTTGACTTTTTGGAGTGCTTTTCATCGTTGCAGGCTGAAAAACTGGAGTACCCGAAAGAGTTTCAGAACGATGTCAAGCTCTATCTGCAGGGCCATCCTATCTTAAAGAAAAAGTTTGAAGATGTCGAGACCGGTACCTGATGTTAAGCGATTTTTACGACTTTTGCCGACTGACAAAAAGGTACACCAACAAAAAAGGGAACCAATGTTAAATTTTGGGCCGTTCAAGTCTCTTTCGACGAAAGAGTTTCAACAGAAAAAAGAGGAAGGCTTTGCCGTCATCGACGTACGACGAGCTGACGAGTGGGAACAGTACGGCACCATTGAAGGGAGCCATAAGATCACCTTTTTTGACGAGGTAGGCCAATATGACCTCGACGCATTTCTGGAAGCCTTTACCAAGGTGGTGACGGACAAGGAACAGCCTTTTATTTTGGTCTGCGCCCATGCCAACAGGACAAAGACCATTGGCGAGATCATGGGCTTGAAACTCAAATACAAAAACGTCTATGAGCTCGACGGCGGGATCAACTGGGGTTGGATCGACCAAGGGTTGAAAACGGTCAAGTAAGACCCCACCCACCCCGGCCCAAACACGCTAGACCCACTGAAAACTTAGGGCAGCTTTTTGGTTGCTCATCTTAAACCTTCTCTG
>JBFFUI010000047.1:0-14828 GCA_041571435.1 Sulfurimonadaceae bacterium | reverse complement strand
CCTGTCGCTCAGTCCGATTGCAAAAGGGATCATCATCTCCTGGATCTGTTTGTCGGAGATCTCGGAACGGAACCGTCTGAGTTTGTAGGCCAAAAAGCCTTTGGCCCGGTTGGCAAGAGCAGGGTAGTTGGTCATCCCCTCCGCTTTGGTACCGTGGCAGCCGTTGCACCCTTTTTCAAAATAGAGAACCTTGCCCGCTTCATAATCGGAAACGGCGCCAAAGAGCGTTGAAAATGTCAATAAAAAGAGAATTGGAACGCGCACATTCAACCTTATTCGAGGCACTTCTAAAGACCTTATAGTATAATAACTCTTATTATAGCAAAAGAGAGAGTGTATGCTGGTTATCAATGCAGTAGTTTGTGATATAAATGGTGAACGTAGAGAAGATGTTTTGATAGAAGAGGGGAAGATAGTTGCTGTCGGTGAAGGCCTTACAAGCGATACGGTGATCGATGCCAAAGGAGCCTATCTTCTTCCCGGTCTGGTTGACACCAATGTCCGCCTGAAAGATGCTCACCTCAATGCGGCGACACTCAAAGGTGTTGCCAAAGAGGCACAACAAGGGGGCGTTACACGTCTGGTCCTGGCACCGGACTGTACACCCAGTATCAACGACAGCATTGTGCTGGAGTTTGTACAGGCCCACCAAAAACGCGAAAAACGCGTGGATCTGATGAGCACTATTGCCACCGTCGACGAAGATGAACGGCTCAGTAATATTGCCATTTTGCTCAAAAACGGGGCAAAGGCACCCTATATGACAACCGCTGTCAGCAATAATACCGCCTGCCGCATCGCCGAGTATGTGAAAATGCATCAGGCGACACTCTTTTGTAAAGCGCAGGATACCAGCCTTTCCTCTGTCGGTGTTATGGTTGAAGGCGCCGTTGCAACCAGTTTGGGACTGGTCGGAATCCCGCCGTTCGGCGAAGTCGTACATGTCGCCCGCATGATCGAAATAGCCCGCCAATATGAGATCCGTATCGTCTTTAAGAGCATCGCATCGCCACGCTCTATTGCCTTGATCACCAAGGCGAAAGAGGAGAGTGTTGATGTCTCGTGCGAGGTGAGCCTTCATCACCTTTTACACTGTGACGAAGCGTGCAGCGACTTTAACACGACGGCCAAACTCAACCCGCCACTGCCGCAAAAAGAGGCGATGTTGGCACTTCAGACAGCATTGACAGAGGGCAAGATCGACAGTCTGACACTGCTGCATCAGCCGAGCTCTCCTGTGAACAAGGAGGTCGCTTTTGCCGAGGCGGCTTACGGTTGTGAGGCACTGGCAGATGCCTACAGTCTCTACTACACAAAACTGGTAAAAAGCGGGCTGATCGATCTTGCTGAACTGATCAGACTTGCGGTGTATAACCCGGCACAGTCTATTGGCCAAGAGGCAGGTGAGATACGTGCCGGTCACGATGCCGATCTTGTTCTTTTTGACCCGACGCAAAGTACTGTTCTGCAGAACAGTCATTCGCTTTATGATAACGAGACGCTCTTTGGTACAGTGACACCATTAAAGGGATAAATATGAACAGAATAAAAAACGTTGTATTGGCCCTGCTTTTTGCATCAGGATTGCATGCCGCAACGCATACGGCAGAGGTGATCGAATCGCTAAACAGTAACAGCCGCTATACCTATATCAAGGTACAAGAGGGTGATACGCAGTACTGGATCGCGATGACAAAGCGCAATGTCAAGAAGGGCGACGCAATCGAGTTCAGGGGACGCGGTTGGAAGAGGGATTTCTACTCAAAACGTCTGGGCCGTACTTTTGATAAAGTTCTTTTTGCTTCAGATGTAGAAAAAGAGAAGATCATGCAGGAAACAGTATCAATCCCTGACGTCATGGAGTCTCAATATGAACAAAACGGGACGATCACGATTGCCAAACTCTTGGCCAAGAGTGACTGTTATAGTGGAGAAAAGGTCCGTGTCCGCGGTAAGGTTACGAAAGTCCTGTCACAGATCATGAAACGAAACTGGGTCCATTTGCAAGATGGCAGCGCCTTTAAAGGTCAAGACTATCTGGTCTTTACAACCCAGGAAAAGATGCCTAAAGTGGGCAGTGTAGTCACTGCCGAAGGTGTCGTCGCGAGTGAAAAAGATTTTGGGTACGGCTACTTCTATCCGGTGATCGTTGAAAATTCAACGTTTTCACGTCAATAACCGACATCCTTCAATCGATAAGTTATAAGAGTATTTATGCAACAGATCACCTGGTCGGCCCTTCTCAATGAGACAAAGCCCTATCGGCTGAAGATCACTCTCGCTCAGTTTGTCGCGCTTTTTGCGGTGATCGTCTCGCTGCCGATACCGCTTCTCTTCCCGCTTCTTATCGACCAGGTCATCCTGGGCAAACCGGGTGAGCTTGTTGCGGTGATAGAGAGGCTTTTTGACCCAAGTCAGCCCTACTATTACATCTTGATTGTCCTGGCGGTGACACTGTTCTTACGTATCTTCTATGTTGTTTTGAACGTCATCCAGCTTCGTCTTTTTATCGGCCTTTCAAAGTCCATCGTCTTTACCATCCGAAAACGGCTGCTGTCGCATCTGGAAAAGGTCTCCGTCTCGGAATATGAGGCGCTTGGCGGCGGTGGTGTCAGTGCCAAAATGGTGACGGACATTGACACGGTGGACGCCTTTATCGGGGTGAGCATCGCCAAGTTTGCCGTCTCCGTTTTTTCGCTGATCGGCATTGCTTTCATCCTGCTCTATATCAACTGGAAACTGGGGCTGATCATTCTGATCATCAATCCGGCCGTTCTTCTGCTGACCATCTTTTTGGGACGCCGTGTCCGAAAACTCAAAGCAACGGAAAACCAGAAGGTGGAGTCTTTTCAAAACGACCTGAGCGAGACGCTTGATCTGTTTGTGCAGATCCGCGCCTTTAACCAGGAAAAGCACTACATCAAAAAGATGATCGCCAATGCCAGGGCCATCAAAGAGGCGTCAACCGCCTTTGGCTGGAAAAGCGAGGCGGCCGGACAGCTTTCGGGGTTTGTCTTTCTCTCAGGGTTTGAATTCTTCCGTGCCACAGCGATGATCATGGTGCTTTTTTCCGACCTCTCATTGGGCGAGATGTTTGCCGTTTTGGGGTATCTCTGGTTTATGGTGACACCGCTGCAGGACTTTTTACAGATCATTTTCTCCTACCAGAATGCCAACAGTGCACTGGAGCGCCTTAACGCCCTGTTGGCGCTGAAACAGGAGCCGCAGTACCCGCACAAACGCAACCCCTTTACCGAGAGTGTCACCAATACGCTTCGTCTTGAAAATGTCTCCTTCTCCTACGGCGAGAAAGAGGTCCTGCACAATATCTCCATGGCGATACCAAAAGGCAAGACCGTTGCACTGCTGGGGTCAAGCGGCAGCGGCAAGAGTACGCTTGCACAGATCATTCTGGGACTCTACGCACATGAAAAGGGAAGCGTTTATGTGGATGATAGCCCTATCGATGAGATAGGGCTTGACCAGCTTCGTGAGCATATCGCACTCGTCCTGCAGTCGCCGCGCATGTTCAATGACACACTGCGCCAAAACCTCACTCTGGGTCGGGACGTTGACGAGGAGAGACTGTACCAGGCCATCTCCATTGCCCAGCTTGACACGGTCCTGGAAAAACTGGACAAAGGGCTGGACACGATGATCGGCAAAGAGGGTGTGCGTCTCTCCGGTGGCGAACGCCAGCGACTGGCGATTGCCAGGATGCTGGTCCATCGTCCCAATCTTGTGATCTTGGATGAGTCAACGTCGGCACTGGATGTCCATACGGAGAAAAACCTTTTTACGTCGCTGCGCGACTTTTTGGAAGGCCAAAGCATGCTGATCATTGCCCACCGTCTCAGCAGTGTCGAACATGCAGACTACGTCTATGTGATGAAGGAGGGTCGTATCGTCGAGTCCGGCACACCCGAAGCGCTTCTCTCTGAAGAGGGGCACTACCACAAGTTTGTCGAAGAGCAGCGGTGAGCGCCTCTTTCACCCCGATGAAGGGTTTTTCCAACCCCCATTTTCAGACAACACTGCCATCGCTGTTAAACAGCTTTCGAAAAGCACATTTCGTCCACCGTTGTTTTGCGCTTGATGATGGTGATTTTCTGGATTTGGCCTGGAAGCAGCTGCCCGATGAAGAGAGACGTCCAATCATCATCCTTTTTCACGGTCTGGAAGGCTCTGTACACTCTCCGTATGCCTTCAGGATGATGGAAGCACTGGAGAAGAGAGGGTTCAACTCGGTAGTGATGCATTTTCGTGGCTGTTTTGATGAGCAAAACCGTTTGGCGCGCGCCTATCACAGCGGCGAAACAGAAGACGCCAAAGCATTTATTGCACACCTGGCCAACCGTTTTCCAGATCGCCCTCTGGGTGCTATCGGCTATTCGTTGGGCGGGAACATGTTGATGAAGCTGCAGGGTGAACTTGGCGATGCGTCACCCCTGTTTGCTGCTGTCAGTGTCTCAGCCCCTTTTCGGCTTGAGCAGACGGCAGACCATATCAACCGCGGTGCTTCGCGTTTTTATCAATGGGTCCTGATGCGGAGTCTAAAAGCGAACCTGTTGAAAAAGTTCGGCAGACATGATTATGCGAAGATCATCGGTCTGAAGAAAGAGGAGGTCTCTGTGATGAAGAGCTTCTGGGAATATGATGACCGTTTTACCGGACCGATACACGGATTCAGGAATGCAGAGGAGTACTATACCCGCTCAAGCGCCCAGCAGTACCTCAAGTATATTACCACGCCTGCATTGATCATCCATGCTAAGGACGATCCGTTTATGCCGCCGACTGTGCTGCCAGAGAGGAGCTCTCTTTCAGAGAACATCGTGATCGAGGTGAGTCGACACGGCGGCCATGTCGGTTTTGTCGGCGGGACACTCTTAAGACCGTCCTACTGGCTGGAAGAGCGTGTCCCCCGTTTTTTCCTGACAAATATGTTTTCCAGCTAAGGACTAAGTAGGCTATTAATGAAAAAGCCTTATAATTAGATATATATTAGGGACATGGTTAAAATACTTTTAACCATGTCCTAGACAATATAAGAGCGCTTTTGCATCTTAGATTGTGTTTACTGTAAAGGATATACGTGAAGTATATTTATCCGAGTGTTATCGTACTGTTGTCACTGCTGTTTTTGTTGTTCGAAAGTGTTTTTATGACGAAAAATCCGGAGATCAACTATTTTGGTCTTGTGGTATACGGCACTATCTCTATCATCATGCTGATCTCACTTTTCATTGTGCAGAAGATCATGAAGATCAAAGACGTCTATTACTATCTTTCAGCCGGTTTCAGTTTTGTCTATATCTCTCTTTTTACCGGTACAGTCGGGATTGTTTACGAATATTCCCTCTCGAGTATCAACATCCTGGAAGACCTCTTCAGACTCGTCGGTTTTGGTTTTATCATCATTGCCATCATAAAATGGATCCGACATGATGAAGCGATCCAGGTCAAACTGATCGAACTGGCCAGTATCGATGACCTGACCGGTATTATGAACCGTCGTGTTTTCAACATCGAGCTGAAACGTGACTTTGCCAATGCCAAGCGTTATAAAAAACCGCTTTCGCTGGTTTCTGTAGACATTGACAACTTCAAGAGTATTAATGACAAACATGGTCACTTCTTTGGTGATCTGGTTTTGAAGATGTTTGCCAAAGAGGTCTCTTCTGTGTTGCGCGAAGGCGACATCTTCAGTCGCTGGGGCGGGGATGAGTTCTGCATTGTTTTACCTGAGACCAATGGTGTCAATGCGGTCAAGGTAGCGGAGAAAGTACGTTTTGCCGCCAAAAACATTCATGTCAAGACGGATAAGGCACCTATCTATTTTACGGTCAGTCTCGGTGTTACTGAAGTCAAAGCCGAAGATAAAGATATGATGCTGATGATTGATCGAGCTGACAAAGCCCTCTATGAAGCTAAAAACGCCGGGCGCGATAAAACAGTATTGCGATAGTTCGCTCTCTGCCAAGACGCACTTGGCGGAGTAAACACTCTAAAATACGCTGGCGTTTCTCATCTCGGCGATCTCTGATTCGACCATCTCATTGATCATGATCGTGTAGATCTCTTCCAGAAGGTTCGGCGACATGCCCAGGGTCAATGCCTTATGGCGGACCTTCGCCATGATCTCGTTAATGCGATCAGGCGCTTTGACCTCTTCAATGGTGTTTTTAAATTTTGCCGCCTGTTTGATATAACCGTTGCGCGCCCCGATCAACTCGACGATCTGGTCATCAAGTTTGTCGATCTCAGTTCGTACCTCTTCCAATGTCTTACACTCTTTTAATTCCATCATTATTGCCTTGAATATAGTTATACTATTATAGTATTTATGGGTAAATAACAGCGCATAGTGACTACTTTGCAGCTTTTCTGTAGCGTATATGCTGACGTTCAAGACGTTTAATGCCGCTCTCAAAAGCACGGCGCTTGAAGTCGCTCCATTGGCGTGTTTCTTGATCGCTCCAGCCTACTTCTGAGAGTGCCAGAATTCTTGGCCAGGCCAGGTAGTCGGCGATCTCCTCGGTTAGTGCAGTCTCGCTCCAAAGACATCCATGGACCCCTTGGACGAACTGTGCGGCTTCTGACGATCTAAGTGCAGCCGTCGGATCATAGCCGTAGACCTCTTTGGTATCGGTAGGGCCTGCCCAGGTGTGGCCATACTCGTTTTTACCTTCTCTATACTGCTGGTCAAAATAGAGGTACTCTGCCGGTGCCATGATCACCTTTTGGGCGTTTTCAGCTGCTTTTTTACCGGCACCGTCGCCCCGCCAGGCCATGATGACGGTGTCATCACGCAGTGCACTGTTGTGCGCGCGTACCTCCTGCCAGGCGATCAGCTTGCGGTCATGTTTTTCGAGCACTCTGTCCACCTCGGTAAAAAAGTAGGCCTCTACCTCTTTCATATTGTGCAGATGCTCTTTTTGCATCAAGCGGGCGACTGCGGGCGACTTGCTCCATGCGCCTTTGGGTATCTCATCGCCGCCGAGGTGGATGTATGCAAAGGGAAACAGTGTCGTCACCTCTTCGATGACCTTGTCTAAAAAGAGATAGGTACTCTTTAGGCCGGGATCCATGGTGTTGTTGCCGACTTTTTGGACGGAGGTGTAACGACTTTTGTCATCGGGGTCCTGCAGGAGTTGAGGGTAGGCTGTAACGGCTGCTTTGGCATGGGCAGGGGTATCGATCTCCGGCAAGATACTGACGCTGCGTTTGGCCGCGAACGCAACCACTTCTCTGATCTCATCCTGGGTATAGTACCCTTGCTGCACCTTCTCTTTCGGGCCGCGCATCGCCGGATAGAGCACGAAGGGGAGTTTGGTGCCGGGACCGCGTTTGGCACCCACTGCTGTCAGCTGCGGGTACGACTTGATCTCCAGCCGCCACCCCTCGTCATCCGTCAGGTGCCAGTGAAAGACGTTGAGCTTGTACTGGGCCATGCGGTCGATGAACTTTTTGACATAGGCGACCGAGAAGAAGTTGCGTGCGCTGTCCAACATCATGCCCCGCCATCTGAAACGGGGCGCGTCCTCTATATAGCAGGCTGGAAGCTCCCAGGCTTCTTGGGGTACGCCGGACTTCTCCTGTGACCAGATACGGTGATCCATTAGCTGCATCAAACTTGCCGTGGCATAAAAAAAACCGGACGGGCTGCTGGCCTTGATCACGATATTTTGAGCAGTGATGCGAAGGATGTAAGCCTCTTCTTTTACAGTTGAGTCGAAGTCGTAAGAGATATGGTTATGATGAGGTGATGTCCCTTCTTTTATTGTGTAGTCCGCATTCAACTGCAACTGCTGTTGCAAATACTCGATGGCATTGGAAGCGAGCGGTGTCGCGGTATCGAACTTTGTCTGCTCTGTGAGTGTGAAGGTCTCTTGCAGTGGTTGAAACAGCTGTGGTTTCGGGATAATGGTGTGGACAATCGTCTCTGCAGAGAGCGGTGCCGTAGCGAGAGAGAGCAGGAGAAAAAGGGAGACCAATTGTTTCATAAAACGATTGTATCATAGAGGGTACGGAAGATTAAAACTTTGAATGGTTATACTAAACAGATGAAAAAACGACTATTTTTATCCTTGCCGGCTGTCATCGATGAGTATCAAGCACTGCAAAAAGCGTTTGGGGGTGTTGTCAGCGGCCGCTGGACACCGGCGGAGAACCTTCATCTGACGCTCGGCTTTTTTGGCGACCAGTTTGAGCAGGATATGCTTATAGAGAAGCTTGGTGCGCTCGATCTGGCCGTGACACCGTCCGTGATAAGCGGACTGGGCTTTTTTAAACGAAAAAAGATCCTTTATGCGAATGTGGAGAACAGCAGTTTGGCTGCCGTCTACGAAAAACTCAACACGGCATTTGAGCTGCCTGTGACCAAGGTGTTCATCCCCCACATGACACTGATGCGGATCAAAGAGATCGTTGATGAAGAGCGGTTTGACGCGCTGATCGATCACTACAGTGGGCAGGAGATCGGGTCGCTGGGCGGCATGTTGGAGCTGATGCAGAGTGAACTGCACCGCGACGGGGCCAAATACACTCTAGTAAAAAGGTTTGACAATGATCATCTGTAACTGCGCTGTGCATCTTGACCTCTATGACGTTAGCTCGCTGAAGGGGCGTCGTAGTGTGTTGAACAAACTCAAAGAGAAGCTAAAGAGCTTCAACGTCTCGGTACTGGATATCAGCGGGGAATACCCGAAAGAGTGTGATGTCGCTTTTGTCTTTCTCTCGCCGAGCAAACTGGAGTCGGCACGCTATCGGGAGAAGATCGAGAACGCACTGCTTACCCTTTTTCCGGAATATACCCTTGAGCTTGACTATGAAGAGCTCTAGCCGCTCTATTAACGAAAGAGGTGGTATTATCTACGCATGATACAGAGAGAAGCCATCACAGTCAGCGGTATTGTTCAGGGGGTAGGGTTCCGCCCCTTTGTCTACACGCTTGCAAACGCGCTTGAGCTGAAAGGTTTTGTACGCAACAACGGCAACGGTGTCCATATCGAGGTCGAGGGTGACAGGCAGCAGGTCGCCCTTTTTCTCGAGCGGTTACAGAAAGAGCCGCCGCCGCTTGCGAAGATCGAAGCCGTTGAGAAGTACACGCTAAAGGCTCTTGGCGAGAGAACCTTCAGTATAAAAGAGAGTGAAGGGGGTAAAAAAAGGACCGTGGTCTCGCCCGATATGGCGATCTGTGATGCCTGTCTCACCGAACTGTTCGATGAGGATGACAGGCACTACCGCTACTTTGCATCGAACTGTACCCACTGCGGTCCGCGCTACTCCATCATCGAGACGCTTCCGTACGACAGAGCCTTCACCTCCATGAAAGCCTTTTCGATGTGCGCTCAATGTGCCAAAGAGTATGCAGACCCGCTTGACCGCCGCTACCACGCACAACCGATCAGCTGTCATGACTGCGGTCCGCAGCTGACACTCTATGACAGCCGCAATAGCGTCATTCAATGTGATGAACCGCTGCAAAAAGCAGCCGGGCTGCTGAAAGAGGGGAGCATCGTCGCGGTGAAGGGGCTAGGCGGTTTTCATCTGATGTGTGACGCAACGAGCGAAGCGAGTGTCGCACTCTTGCGTCAGCGCAAAAAGAGACCGCTCAAGCCTTTGGGCATGCTTTTTCCGACGATGGCGGCGATCGAGGAGAACGCGTTGATAAGCTCTTACGAAAGAGAGATGATCACGTCAAAAGAACGGCCTATCGTTCTGGTGCCCAAAAAAGAGAAGAGCACGCTTGCGTCCAATGTCGCCCCCGGCGTTGACCGTATCGGGGTGATGCTGCCCTATACCCCGCTGCAGTTTCTGCTCTTTGAGCATGTTAAAAAACCTTTAGTCGCGACAAGCGCCAACCTGAGCAACGCGCCGATCATACGAACGAAAGAGGAGCTCATGCGAAAACTCGGCGGTGTGGTCGACTACGTCCTCGATTTTGACCGTGAGATCATCAATGCGATCGATGACTCTGTCTTGCAGATGGTCGACGGCCGTCCGCTCTTTTTGCGTTTGGGACGGGGCTATACACCGAAAGCCTTTACCCTTCCGTTCAGACTCAGCAAACGTATCTTAGCGGTCGGCGGCGAGCAGAAGAACACCCTGGCGCTTGCCTTTGAGGACCAGGTCATACTCACGCCGCATATCGGTGATCTGGCCTCCGTCGAAGCCTTTGACTTCTTTGAACGGACCCTGCAGACCTTCCAGCATTTTTACGACTTTACGCCGGATCTTATTGTCTGCGACCGTCATAGAGACTATGCGACGTCGCGCTGGGCAAAAGAGCAGAGTGTCCCAGTCGTTGAGGTGCAGCACCATCATGCCCATATCTTGAGTGTGATGCTTGAGCAGCAGATAACGGATGAGGTGCTTGGTGTCGGCTTTGACGGGACGGGCTTAGGTGATGACGGCACAATATGGGGCGGCGAATTTCTGCGTTGCATCGATACCGAGTATACGCGAGTCGGGCACTTTAAACCGCTAAAACTGCTCGGCGGGGAGAGAGCGGTCAAAGAGCCCAGACGCATCGCCCTGGCAATGTTTCTGGACGTGATGGGATTTGAAGCGGTCAAAAAGAGCCGGATCGCGGGACTGTTCAGTGACAGCGAGCTCGCCCTTTTGCAGCAGGCTTATGAGAAGAACATAAACACGGTCATGAGCTCCTCTCTCGGGCGGGTTTTCGACGGTGTAGCGAGCCTGTTGGAGATAGTGCATCTGCTCTCCTATGAGGGCGAAAGCGGATTGAAGATGGAGCAGTATTACGATGCGACCATCACGGATGCCTACGCGTTCGCCTACGAAAACGGCGAGATCAGCTTGGACCAGATGGTAGTGGAACTTCTGGATGAAGATGATAAGAGGATCGGCGTCTCACGCTTTTTTAACACGGTTGTCGAGATCATTCTCTTTATGGCAAAGCAACACAAACTTCCGTTGGTATTCAGCGGCGGTGTCTTTCAAAACAGGGTACTGGTGACACTTCTTTTCAGACGTCTGGAAGAAGAGAAGATAAGGTACTATTTTCCTGAAACGATATCGCCTAACGACAGCGCTATAGCCCTGGGACAGATAGCCTATGCACTGAGGTCACTGCATCTCTAAACGCATCAGGTACATATCTTCGCCGTCAAGCACCTCTATAAGCAAATTCTCACACACCGGGCAGACGTACTCTATCTTCTCCAGCGCATACTCTTTATCGCACTCGGCACAGCGGATCAGCAAGGGCTGGTGCTGGATGACCAGTCTCGCTTTGTCACAGACGGTCTGCTCCTTGAAGGTCTCGAAGGCGGTTTCAAAGAGGTGGACTTCGATCCCGCTCTGTACACCGATCTTGACAGTCACTTCGGTGATGCGTGTCGCATCGTTCGCTCTGGCGTGCTGCTCACACTGTTCAAGCAGCGCCTGAACGACAGAGTACTCATGCATCAGCAGATCCTTGGCAGGAGTTCGCCTTTGGGCAGGTCCAGGTAGCGGCTGCTGCCGTACAGCGAATAGAGGATCACTTTGCCCTCTTTTTGCCTTGTGACACGGCCTATGATCGCGGCACCTTTACTGGCTTCGACCTGTTGCAGTGCGGCGATGGCATGTTGGGCATGTAGCGGCGGCACCGCAAGGATGAAGGTACCCTCATTGGCAAAGTCAAAGGGTTCAAAGCCGAACATCTCACAGACACCGCCGACCTCCTGTGACACAGGGACACCGGACTCTTCGATCTCCAGACAAACCTTGCTCTGCTCTGCCCACTCGTTCAAAACGGCGGAGAGCCCGCCCCGCGTGGCATCGCGCATGGCGCTGATGGTGACATTGGCGTCGATGAGGGCCTGTACCGACGGCCAAAGCGTGGCACAGTCACTCTGCAGATCACTGTGCACCCCAAGCCCTTCGCGCTCCATCAAGATCGCGGCACCGTGACGCCCGACGTCGCCGGAGACAATCAGGATATCGCCTTCGTGCAGGTTGGAAGCCGAGATCCCCTCTCGCACGATCTCACCGATTCCGGCGGTGTTGATAAAGAGCTGGTCGACGGAGCCTTTGGGAACGACCTTGGTATCACCGCAGACGATCTTGGCACCGCTCACCTTCAGCTCCTCAGCCATGGATGCGACGATCTTCTCCAGCTCTTCAAAAGAAAACCCCTCTTCGATCATGAAGGCGGCGCTCATATAGAGCGGCTTCGCGCCCATCATAGAGAGATCGTTGACGGTACCCGCTACAGCAAGTTTGCCGATGTCCGCACCGTTGAAAAAGAGCGGTGTCACGGTAAAGCTGTCCGTGGTAAAGGCGATCTTCTTCTCCACCTCCAGGACCGCTGCATCCTCGGCTTTAATGAGAATGTCATTGCCGAAGTAACGGTAAAAAAGGTCATGAATAAGGGCGTTTGTCTCTGCGCCGCCGCCGCCGTGGCTGAGTTGGACCTGTTTAGGCATCTATACCTCCATATTGATAATAGGCATTACATGCGCCTTCATCACTCACCGCCATCTGTTCTGAACGCCAGACAGGCAAAGCCCGTCTGGCTGCGCTGGCCGCTGTGGCACTAAAGCTAGCCCTTGCCGGGCAGAGATTATATGTTGCCGTATCGGTAGTAGGCATTACACGCTCCTTCATCACTCACCATGCAGCTGCCGAGCGGGGAATTGGGGGTGCAGGCGGTGCCGAAGACCGTGCACTCCTGCGGCTTTGCCAACCCCTGCAGGATCGTGCCGCAGATGCAGAGCTTATGGTCATCGATAGGCGCGTTGGAGAGGCGATCGCCAAAGACCTTTTCGGCATTGATGCTGTCATAGGCCTCTTTGAGTTGTAAAGCGGAGTCGGGGATGTCCCCGATGCCGCGCCACCTGAAGTGTTCGCGCGGTTCCATATACTGCTCTATCAGAGCCTGGGCTTTGGTATTGCCGTCGCGCGTGACTGAACGTCTGTACTCGACTTCGACCTCA
The DNA here is from genome assembly GCA_041571435.1 of Sulfurimonadaceae bacterium. Lineage (GTDB taxonomy): Bacteria > Campylobacterota > Campylobacteria > Campylobacterales > Sulfurimonadaceae > Sulfonitrofixus. Next base: position 1,881 of record JBFFUI010000047.1, on the reverse strand, counting down.
TGGCGTCCCTCGTTTTTCTGACGTACCATCATCAAGATCCCCTCCAGTACATCGACCGGTTCAAAACCGCTCACGACGATAGGGGTCTGATAGGCGGCAGCAAGCGGTTCATAGATCTTCGAGCCGCTGATAACGCTGACGTGCGAGGGGCCGATAAAGGCGTTGACCCTGGCACGACCGGGATCCATGATCGCTCTGACTGCAGGCGGGACAAGGACGTGGTTGATGTGAAAATAGATGTTTTTGATGCCGTTTCTGACCACATGGTCGATCACGGCTGCGGTCATCGGTGTCGTCGTCTCAAATCCGATGGCAAAGAAGATCACCTTTTTGTCGGGGTTCTCTTCTGCGATCTTTAGCACGTCCATGGGCGAGTAGAGTGGACGGATATCGCTCCCTTTGGCACGCTCTTTGGCCAGCGTACTTTTTGAGCCGGGAACACGGATCATGTCGCCAAGGGTGCACAAGATGGCACCTTCTATGGTGGCGAGGGCGATAGCTTGGTCGATCCGTTCTTTGGGCATGATGCAGACCGGACAGCCTGGACCGTGGATAAAAGTGATGTTTTCGGGGAGTATCTGCATCAGACCATACTTCATGATGGTGTGTGTATGGCCGCCGCAGACCTCCATGATCTGGAGCGGTTCGGTAAGCTTTTTGGCTTCCCTGTCGATCTGCAGGGCCAGGCTTTTAATGGTCTGTGGGTCTCTAAACCTATCGTAGAGGTCTTTTAGCTGCAGCGCTTTCAAGAAGTGCCTTTAGGGTGTTGTATTGGGGCAGTTCTCTGCCTCTTGAACGATGCGTTTGCGATCCTCTTCTTCCATCGCTTCGACCATCTCCTTGTAGACCTCGAGACTGGCCAGCGCCTCCGCTTTGTCGATCTTGTTCATCGCAAAGCCGACATGGATCAGGATGTAGTCGCCCACTTCGATCTCGTCGCCCATCAGGTCTAGACTCACCTCGCGTTGAATGCCCATGGTATCGGTCGTTGCGATGTTGTCATCGCTGATGGCGATCACTTTTGAGGGGATGGAGAGGCACATTAACGCATCTTCCTTTTAAACTCGATCCAGTCGATGACCGCTTGTACGGAGGCCGGCTCTTTGCTGCTCACTTCCAAGATGTCGACATTAGGCTTGAGTTTTCGCGCTTCGGCCTTTTCATGTTCGATGTCGTAGTCGAAATGGGGGAGCAGGTCAGTCTTGGTGATCAGCACCAGGTCCGCCTGACGGAACATCACCGGGTATTTTTCGATCTTGTCACTCCCCTCCGGAACGGAGACGAGGACAATGTTAAGATGTGAACCAACATCGTAACTGGCCGGGCAGACAAGGTTGCCGACATTTTCGATGAAACAGACGTCGATGTCGTGCAAAGGCATGTCATGCAGCCCTTTATGGACCATAAAGGCATCCAGGTGGCAGGCGCTTCCCGTCTGGATCTGGTAGGCGGGGATCCCTTTTGCCTTGATGCGGTCGGCATCACGGCTGGTCTCAAGGTCGCCTTCGATAACGCCGAACTTGAACTTAGCAAGCCCCGCCATCTGCTCAAGCAGGGTGGTTTTGCCGCTTCCCGGACTGCTCATCAGGTTGATCGAGAGGACGTTATGCTTGTCAAAATGGGCACGGTTGTGTGCGGCTTCGTGGTTGTTCTTGTCCAGGATCTTGGTGATGACGGAAATCGTCTTGGTGTCGTTGAGCTGCGGGTTGTGGTGCAGTGTCTCATGCGCCGCCTGATGCTCGTGGGAGTGGTCGTGATGGTGGTCATGGGCGTGGCTATGTCCATGGGTGTGGTCAGTGATGCTGCAGCCGCAATCTTGGCACATTGTTCTTCCTTATCCTAAGAGCATATTCGAGCCGACGATGACCGAGACCAGGCCTG
>JBFFUI010000046.1:0-14842 GCA_041571435.1 Sulfurimonadaceae bacterium | reverse complement strand
CGTTTATCATCATAAAAAACAGCATACCCGCCGCCGACGGCAAGATACGGTCCGGTTCTGTCATCAGCACCGCTCACGACTGAACTGGCAAGAAGCAGCAGTAACATCACAATCTTTTTCATAATAACATCTCCCGCATCTTCTCTTCCGTGATCGTCGCGACGCCCAGCTTCACCGCTTTGTCGTATTTGCTTCCCGCGTCCTCACCGTAGATGACGTAGTCGGTCTTTTTGGAGACAGACCCGACAACCTTTGCCCCAAGCTCTTCAAGCATGGTTTTGATCTTGCCGCGCGACTCGCTCATCGAACCTGTCAGGACAACAGTCTTCTCTTTGAAGGGGTTCTCTTCAACCTCTTCTCTTTGTGCCGGTTCCACCGGTTTGAGAATGTCCGTAAGAGTCATTATATGTACAATATTAACACGAACAAACTCCAGGACCGATTCGGCCATTTCCTCTCCGAAACCGTCAATGGCTATCAACGCTTCTTTATCTACTTCAACAAATTTCAATCCAAAGTTTTCACATAATGATTTGGATGCAACTTCACCGATATGCTCCATCCCCAATGCGTTGATAAAGCGCCAGCAGTCACACCCTTTGGCCCCTTCGATCGCATCGATAAGCTTCTGGCTCTTCTTCTCTTTGAACCCCTCAAGCGCCAAAAGCTGCTCCAGCTTCAAAGAGAAAAGATCGATCACATTATCAATCAATCCTTCTGCATACAGCGTTTTAACTATTTTGTCACCAAGACCGTCGATGTTGAGACACGGTTTCGAGGCGAAATAGATAATGGCGTTGACGACGCGCGCACTGCAGGTCAGGTTTTGGCATTTGGTTAGAGCCCCCTCATCCAACAATTCAGTCCCGCAAATTGGGCATTGAGTCGGGCGGGTGAAAGGCCGTTGTGAACCGTCACGTTCGTGCGTCAGTACCTTGACGATCTTCGGGATGACATCCCCCGAACGCAAAATGATCACCTTGTCACCGATACGGATATCTTTGCGGTCGATCTCATCGAAATTGTGCAGTGTCGCACGCTCGACCACCACCCCTTCAATCGGTGTCGGTTCCACCACAGCGACCGGCGTGACCGCCCCGCTTCTGCCGACTTGAAGGATGATATCTTTAAGTGTTGTGATCTTTTCAACGGCAGGGAACTTGTAGGCGCACGACCAGCGCGGGTTCTTGACGGTGTAGCCCATCTCCTCTTGTGCATCGATCTGGTCAACTTTGACGACCATACCGTCGAGCATCATCGCGTAATCATCGCGCTCCCGGTTCATCTTCTGATAAAAGGCTTCGATCTCATCAAGCCCGCTGCAGAGCGCCCGCTGCGGCGGTGCACGAAAGCCCAGTTTATAGATGTAATCCATCCGCTCGCTCAAGCGCCCTGCTTCCAGATCGTTCTCGCCGATGCCGTACGGTAAAAAGACCAGGTTGCGTTTGGCCGTGATCTTCGAGTCGAGCTGTCGAAGCGAGCCCGCAGCCGCGTTCCGCGGGTTGGCAAAGAGCGCTTCACCTTCATCGGCGCGCTCCTTGTTGATACGTTCAAACTCTTTTTTGAAGATCACCACTTCACCGCGGATCTCCAGACGCCCCTGATGTTTGATCTTGAGCGGGATGGAGTTGATCGTCTTGGCGTTCTGGGTGATCTCTTCACCTTCGACACCGTCGCCGCGAGTGATCGCACTTTGCAGTACCCCTCTGTCGTAGATAAGGTTCAGGCTCGCACCGTCATATTTGGGTTCACAGTAAAAAGAGATGCTGTCGGAGAGCTTATGCACCTTGTCTAGCCATTTCTGCAGGTCTTCGTCATTGAAGATATCCTCGAGGCTCCACATGCGTGATGGATGCAACGCTTTTGTAAAAGCGGCAGAGACAACATCGCCCACACGCTGTGTCGGTGAAGAAGTGTCTATCCGTTCCGGGTGAGCCTCTTCATAGGCCACGACGTCATGGTAGAGCTTGTCGTAGACCTCATCCGTCGTGATCGGATCATCCAGAACATAGTAGTAATAGGCGTACTTGTTCAGTAACTCAACATTGTCGATGTATTCTTCTTGCGTCATATTGTCCTCTACCTTCACTCTATAATCGTACCACTTTGGCGCCGAATCCGCCCATATGCTGCGGGGCGTCTTCAAACGATTTCACCTTGGGATGCGCTTTTAAAAAGTTCTTCACCGCGTAAGAGAGCTTACCCGTACCGATACCGTGATAGATGATCACCTCATCCCAACCGTCGATCAGAGCATCCGAGATGAATTTGTCCATCTTCTCTTCCGCCTCTTCCGCTCTCAGACCGTGCAGGTCCAGCTTAAGACTGCCGCGGCGTTCTATCTTGTGACTGACCTGGGTCTTAGCCTTTTTCTTAGGAGGATTGCCGGAGGGACGCAGCTCATCGCGTTTGACACGAAGGCGCATTCCCTCTACCTCGATCATCGCCTCTTTGGCCTTGAGAGAGATCAACGTCCCTTTCGACTTGCGGTATTTGACATGGTCCCCTACTTTAAACTCGTAGTGGACCTCTTCTTTGCGGACTTCTTCTTTTGGCAGGGCCTTGTTGGCTTCATTCATCTTCTGGTGGACACGTTTCATGTCACTCTGACGCGCCGCCTCTTTTGCCTTGGCAATAGAGTCGGCATAACTCATCTTGAGCTTTGTCCGTTCTTCATCCAGCGTAATATTGAGCTGCTCTTTTTGCAGCTTCAGGTCACGTTCCATGCTCTCAACCGCAGCAAGTTTCTCATCCAGACGAGCCTGTTTCGCCTTAAGGTCACGCTCGAGTTCCGCCCCTCTTTCGATCAGCAGATTCAGTTTCTCATGGTTCTCGCCGTAGACCTTGGTCGCGCGTTCCACGACCGAGTTCATGATACCGTACCTGAGCGCGGTTTCAAAGGCATACGACTTGCCGATGATCCCCTGAAGGAACTCATAGGTCGGCTGACGGTGCTCTTCATCATAAATCGCCGCCATCAATTCCACATCATCTCTGTCTGCCATCAGGGCTGCAAGCCGCTTGTGGTGGGTCGTGACGACAATCTTCTGTCCCTTGGCGATAAGGTCATCAAGGATCACTTTAAAGAGTGCCGCCGCCTCGTCGCTGTCCGTTCCCAGCTCGATCTCATCCACCCCGATAAGCGCGTCATGCTGTGAAAAGAGCTGCGAAAACTGCTGCATACGTCCCGCAAAGGTCGAGATATCGTTTTTAACGTTTTGCGGATCATCGATGATCGCATCGAAACGTTTGAAGTTACCGATGACCGATTTGTGTTTGTTGAGTTTCATCGGAACCAGGTACTTAGCCATCAGAGCGGCCGAAAGGATCGCTTTGAGCAGCATTGTCTTACCGCCGGCATTGACCCCGGTGATCATCAAAACCGATTTTGAGAAATCAACACTCACCGGCTTAGGTTTATGCAGTGCCGGGTGTTCAAAAGCGGTCAGTTTTATCTCTTTGCTTTTTGCTGCTTTGATGATAGCCAGCCCTTTTTCGCGGGCAAACTGTACACGTGCCTGGTAGTGGTCAAAACGGTCAAACTCTTTATCGATAAAGCCGATAAACGGAAGCATCTCGCTCAAAACCTTTGAAAAGGTCTTGGCATACTCATAGAACTTCACCTCGCGCATCGTCTCGATACTTCTGATCTGATCACGGCTTTTGCTCATCGCATCCGGGACAACGTAAAAGAACCCTCCGCTTGTACGACCGACGACCTGCCCTTTGACGACATGGTTGAACCCGCCACGGACCAGAAGGCACTCCTCGTCATTCATGTAGTGGATCTGCGTGTCGACGAGATAGGGGGCTAATTTTGCACTGAAAAGCAGACGGCGCATCGAGGCGTTGATATCTTCTTTGATCACTTTGATGCGCTGTGAAAGACCGAAAAGCTCATCGTCAAGCTCCTCATTAAAACGCCCCTCAAGGTCAAAATAACCCTCGACCTCATCGCCGAAACGTTCAGGGATCTCGATCTTGTGCATCCACTCACCGATCAGTCCTTCATAGGCACTGTTTTTCAGCGACCTGAAATAGCGGACGGCCTTGACGACTTCAAAGATCTGTTCAAAGCGCAGTACACCCTGTTTTTTAAGATGCGCTATGATCGGGTGGAATTCGCCGATTTTCGGCGGCAATTTGAAGGTCAGTTTGTCGAGCGCTTCGATGTAGCTGAAATGACGTTCTTGATCGCCTTCGATGAAGAGCGGTTTCGGTCGGCTGAAAAACCCATTAAAAGAGTCGATATGACCTGTCAGGTCGAGTCGGTCGATTAACGCGTCAAGACTCATTCACAATCACTTGCTGCGATCATTTTGCCGGCGTACTGCCCCTCTTTTCTTCCGATAAAGGTCTGCGTGCCGACACTGAGAGAGAAGTCCTCTTTTGTGACATCAAGATCACCGCATTTGAGCTGGTGCCCCTGGTTGTAGCGCAGCATCACATCACGCAGATGGGCTGCATTTTCATTTTGAATGTTGTTGTAAAAGAGGGCCCCCATCACAAAAAAGAGCACTATAAGCGTCGCTGCCACTTTCTGTTTTACATTGAGTTCCGTGAAAAAATGCATTACCCCGAAAAAGAGCAGAACAATAACCAGTCCAAACATATATGCCATTACTTTTCTCCTCTGAGTTGATAGGTGATATCCCCGGCGCCGAAGCCGATAATAAGACCTTCATCAATCGTCTCGATAACCTCGTCATGCTTGCAGAGATTGACGCTCTCTTCATCCCGTCTGAGGTAGTCCATCAGGCTCAGGTCGTACGCACTGAACTCATCTTCAAAATCGATAAACTGTTCCGCTTCACTCGCGGCCCAGACAGGAAGGATGATAAGACGGTCAACCCCTTTAAAACATTTGGTAAAGGCTTCGAGGTTGTCGATAGTGCGTGAATATTTATGCGGCTGCCAGATGGCAGTAATACGCGAGATACCTTTGAGTTTGGCATATTCTCTCACCGACCCCATCGTTGCCGCGATCTCCGTCGGGTGGTGACCGTAATCATCGATGATCATCGTATTTTCACCCTTGGAGATAATATCAAAACGCTTTTTGATCCCCTTGAAATGAAGAAGCTTGACACGGATCGTCTCGACATCCATGCTTTCCAACGCCGCCAAAATCGCCAAAGAGGCATCGACAGCGATATGTGCCCCGAAGCCCCATACATTGAAGCTGCCCAGGTCTTTCAGTGTAAATGATGTGTAGGGTTCATCATCGATCAGAATGTACTTGATATCTTTGATATCTTTGCTCGGATAGAGACGGATCGCGTCGCCCTCAATCGTACTCAGAAACTCATCTTCCGCATTGATAACGCGCACTTTTGCAGAGGCGATAAACTTGCGGTACGAATCGAAGAAGAGCTCATAGTCGTAATTGTAGTACTCCATGTGCTCCGGTTCAGCATTGATCACGATCGCACAGTAGGGATTGGAATTTAGAAAGCTGCCGTCACTCTCGTCCGCTTCAAAAATAAGCTGATCTGTCGAACCGTCGTAACGCACGTTTGAACCAAACCCTTTGGACTCTGCACCGATGATGGCGGAACCATCCATGATGGCAGCAAGAATCGCCGAGGTGGTACTTTTTCCGTGTGCACCGGCAACGGCATAGACTTTCTGCTCATGAAGGAGGTCCAACAGGGCTTCGCGGCGCGCAAGGACTTTGATATCCTGCTCTTTGGCGGCAACGACTTCCGGGTTGTTGGCACGGATGATCGCAGAGTGGATCACCAGGTCCTGGTCGTCGATCGCTTTTTTGTTGTGCGGGATCGTCACCTCAATACCCTTGTCGCGCAGAATCTTCACGATCCTGGAATCAGCCACATCTGAGCCGGTGATCTCATGCCCTTTAAAATGCATGTATTGCGCCAATCCGGAGATACCGATGCCCCCGATACCGATAAAGTGGATCTTCACGACTTCGCTCCGGCACGTTCCATGGCAGCAAGCGCCTCTTTCTTAAAGTGGGAGATATAGAAGTTCCCGGCAAGGTGGGTCGCATCGACATCACCGATCGTCGCAATAAACACGTCAAGCGTGATCCCGGCATCGGCACCGAGCTGATGAGCTTTCATCGCTTTGGAGAACATCTCATCGTCCGTCAGACCGGCCAGTATCTCGAAAAGTGCCGAAGCGTCACGGTTTTTACCCGCGCTGTAGTGTTCCATCGCATACTCATACAGTGCCCGTAGTGTCGCATAGTCTTCGACATCACTGATATCCATTGTTCGTGCGGCTTCCAACGTGTTCGTCAGGTTTTCAAGTGCAAGGTCAAGAATATTGGCATAAAAGGAGATCAGATCACTCTCTTCGAGTGTCTCCTGCGCTTCGCCCTCAAGCACGTAGAGTCCCGCGATACTGCCCTCACTCTGTGCTTTTAACACCTTCTCTTTCAATTCATTACTCATGACAATGCCTCCTTGATACGTCGTAGCGCGTCTTCTGTTTTTATCTCATCCTCGACCAGTGCGATGCGCAGGTAACCCCTGCCCGGATTCTCACCTTCAGCATCTGTCCGTGCGAGGTATTCTCCCGGCAGTACTTTGACATTGTACTTTTCGTAGAGCGTTTTGGTCATCTCGATCGCATCATCGACTTTCAGCCAGATGTAAAATGTCGCTTCGGGCATCTCGACACCCAGAATCTCTTTTGCCATCTCAAAATTGCGTCGATAGACCTTACGGGATGCCTCGACATGCTCTTCGTCGTTCCACGCCGCTGCAGCAGCGACCTGAAGCGGTAACGGAGACGCAGCACCGACATAGGTGCGGTACTGCAGATACCCCTTCAATATCGCGGCATCACCAGCAATAAAACCGCTCCGCAGTCCCGGTGCCGAAGAGCGTTTTGAGATGGAGTTGATGACCAGTACATTCGTAAAGCTATCATTGCCGACATGTTTTGAGGCTTCAAGCAGCGAAGGAACCGGTTTATCGGTATAGATCTCCGAATAACATTCATCGTTCAACAGAACAAAGTCATGCTTCAGCGCCAGTTTTACCCACTCGCCCAGTTCATCAATGCTAAGGCAGGATGCCGTCGGATTGTTGGGAAAGTTCAAGATCACAAGGTCACACTTTTTAAGGACCTCTTCGTCTATCTCAGGCTTGTAGCTGTTTGCTTCATTAAGGTTCAAGAAATGCATCGTAGCACGGCTGGCAATGGCAGCCCCTTCGTAGATCTGATAGAACGGATTGGTAAAAGCGATCTGCGGGTCATTTTTGTCAAAAAGAAGATACTGTGGAAAATTAAAGAGCACCTCGCGTGTCCCAAATGACGGTACCAGTTGCGTATCGCTCAGTTCAACCCCGAAACGCCCTTTGACGAAGTTTGCCATGGCCTCTTTAAGGTAGGCTTCACCGGCAGTACTGGGGTACTTTTTCAGAAGCGGCGCACTCTCTTTGAGCGCTTCTTGAATAAAGTCGGGTGTCTCGAACTGAGGCTCGCCGATCGTCAATATAACAGGTTCAAGTTCCGGGTTAGGCGTGATCTCTGCCAAAAGTGTGTTCAGTTTTTCAAATGGATATGGTTCAAATTGCATATGTTCTCATGTTATTGATCTCTCTAGTAGTCGCGATTATACCTTTTTTTTCCTATAGGGATGTTTTGCGCCCTCTTATCCGAACATTAAACATACATTAATTTTTTCATGCGCGCTGTTTTCCCTAAGAGCCGGAGTGCTATAATTTTCCACTTTAACACCAGATGGAACCTAACCGATGAGATTGACACTACTTATTACATTAACCCTATTTCTAACCGCCTGTAACGACAATACCTCTAGTAAACAGGCCTCGACATCCAGTGCACCTAAACAAGAGAGTGTCACCGTCCAGAAAGAGGTCGCCGCCCCGACCAACACTGTTGAGCAGAACAAGAGTGAAGAAAAGACTGAAGTCATTGAAGAGAAAATAGCCGTTACAGAACCCAAACCTGTGCAAAAGAAAGTCGTTACAGAACCTAAACCGGTGCAAAAGCCTGCCAAACCGGTGCAGGCAGAGACAGAGCAAAAAGAGAGTGCTGTCAGCGGTCGTACAGTCTTTACCCGACAATGTGCGTCATGCCATGGTCAAAACGCTGAGAAATCGGCCCTGAACAACTCACAGATCATTGCAGGCTGGGCACCAGAGAAAATTATTGGCGCCTTAAAAGGCTATCAAGACGGCAGCTACGGCGGCAATATGAAAGCCATCATGAAAGGTCAGGCCGGCGGCTTGGATAATGCAGAGATCGAAGCCGTTGCGGAATATATCTCTACGCTCTGATCTCTTTATGCATCTACAGGCTGGTCAGCAGCCTGATGGATCATCACTGTAGGATAGGCAAACGTAAGATTATTTGCCTTGAGTATCTCCGCGATTTTGAACATCACATCCTCTTTGACCGCAACCCACTCATGCCATACAACCGAACGACTGAAACAGTAGACCATAATGTCGATACTGGAACTGTTGTATTCGTCAAGATAGACCATGACCATCCGTTTGATCCCCTTTAGATCCTCTTTCGAGACCAGTCTCATCTGACGCTCTTCGCTCATGTACTCTGTCTTCTCTGTCGCAATGCCCGGATGATTAAGCAGCATCTTCTTGATATCTTCGATCGCTTTTTTGACACTTTCCATATCCGATTCGTAGGTAACCCCGATCTTCATCTTGATCCGACGGCCCATCGTGCGTCTGCTCCAGTTCTTTATCCCGCTATCGGCAAGTTTGAAGTTCGGAATAGCGATCAATGCGTTGTCAAATGTCCGGATCGTCGTTGCCCTCAGACCCAACTCGACCACCGTACCTTCCATGCCGTCAACCGCGATCCAGTCACCCTGCTCGAACAGGTCACTCAACAGGATCGAGACCGATCCGAAGAAGTTGGCAATCGTATCTTTGGCTGCAAAAGCAACCGCTACGCCACCGATACCAAGACCCGAAAGAATAGCTGTCAAGTTGACGCCGAGCAGTTTCAGAACGAATATCAAGGCGACAAACGCCAATGTAAAGTTCATCATCTTCAGTCCAAGGTTGACAACCTCATTGCGCAGATGCTTGCTCTTTTGCATCTCTTCGAGTTTGACCACAGCGATCGCATTGCCCAAACGATAGAACAGAAACGCGATCATAAACACATAACTGATACTGTAGAGTGTATAAATCCACGCATATTGGCCAAGTTCGGCATATACGGCGATGATCAAGTCGGATGTCACCAAAACGATCAGCAGTGTAAACGGACGGGAGACCTGTGAAACGATATAGTCTACATCTGCCTCTTGTTTGCTCACAAAATCGAGCAGACGCCGCAACAAAAATATGATGGTCTTGCGAACAAGGTAGATAAAGATCAGAATGACGACGATATAGATCACTTTGGTCGTATTAAGATAGAGATAGGCCAGGTAGGGGTCTGCAGCTTTGGCAACAGTAGAATCACTAACATATACTGCCAAAGAGAGAATCCCAAACTGTGAGATCATGCGCCCTTTGTAGATCTGCTGTGCATAGTTGATCAGTTCGACACTCAAGGTGTTGTGTATGTTGAGAATATTGAGATACTCGTCAAGGTTTTGCTGAACACTTTGAGTCAATGGCTCAGGATCGGCAATCTTCTCGATCTCATCAAATCTTTGCAGATCGATATGCGGTTCGTCTTTATGCCGCTGCACTACGATCTTTTCCAGTTCACGCTCAAATATCTCGAAGGTGCTGTTTTCTGCCGCGCTAACAACACTCGACATCGTTGCACGTATGTTCTTCTTGAGTGCGAGGGTTGCAAGTTTCAGTTCATCACGCATCGCTGCCAGCGTATTGCCCAGCCGCTTGTTGGCCTGAATACGGCGTTGCAATGTAAACTCCTCACTGCGGTACGGGTTCCGGTCGATCCGCTTGCCTTTGTTCTCGGATTCGATGTAGTTGACAAAAAAGACTTTAAAGCCCTGATCTTCTTCGTGCAGGATCTCCTCCATCAACTCGCTGCTGATATTTTGATCTTGGAGTTTTGCCTGCAATGCGTTCTGTTCACTGAAAAAATCTTCGACAAAGTCGCCGGCAAGAAGAGAGGTGGCCAATAGCAATAAAAAGAGGAGCTGTTTCATCATAGGGACTTTAATAGGGACTGTCGTATATTGTAGTCAAGAGAGGATAAAAGTTATCATAAATGTGCGCATCGCACAGAAGAGCGTCAACTCTTGGGCAGTCCGAACTTCTGGGTGATCAGTTCGCCTTCGTCGTTGAAAAAGAGGTAGTAGAGATAATCTTTTTTGACCGGCAGTCCGGCAAGATGACGCAGTGCGAGGTTGGCCTGCAATGAAGCGATGTGCATCACGATCGGCGCCGCGATCCCAGCCGGCGTCTTCTGCGTGATCTTGAACACATCCTCAAAAGAGGCTTCATCAAAAAAACAGACCTGCCCGTTAAAGGCTTCGACCGACCCGTAGACCCACGGCGTGTTCACTGACTTCGCATAGGCGTTGATGGCACCGCGTGTCGGCAGGTTGTCCGTCGCATCGATGATCAGGTCGACCTCGATCCCCTTCTCCGTAAACGCGGCGAAGTCGCACTCATGTGCCGTCGCTTTCACATAAGGGCAGCGCTCTTCGATGATCTGTGCATTGATACGGGCTTTGTTCTTCCCCTCGTCACCCGTCTTGAACGCGATCTGACGGTGGATGTTGTGCAGGCTGACCTCGTCGAAGTCGACCATGTGGATATGCCCCACACCGGAGGCACCCAGGGCAAAGGAGAGTGAGCTTCCGAGTCCGCCGCTGCCGATGATGGCAATGCGTTTGTCCTGCAGCGAGCGCTGTGTCTCTTCGCCCCAAAGCTGTACCTGTCTATGGAAATATTTCAACATCGGTCCATCCTCATATCTAAGTCAAATACTATAACATCACTACTCTAAATTTCTGACTAACCCTACTCTTTTAGTAAAGTTTACGGCACTTTCAAAAAGAATTACCATTTCAAAGGTATAATACTGCTACTAACGATTAAAGAGAATAGCTATGAGTAAGATTTTAAATTTTGTCGACAATGTTATCGTCCCGTATGTCTTTATAAAAAATGACGACCCCCTGCTGTTTCGCGAGCTGTTAAAAGCCAACAAGATGTACAACGACGGTCTTAATCTTGAAGGGAAGATTCCCGGTACCCGCATCCGTACCGGACGGAACATCCTTGTCTTTTTGGTGACATGGAACCTTATTTTGCTGCCGCTGAGCCTTATCTTCCACAAGATCCTTGCAAAGATCGACTGCCATCTGCTCATCATCCTCTCCGTCATCTTCACCGGTCTCTTTTTCGCGACCTACTCCATCTTCAAGTCATGGATGATAGACCGTGTCGCCCTGAAGACCATCAAAGAGGCATGGCACAACCACTACCCGCACTTTGCCTATGACAAACACAACAGACAGGTGTCGCGTCTCTACGGCAAAGCGCTGGACAAAGAGCTGCCTAACAAAGAGATCCAGCTCTACATTCTGGACCATATGATCGAAGAGGATTGATCTAAGATTTGACCTCCTTCTAAGTTCATATGAACTTGCCTGACATTCAGTTCCACTTCCTTGCGTGCAAACTTTTTTTAATTACTTTATAGCAATAGTACGTTACTTTTTTACGACTCGCAGCCAAGCTGCTCCCATGCATTTCATCTTTTGCTCGCTCAAAAGAAGAAGTAACCAAAAAAGAAAAAAGCGATACCCTCCGGCCACTATTCACTTTTTTGCATATAAAAACTCAAAAGCTTCTTGCATTTCGGCACTACTGCCGAAATTAATGTCCTCATGTAGCAATGCATTACTTAATTGACTTCTCCTACTGCCTGAATAGAATTTCCAAGATCACACTGCGACACAACAAACTTTCAACCTTTATCACTATTCGAACGGGGATCAAAGCGTAAGCTTTGATATTCAAATCAATGCGTCACCGCTTGAGAAATTCGTGGCATCTGCAGCGTTGAATGCAGTGAGTGGAGGAACGTTAAGAAAACGGCTCTGTCTGACCGTAGGGAGTGCCAAAGGCGTTAAGAAAAAGGCAAATTTCTTTGCGTTTTTTAGCCGACGCGCCAAACCGTTGTGCATAGCACCGGTGCGGCAGTTTTTAGCGAAGAAACGACTGGAGTGAGAGGAGTCGGCAGCCCGCCGACCGCGAAGCCGTCACGAGAGCTTTTTTGCTTACTTTTTTTGCGGTGACACAGCGCTAAAGCGCCGCACAGGGCGGAACTGAATTTTGCATCGTGAAAAAAGTAAGAGTGTGGTCTTGAAAGTATCAAAATTCAATACGCTGAGACAGGTCTTCTCTATTCGACTTTGTCTACTTTTGAATTTCGTTTATTACTTCATAGCACTAGTATTCAACTTTTTTTCTCTGCTCGTACAGAGAAAAAACCTTGAGGAAAAAAAGAGAGTACGAAGCGGGTACAGTTACTCTTTGAACCATCCATACTTTGACCCCCTAAACCCCTCCGGCTTCAGCAACTGTACCACGAAGTTGTTATATGTCGACACAATCCAAACTGAGTCAAAAGCGTCAGCTTTTACATCAAATCAATGCGTTACCGATTGAGGAATTCGTGGCATCTGCAGAGCTGACTGAAGTGAGCGAAGTTCCGTTAAAAAAACGGCTCTGTCTGAGCGCAGCGAGTTTGTCGTTTTTAGGGATGGAGCGAGTGAAAGGAAGGAACCCGACAGCCGTCGGGATTGAAGCCGTCCACGAGAGCTTTTTCGTTTCCTTTTTTGCGGTGACACAGCGCTAAAGCGCCGCACAGGGCGGAACTAAATTTCGCATCGTGAAAAAAGGAAAAAGTGTATGAGATAAAAGTGATTAGGTCAAAAAATGATAGAAATTCAAAAAAGCTGAAAGTATAAAGCTTTCTCCTTAGTAGTCATCATCCTCATCATCCGGATCATCGAACCGAAGCGGCACAAACTTCTTCTTCGTTTTCGTCTCAGGCGCGCTCTCGACATCCCTGTTGGCAAGGTTCTCAAGCAGCACCGTCGCGTATGCCCCTTTTGGCAGGGCGAACGAGAGTTCATAGATGCTCTCGCCCTGGATGTAGTTCGACTTGATCTCTTTAGGGTAGACCCAGGCGACACGGCGTTCACCGGCCATGATGACCTCGTCATCGTCGTGGCGGCTCTCTATCGCACCTGCCGCATCACGGGAACGCCAGACCTTTTTACCGACCAGCATCCCGGTCGGCTGCAGCTTGCGCTCTTTATAGGGCTTCTTGACCGATGCAAGATCGGTGACGTTGACCCATTTGTCCGTTGCGACATCGAGCATAATGTCCCCCGGCAGGACTTTGAAAATAGAGGATTGCGCCTGTATGGCCTTGACATCGTCCGTCGTCAGGTGCCACTTCTTCTCAAAGGCGTCCATGTCCATGTAATCGAGCTCCCGGCAGAGCTGGACACGTTCGACAAGCCAATCGTTAAAGAGGTAGGACTGGTAGGCATTGCTCATCAGCTTGTTGAGGCGGCGGTCTTTGAACACTTTGCTGCCGTGCGCCGCCTCCTGCGCCTTTTCAAAGTGGTTCTCACCCTGCCCGAAACGCTGGTAGCCAAAGTAGTTCGGCATCCCCTGGCGGATGATCTCCTGAAGCACCCTGTCAAGCTTTTCGGCCGCCGCCGGCGTGACGTCGCGCAGGCGGATCTTGATACGGTTCCCTTTGAGGTCGCCGATGTTGAGCTTCTCTTTGTGCAGGTAGGAGCCCAGTATCTCGATCTGAGGATGCTTGAACTTGGCGAAGTACTTCTCGTACGATGCCGGCATCGAGATGTACTGCGTGGTCGTCGCGTACTTGTCTTTCAGCCCTGCATAGGAGATGTTGTGGAACTTGGTCTGTTCCTCAAGCACGGCGATCATCTCCAGTGTGGACATGTCGGTCTTTTTGATGTGCAGATGCAGGTAGTTGCCGCTTTTTCCCTCGCCGTAAAGAGGGATCTCATCGACGATAAAGTCCTCACGGGTCGGTCTGAAGCTAAAGCTTACGGGATTATGGTCTTGAATATATTTTCGTTTCATGGGCGTATTATATCTTTATTTCCGCTCTTCCGCCCTCGACATCAACAGGAGAACATCATGCTTTTTCTTTCCAGAATTATCTTTCAATTAGCCGGACAAAATGTACGGATATTGTCTAAATCGGCAAATACCCCTACACTTTGTCCAAATATTGGCCCAAAAACCAGTATGTGGACATTAAAAATAGTAGTGTTATCAACAAAGGCACCGATAACACCCTAGTAATATTGCACCTTGACAGATAATTTAAAATAGCAGAACATATTTTTTGTTAGATATCGGGAGTTGTCAGGTTAAAAGTTATATTATGTCTGATATTAAGTAGTTAGCTGTATAAGGGAAGAAAGATGGGAACTGTTTCAGTGGAAATCAGGCCTGATGAAGAAGGCTATTTAGGCAGAGAGTGCCCAGAATGTGAAAAGTATTTTAAAATCAAACCTGGCACAGGTTTACCTGATTCTAGTGACTGCTATTGTCCATACTGTCAACACTTTGGATCACAGAATGAGTTCTGGACCAAAGAACAAATCGAATATGCCCACTCAGTCGTGCTAAATCAATTTTCTAATGAGCTACTCAAATCCATGAAAAAAATGGAGAGGAAGCCTAACCGAAATCAGCTAATTTCAATCGGTGTCACAGTTAAAGGTAAGCCTACTCCTATAACTTATTACACAGAAAAAGAATTAGAAGAAAAAGTAACTTGTTCAAACTGCACGCTTGAATATACAATCTATGGTGCCTTTGGGGTTTGTCCTGACTGTGCCATGCATAATTCACAACAAATTGCAGAGGCCAACTTTGAT
>JBFFUI010000045.1:0-15665 GCA_041571435.1 Sulfurimonadaceae bacterium | reverse complement strand
CGCAGGCAAGATTGACCGGGGTTGCGTAGATCATCCGGGTGTTGGTCGGCCCGAAGAGGGTGATGGAGGGGCGGTTCATCGCCCATGCCAGGTGGGTCGGACCGGTGTCGTTGCCGATGGTGAGGTCACAGTGCTCGATGAGGGCTCTCAGCTCGGCCAGTGAGAGCTTCGGCGCGACCGTGGCGTTGGCGGCGTGTTCTGCGATGAAGTCGGCGTACGCTTTTTCGCGTCCGCTCCCCCAGATCAAAATACAGTTACAGTGCTCCAGTGCCAGACAGAGTTCGGCGAACTTCTCTTTGGGGTACTCTTTTGAGGGCCACGAGGCGCCGATGACCATAGCGATGTTCTGCCCTTCGGCAAGCCAGGAGGGACGCTGCTGCGATGCGAAGCAGGGCGTTTTGGAGAGGATATCCTCGTCGGAGACCGTAAAGCCCAGCGCGTCTGCCACCACGTCGATATTGCGCCGGATGACGTTCTCTTCGTAGGCGATGGCGGAGCTGCTCTTGTAGAGCCATGCGGCGAGGGACTCGCGTGCGGAGTTTTTGTCAAAACCGTGGATGTTCCTGCCGATAAGACGGGCGACGACCGCGGACTTGATCAGTCCCTGCATGTCGATGATCTGATCGAAAGGACCGCTACTTTTGAGGGCTTTGACGGTCGTTTTCAAAAGGGCAAGGTCTTTGCTCTTTTTGATCCGTTTTATCGGGACGGCATGGACCTTGGCCAGGTCGGGGTGGCTTTCCAGGATCGGGGCAAAGGCCTCTTCGCAGAACCACTCGATCACGGCATCGGGGTAGTGCTTTTTGATGAGCTGCAGGACGATACTCCCGTTGATGATATCACCGAGGGCTGTCAGTCTGACAATGGCGATGCGTTGGGGCTTTTTATTCATAATGACACTATAGCAAAAGGATGATTAGAAGCGCCCTTGAGCGGCCTGCAGCACTAAGCAAACGGCCTAAAGGACACATCTGCAAACCCTGCATATCCTCAGAGGGTAAAAGAGAGGTAAGATAGTGCAACATCTTTTTTGATCCATAGCCAAAGCTATGAGGATAAAAAGTGTTGTGCTAGAATGCGTCTCTTTTTCCCTCCCTATGGGCAATACAGAGAAATACACACTCTGCGTTGGAACTTTTTACCTTAGCTAGGGCTAGGCTTTCAAAGTACCGCCTTGATTGTATATTTCTCTGAAGTGCTGAGGGTATGCAGGGTTTGCTGATGTGTCCTTAACCAACTCTAAGCTATAATCGCGACTACTAAACGAACAACAGGGTACCAACACAAGGGAGTGACGATGTTATCACGCGATATGCAGCATTATGCAGAGAGCCGCACGCAGGCGCGTGCCTACTTCTGTTATCTCTTCTCGAAAAACCTGCCGAACAACCTCCCTTCGATCTCCGAAAAAGCGGTCACGGACCGTCTTCGCAAGATCATGGGCGACCTGCAGGACTGCGAAGGGGTCTACCTGCTCAATGAGAAGGGTGACCAGGTCACTCCGACCTACCTTCCGGACGGTTCGCACACGGACAGCTGTATCGGTCAGCACCGATCGAACCGCGCCTACTACTACCGCGCGATGAAAGAGAAACGCTGTACGATCACCGACCCGTATCCGTCCCTGATCACGCAGGATCTTACGATCACCGCGTCAAAACCTATCTTTGATGCCGAAGGCAACATCAAGTATGTCGCCTGTCTGGACATGCCGCTGAACGCGGTCTTGAAGATCGCCCACCCGATGCCGATGAAGTCGATCTCGGGCCGTTTCTTCCGCCTGGGATACGCCGCGTTCACCTTCGTCCTAACGATGGTAGCGCTGCTGCTCTTTTTGAAAGGGGTGGGCTACTTCTTTTCTCAGGGCTTTGACTTTCATACGGTCGAGATCAATGAGATCTTCAGCGCGACCATCCTTCTGACGCTGGCGCTCGCCATCTTCGACCTGGTGAAGACCCTCTTTGAAGAGGAGGTCCTGGGACGCCACAGCGAGAGCCAAAGCACCGCCGATCCGCACAAGACGATGGTTCGGTTCCTGGGCTCCATCATCATCGCCCTCTCGATCGAGGCCCTGATGCTGGTCTTCAAGTTCGCCATGACGGAACCCGAAAAAATGCTGAACTCGGTCTATATCATCGGCAGTGTGTCGCTGCTGATGATATCGCTGGCGATCTACATCAAATTTACGGGAAAGAGAGAACGAGAATGATAGGTATCGTTGACTACAACATGGGCAACCTTGCCTCTGTTAAAAATGCGTTTAAGGTGCTGGGGCATGAAGCGGTTGTCGAATCCGACCCGGACAAGTTTCACACCTATGACAAACTGATCCTGCCGGGCGTCGGCGCCTATGCCGACGCGATGGAACATCTGCGCGCGCGCAGTATGGACGAGGCACTAAGAACGTATGCCGCATCGGGTGCCCCGATGCTGGGGATCTGCCTCGGTATGCAGCTGCTCTTTGACTCGAGCGAGGAGTTCGGCCACAGCAAAGGGCTCGGGCTCATCAAGGGGCACGTGCAGGCGTTTGACACCGCACGTTTTGACCATCCGTTGAAGGTGCCGCATATGGGATGGAACCGGATGTTTACGAAAGAGCATCCGCTCTTTGAAAAGCTTGATGACGAGCACTACCTCTACTTTGTACACTCCTACCACGCGGTCTGCGAGAACCCGTCCGACACGATCGGCCGGACAGAGTACGGCTACAGCTTCACCAGTGCGGTCGCGCACGACAACGTGATGGGGATCCAGCCCCACCCTGAAAAGAGCCATAAAAATGGCCTTCAGATTTTAGAAAATTTTAGTAAATTATAAGGACGGCATATGACATTATTCCCGGCAATCGACCTCAAAGACGGTAAGGCGGTACGCCTCTCGAAAGGGTTGATGGAGAGTGCAAAGATCTACAACGAAAGCCCTGTCGCACAGGTAAAGATCTTTGAAGAGATGGGCGCAGAGTGGGTCCACCTGGTCGACCTTAACGGCGCTTTTGCCGGTGAACCGGTCAACCACGAAGAGATCAAAAAGATCCGAGCCAACTGCAAGGTCAAGCTCGAGCTCGGCGGCGGGATCCGTGACGAGGAGACGATCAAACGCTATCTTGAACTGGGGATCGACCGGGTTATTCTGGGCTCGATCGCGGTGAAAGACCCGCAGTTCGTCAGAGATATGGCGGCAAAGTACCCGGTTGTTGTCGGAATAGACGCTATTGACGGGTATGTAGCCGTTGAAGGCTGGGGCGAGGTGAGCGAGATGAAGGCGACCGAACTGGCAAAAGAATTTGCCAAAGCGGGTGTCGAAGCGATCATCTGTACTGACGTCGGCCGCGACGGGATGTTGAGCGGCGTCAACGTCGACTTTACCCTTGAGATCGCGCGCGCGTCGGGTGTACCGACGATCGCCAGCGGCGGACTGAAAGACAGAGCGGACATCGATGCCCTTGCAGCGACGGGCGAGATCGAAGGTGTCATTGTCGGCAAGGCCTATTATGAGGGAACGCTGGATCTGGAAAAAGCCCTGAAAGAGGTCGAATAGATGCAAGAGTACTATTATGAACTGCGGATCACACCATCGGCTTACCCGGAACTTTTTGCCGACTTTCTAGCGGACACACTGCCGATCGGTTTTGAAGAGCGCGATGGGACCTTCATCGTGCGCAGTGAAGAGGAACTGGAGACCATATCATGGGGCGTTGAACAGTTCAAAGAGGCGCTTGAACAGGCACTCCAAAATCCGATCGATGTCGAGATCGAGCTTAAAAAAGAGAAAAACAGCGACTGGGTCAAGAGCTACCAGGAGAGCATCACGCCGATCGAGATCGGACCGTTTTACATCCACCCGACCTGGGACGAGGCGAAAGAGGGGATGCTCAACATCGAACTCGACCCTGCTCTGGCCTTCGGTACCGGCCATCACCCGACAACGGCGGCCTGCCTTGAGGCGATCGCCTCCGAGGTCAAAACCGGCGATGAAGTCGCGGACATCGGCTGCGGAAGTGGTATTCTCGGTATTGCGGCAGCCAAGCTGGGTGCCGTCGTCGACGCCTGCGATACCGATCCCGTCTCGGTTGCCAACAGCCTTGAGAATGCGGAGGTCAACGGTGTTGCATTCAGAGAGATCTGGGAGGGGTCGGCCCCCGGCACGCAGAAGAAGTATGACGTGGTCATCGCCAACATCGTGGCCGACGTCCTTGTCTTTATTGCCAGTGACCTGAAACGTCTGCTTAAAGATGAAGGTACCTTGGTACTTTCAGGGATATTAGACAAATATGAGGATAAAGTACTCAAAGCATATGTTGATTGTACTATTGTCAAACGTATTCAGCGCGAAGAGTGGGTCACACTCGTCGTAGCCAAAAAAGGAAAGTAATAAAATATGAGTCAAAACAGTAACAAAGAACCGAAAAACGATAATTTTTTTAACAAAAACCCGCTGATCACTTTTGCCATCTTCTCGGTGGTGGTCATCCTGATCTTTAAGTCGCTGATCGGCGAGAACGGCGGCGGTATTGGCGGGCAGTTCGGTGGCCAAGGTGCGACCAAACACAAAGAGGTGAGTTACGCCGAGCTTAAAGAGCTCATCAAGAACAAAGGCGTTTCAAAGGTCGATATCGGCCAAAGCTACATCCGTGCAAAGGGTGAAAACACGGTCTATACGACACGGATCGTTGCAAACGATGCGACACTTGTCCCTTTACTGGATCAGGAAGGTATCGACTACAGCGGATTTTCGGAGAGCAACTGGTTCACCGATATGTTCGGCTGGCTCTTTCCGTTTCTGATCATCATCGCGATCTGGATGTTCTTTGCAGGCCGTATGCAGAAGGGTATGGGCGGCGGTGTCCTTGGCATGGGTAGTTCAAAAAAACTAGTCAACTCCGAGAAACCGACAACAAAGTTTGATGATGTCGCCGGCGGCGAAGAGGCAAAAGAGGAGGTCCAGGAGATCGTTGACTTCCTGAAATACCCGGCACGCTACGTCGAACTGGGTGCCAAGATCCCCAAAGGGGTGATGCTGGTCGGTAGTCCGGGTACAGGTAAGACGCTTTTGGCGAAAGCGGTCGCCGGCGAAGCCGATGTCCCGTTCTTCTCGGTCTCGGGATCAAGTTTCATCGAGATGTTCGTCGGTGTCGGTGCCGCACGTGTACGCGACCTTTTTGAACAGGCGAAAAAAGATGCCCCTTCGATCATCTTCATCGATGAGATCGATGCGATCGGTAAGAGCCGTGCAGCCGGCGGTATGATGGGCGGAAACGACGAGCGTGAGCAGACGCTTAACCAGCTTTTGGCAGAGATGGACGGTTTCGGCACCGATACGCCGATCATCATCCTGGCCGCGACCAACCGTCCGGAGGTCCTTGACCCGGCACTGATGCGTCCGGGCCGTTTTGACCGACAGGTCCTGGTCGACAAACCGGACTACGAAGGGCGTATCGCCATCTTGAAAGTCCATGTTCGAGGGGTGAAGATGGATGATGATGTCAATCTCGAAGAGATCGCACGCCTTACAGCCGGTCTTGCGGGTGCAGATCTTGCCAACATCATCAACGAAGCGGCACTGCTCGCGGGACGTAAAAGTCAAAAGACGGTACGCCAGGTCGATCTTCAAGAGTCGGTCGAACGCGCTATTGCCGGTCTCAGCAAGAAGAACCGCCGTATCAACAAAAAAGAGCAGCGCATCGTTGCCTACCATGAATGCGGGCACGCACTGCTTGCCGAGACGACCAAAGGTGCGAAGAAAGTATCGAAGGTCTCTATTGTCCCGCGCGGTCTTGCGGCACTCGGTTATACTTTGAACACACCGGAAGAGGACAAGTACCTGGCACAGAAACATGAACTGCTGGCAGAGGTGGATGTCCTGCTCGGCGGCCGCGCCGCAGAACAGGTCTTTATCGGTGAGATCTCGACCGGTGCGAGCAATGACCTTGAACGGGCTACCGACATTATCAAATCGATGGTCCAGGTCTACGGTATGAGCGATATCGCCGGTCTTATGGTGCTTGAAAAACAGCGTCACTCATTCCTTGGCGGCGGGATGGGCGGACAGCCGCGCGAATATTCGGAGAGGATGGCGGAAGAGATGGATCAGCACATCAAGGCGACACTTGAAGCACGCTATGCAGCGGTCGTTGCACGTCTTGAAGAGTACCGCGGTGCGATCGAAAAGATGGTCGAAGAGCTCTATAAAACGGAGAACATCTCCGGCGAAATGGTGCGTGAGGTCATCACGACGTTCGAAAAAGAGAACGGCATAGAGAGCAAGGTCGAGCAGGAAGTCGAAGCCGAAGACGAGCGTGAGTTCGCAGAAGATATGTCACAGGACACAAAAAATATCGATGACAGGGACGAGCCTTTATCATGAGATACAATGATACGTTCATCATTGCCAAAGATGGAATGAAATGCATTGCAGCGTCAGCTGCGCTGACGCTTTTTTTTATCACCGTAGATGCCGAGTTTTTGACATTTTTGGGTGTTGTCCTGACCGTTTTGACGGTCTGGGCTTTTCGCAATCCTGAACGTACCATCCCCTATTTAGAAGAGGAGAGCATTGTCAGTGTTGCCGATGGTGTCATTAAAAATATCGAGACACTCGAAGATGATGCAGGCAACAATAGCT
The DNA here is from genome assembly GCA_041571435.1 of Sulfurimonadaceae bacterium. Lineage (GTDB taxonomy): Bacteria > Campylobacterota > Campylobacteria > Campylobacterales > Sulfurimonadaceae > Sulfonitrofixus. Next base: position 9,044 of record JBFFUI010000045.1, on the reverse strand, counting down.
TCAAGATCGTGATCAAAAGCGGTTTTCTAGACACCCCGATTCTGCGTGTTCCGTTTTCGTCTGAGGTCAAGAGAGTAACAAAGCGCTCTGGCGCCCGTCTTATGCTCTCCACCCCTCTCTCCGGCAAGCTGAACGAACAGAGCGAGATCCTGTTCGGCGAAGATGAAAAACAGGTCCGAGTCATACACACGCTTCAGCTGGCATCGGTCGGTATTCAAAACCGCCTGACAGCGGGAAGTACCGCCATACAAGGCATGCGTTACGGTCTGATGGTCAGTGGCGAGACGGTGATCATTCTGCCGGGGCATTCGCGCGTGGCCGTCAAGACCGGACAGCGGGTCCGTGCCGGCGAAACACTTTTAGGTTTCTTTACAGAATGATGAAACATCCCAATCAGCTCGCCTATCTTCTGCCGAACTTCTTTACAGCAGCGAGTATATTTACCGGGATCTTCAGTATCATCTCTGCGATTGAAGGCAACTTTGTCCTGGCGGCATGGATGGTGCTGCTTTCACTGCTCTTTGACGGTCTGGACGGGCGTGTGGCACGTCTGACCAACACCTGCAGCCAGTTTGGCGTCGAGTTTGACTCTCTGGCGGACATCATCGCTTTTGGTGCGGCACCCGCGATGCTGATCTATCTCTATGCCGGCCATGATTTTGGCCGTTTTGGCATCATGACAAGTGCACTCTTTGTCATCTTCGGCGGGATCCGTCTTGCCCGGTTCAATGTGATGACGGGTGAATCAGAACCCTCTGTATTTATCGGTGTTCCCATACCGACGGCAGCAGTCTTTGTCTCTATCTTGGTCCTGTTGTTTGAGAAATATCACATGCTTGCAGAGTATAAACTGATCATCTTGGTCAGTGCACTGATGGTCGCCGTGCTGATGGTCAGCAACATCCGTTACCCGAGCTTTAAAAAAGTGGACATGGATAAAAAACATATGCGACGTGTCTTTGTTGCTATTGTAGCGATTGCGATGTTTATCTTTATTTACCCGACAGAGGGGTTTGCACTCTTCTTTACACTCTATATCATCTATGGCCCAATACGTTCACTGTGGGCGCTCTACACCCGCTCAAAGCTCCTCAAATAGTCATTATCGCTTTGGTATAAAACGCTTTTTGTATCACATCTGCAGCAGAAGATACGATAAGGGTTTGATTAAGCGATAGACACGGTTACTCTTCAAAATAGGGTGCCGGTCGTCTGTTTGAATGTAAATACATATATTTTAATCACTTAAAACCGATACTTGTTTGCCTGAGTGGTGTATTATAGAGTTAAAAGATGTACAAACACAAAAGGAGATTTGATGAAAACTCTAATAAAATATGTGAACATAGACAAAGAGCTTCCAAACCTGACTCCTGTATTGAAAGAGGCACTTCAGGCAGACACGCTCTATATCAAAAAAGTCAATAAGGCGTGTGAATACTATCTCCAGGAGTGTCAGCACGTCTCTATCTTGAGCGATACCCACTATATAATCTACTCGCCCTATGTCAAAGAGGCCGATCATGCAAGAGAACACTTTGTCTTTTTGGATGACACGGGAAAAACGATCTGTCATATCGGGGGAACCGCTTGTGAGATTGGCGGTCTCATCGAACCCTGTAAAAATTTAAAACTCAGTGATGATTACAAATACAGTGTAAGACATACTTGAGTATTTAAATAGTTGTTTTCTGCCAATAACGCTTTTCAAATCCATCCCGCTGCTCCTTGGGAAGAACTTGCGGTATTGAAACGCGGCTATCCCCATTTTACAGAAATGCAGCGTTCAAACAGATGTGACTATAGATATTTCTGTAGAGCAGAAGGGATAGTAACAGTGCCATCTTCGTTCTGGAAGTTCTCCATGATCGCAACGATGGTACGACCGACGGCCAGCGAGGAGCCGTTAAGCGTGTGAAGCAGCGTGTTCTTCTTGTCGATCTTCGAACGGATCTTCGCACGGCGTGCCTGGAACTCTCGGGTGTTGGAGACCGAAGAGATCTCTCGGTAGGTGTTCTGTCCCGGCAGCCACACTTCAAGGTCGATTGTCTTGGCCGCACTGAACCCGAGGTCACCGGTACAGAGTGTGACAAGGCGGTGTGGCAGCTCCAGTGCACTCAAAAGGTCTGATGCACAGGCGACCATCTCGTCAAAGATAGCATCGCTTTCGTCCGGTTTGGCAATAGCGACAAGCTCGACTTTGTGGAACTGGTGCTGGCGGATGATACCGCGCGTGTCACGTCCTGCAGCGCCGGCCTCTTTACGGAAACATGAGGTGTAGCCTGTCATCTTGATAGGAAGCGCCTCTTCGGGGATGATCTCATCCTGGTAGAGGTTGGTCAATGGCACCTCGGCCGTCGGGATAAGGTACATACCGTCGGTCGTGACGTAGAGGTCATCTTCGAATTTCGGCAGTTGGCCTGTCCCCTCCAGTGCCTGACGGTTGACGAGCTGGGGTACGGAGACCTCCATAAAACCGCGTTCACGGTTGAAGTCGAGCATGAAGTTGATGAGGGCGCGCTCCAGGCGTGCCCCCATGTCAAAGGCGACGGAGAAACGGCTTTTCGCCACTTTGACACCGCGTTCGAAATCGATCCAGCCTGTTGTCTCCGCCAGTTCCCAGTGCTCTTTCGGGGTGAAAGAGAAGGTGCGCGGGCTCAGTACTTTTTTGATCTCGACATTATCCTCTTCGTCTTCACCGTCAGGGACATCGCTGTCCGGCATATTCGGTACGGCCATAACAAGAGCGGTAAGTGCCTCTTCCGCTTCACGCTGTCTCTCATGGGCCTCTGCTACAACAAGCTTGTTCGCATCGACCTTTGCTTTAAGTTCGGCGATATCCTTACCCTCACGTTTATAGACACCGAAGAGCTTACTCATGGCATTCTGGTCTGCCTGGGCACTCTCAAAAGCGGCTTTTGCTTTCTTCAGCGCTTCGTTTTTGGCTTGAATCGATTCGATTGTCTCTTGTGTTACACCCTTGCGCTGTAGCTGGCTGCTGACATAATCAAAGTCTTTTTGTAGAAGTTTAAGATCGATCATAGGGTTCCTTGGAATATTATGGACGCCGGTAAAGGGTTCTTTATCAGCAGTTATAAACAGTTAGCGGATTATAGCAAATAATAGGTAAGTTTAGCGGCGACGCTGATGGTGTGGAGGCTGAAAAAGGCACGCTACTGCGCGTCTTCCTCAAGTTCGCATTTTTTCAGAAACCTGAACTGGTAGATATTCGCAGTATTCTCATCATCGCCGGTACTTACCGAGGCGGTAGAGCCTGTCGAGACAACCGAGATGTCGACATAGTCATCTTCCTGGATCCCTTTTGCCTGCAGCAGGTAATAGTCTTCGCCGTCATCACCGTAGATGATAAAACTGCGGCGGCCGACCGGCATCGATGCCCGGCCGGTGATATGGAGTTTACTGCCACGTTTTTTCATGGATGAACGTGTCGGAATTTTGCCGCACTCTTTCACGAGCTTCGCCATCTTTGCACTCTGCTTCTTCTTCTCCTCTTCGGCCAGACGGCGTTTCTCTTCGATCATGAGCCGATCGACTCTTTCTACATCGTTGTTGGCCCCCTTTTTACCGAGGTAAGCCGCTTGCGTATAGAAGGTCCATGCCAGTTTATAGTCTCGCTCCATACCGGTCCCTTCTTCAAGCATTTTGGCACGCAGGTAAAAAGAGTCGGCACTCTCGGATTTGGAAAGCTGTGTATAGGCACTTTTATAAAGTTTCAGATCATAGAAATAGGTACCGAGGTAGTCCGAGGCCGGCGTATAGTTGTTGCGTGAAGCCTGCTTCAGCAATTCAATGGCCTGATCGCGCTTTGTCCCTTTGATAAGAATTTTTGCGTAGGTGTACTGGGCAAGCGGGTATTGGTTGTTGGCAGATTTTTCCAGCCAGGAGACGGCCCTGCTTCTGTTCTTGTCCAAAAAGTAGAGATAGAGCTGATACTGGGCCTTTGCGTTCTCTTCCGCAGCAGATCGAAGGTACCAGTTGAGTGCCGATTCGTTTTGACCCTCACGCTCATAAAGGTGACCGAGGTTCAGATAGGAGTCCTTGATATCACCGTCAACAGCCTTATGGTGCCAGTAGAGCGCCTGTTTGATGTCACTCTCTTCGTAGAGGGTCCCTGTCTCACGGGCAGCTGCCGGATTGCCCATTTCAGCAGCTGCTTCGAAGAGTTCGCGTGCTTGAACCGTGTTGCCGTTCTGGAGGTACTGCGTACCTTTTTCCATCAGTCGTTTGCTCTCCTGCTCTTCAAAGTCAATGTATCGCGGATCTTTAGTAAACTGACTTCCTTTGCTCTTCATATAGTCATAATAGGGGGCGATAAAGGTGTTGCCTGGGAAGGAAATCCCCTGTATAAAGTGATCGACATCGTCGTGTTCAATGGCAAGGAGTGTGGCTTTTTTAACCGCCTTGGAGAGGCTGTTGAAGCGGTTCTTGACCCTGAGACGTTCACGCGCATAGACTTTCTCTTTTTCGACCTCTTCACCTTTTTTAAACTCTTTGTTTTTCAGGTTATAGGCCATTGTGTTTGCTCTGTCAAGTCGCTTGATAAATTTGTCGCACTCTTTTTCGACAGCGCTGTTTAGCTCTTTTTTGCCGTATATAAATTCGCTGCACTGTTTTTGAGCCGTCGCATATTCACTCAGCTTCGGAGCCAGCGGTGCATCGGGCTGCGGTCCGCAGCCGGTGAAAAACAGTGATAGGATAAGTCCGAAAAAATAAAAACGCATAATGCTCCTTTAGTTGTTAATACAGTTTTTTTGAAGATGGAATTGGTAGACGGGTTGAAGTGCTCCGCTGTCACTGCTGACAGTGATAGCTTGGCCCGTCGTTTTTGCTTTGATATCGACATAGGTATAAGGTTTGATCTTTGGTGCCGTCTCTGGGGCAACGATATAGTAACGTTTCTCATCTTCACCATAGACGATAAAGCCGCTGGCTTCTTCGAGAGGTGTGACAGCGACACCTACGATATGGACGGTTCGTTTCGCTGCTGCAATATTTTTGTGTGTGGCGGGGAGACCGCAGTTTTTGGCCAGCTCTTTCGCTTTTGCTGCCTCTTTTTTATCGATATATGTGGCCGCTTGTCGCTCTTTTTTAGTCATCTTTTTTTGTAGACGCTTCATGTCTGCAATGTAGTTGTTATGGGCGAGTTCATGCGCTTTTTTATAGTGACGATAGGCTAAGAGACTGTTCTTTTTGATCCCCAGGCCGTCTTCATACATCCTGGCCAAAAGGTAGTTGGCTTCGCCTCTCGCTTCGGCCTTGGCAAGCAGAGGGTAGGCCTTTTCGTACGCAGCCTCTTCGAAATAGAGTTTTCCTAAGAAACCAGCCGTTTCACTGATACCGTTTGCGTAGGCTTTTTCCAGCCAGAGTTGCGCCTCCTGTGCATTTTTCTGTTTAAGGAGCTGCAGCCCGTAGATATACTGCGCCTGCGGGTAGTTGTTCTTTGCAGAACGCTCAAGCCATGCCAACGCCTCCATCTGGCGTTTTAGACTTTTTGATTTTGCATCCATCTTAAAGAGTTGGTATTGGGCCAGGGCGTTGTTCTCTTCTGCGGCACTCAGATACCATCCTCTTGCTTTGTCCGGCAGTTTGACGCGAAGATAGAGTCTGGCCAGATTGAGCTTGGAGAGAAGAACGCCTTCGGCAAGTGCTTTTTGGTGCCAGGCGATCGCTTTTTTGATCTGTTTTTCTTCGTAGACAATACCGACAAGATAGGCTGCTTCCGCACTTCCGGCATCGTAAGCGGCTTTAAACGCATTCAGGGCACTGCGCTTATCACCACTGTTCATCGCCTTGATCCCTTCGTTGAGCTTTTTCTTGGCATAGTGTGTTTCATACGCTCTGTACTGCGGATTGCTGTCAAATTTTGGGGCATGCTTTTTTAAGTAGCTGTACTCATGATGGGTGATGCTGTTCTCTTCGAACTGAAGACAGAAGGCAACACTGTTGAGGTCATCACTGTCGACGATAGCGGCGATCTGCGTCTGACACGTTTGGGCCAAAAGCTTTCTATCGTCGGCAAGCTTCTGCGCCAGGATCGACTCTTTGTCAGCAAGTGTGATGTAAGCGGCTTCTTGGTTAGTATCTTCTTTTATCCGCTGCATTTCGTCAAGCAGTCTGTTCTCTTCGTTAAGATCGGTGATCAGTTGAGCGCACTCCTGCCGAACTGCCTGAGGTGGGGTCTGTTCGCAGCTTTTTTTGAGGCTCTGGTAGCCGGCGAGTTTTTGGTGTGTTTGCGGTTTGGGTGCACTCAGGCAGCCAGTCAACAGCATCGACATCACTGTTATGAGAAAGATATGGTGCATGGTGGACCTCGCTTTTATTGGGAACAATGTTTCTGAAACCTGAATTGATAGATATCACGCGTCAGGCCGATGTTGTTGCTGACAGTGATAGGGTTGCCTGTAGCCTCTGCCGTAATATCGACATATTGGTACTGCTCGACATCTGCCTGCTGTTGTTGGTCGATCACATAGAACTTCTTGCCGTCTTCACTGTGGATAATAAAGCCGTGACCCTTCTCCAATGGCAGCATGACCAGCCCCTGCAGGTGAACACGCATCCCTTTGGTCCTGATATTGCGGAGTATCGGATCTTCTCCGTTGCGTTCTATCTGTTCTTGTAGAAGTTGTCTCTCTTTGCGTTTTGCCGCATCATAATGGGCCTCTTCTTTTGGTGTTTTCAGTTTAGCCAGGCGTGCAACATCTTTTTTGGCCTTTTTCTCACCGAGTCTCTCAGCCTCTTTATAGAGGATGTAAGCGCGGTAGTAGTTGGTCTCGACACCAAGCCCCTGCTCATACATGCCGGCCAACTTATATTTGGCCTTTGCGCTCTCTGCAGCGCCGAGATATTCAGCAGCTTCAACATAGTGCTTGTTGCTGTAGTAAAGGTCGCCCAGGAGTTCATTGGCTGCACGTATGCCGTGCTCATGCGCCTTGGTGAGCCACTCTTGTGCTTCGGGTTTTTTCTCCTCTTTCAGGAGCATTTTTGCATAGGCATACTCTGCCGGCGGGAAACCGTTCTCTGCCGATCGTCGTACCCATTCACGGGCCATGGCGTTTGTTTTAGTGTTGTCCGTCTGTATGTACTGTTCGTAAAGCAGGTATTGGGCATAAGCATCACCGTCTTCCGCCGCTTCATGATAGAGCCGTTGGGCCTCTTTTGGCTCATGGTTGCGGTTGTAGAGACGTGCGAGGTTGATGCGCGCACCTTTTATGCCCTGCTGCAAAGCTTTGGTGTACCACTCGATTGCTTTATCGACATGTTTGGCCTCATAGATGATGCCGACAAGGTAGAAGGCCTGGGCATTATTGAGTTCTGCTGCTGCTTTAAACGCATTGAGCGCACTTTTTTTATCGCCTTCACTCAGGTGGACCAGACCCAGGTCGACCAACTCTTCGGCATAATTTTTTTTATAGGTGACATATTGAGGGACGTCATGATACTCGGCAGCCTGTCGCTTGTAGTAGTCATAATGCGCTTTTGTAAATGTAGTCTCGGGAAAGAGCAGCGTCAGTTGGACATCGGCAAGTTCGTTTTGTTCGACCGCATCCAGAGAGACACGGTTGATAGTGTTGCTGAGTTCTTCGTATTCGACTTTGGCTATAAGGTGCTGCTGATTTGCATCTTTTTGCAGCAGAATATATTCCGGTTTCGGTTTTGCATACGGGTCCTCGACATCATCATTGAAGTGGGCTACTTTATAGTCCAGGGCATTGACTTTGTCCAGGCGTCGTAAAAAGTCATGGCACTCTTTGTCAAGTGCATCGGGGACATGTATACCGGGCATTGTGCGCAGGCTTTCACAGTTCTTTTTGATAAGGGCATAGTGTTGCAGTTCCGGTGAGAGAGGTACATCGGGTGTCGGCGTACATGCGGTAAAGAAAAGCGAAAGTATGAAGGTCGCGATAACGGTATAGATAGGCATTAGATCCCTTGGTTTTTGTAAAATGACTCTAACTATAACAAGAAATATACAAATCTTATATTAATCTGCTTGCCCGAAAAACAAGCCGGCAGAAGAAGGGAATTTGAAAGAAGGGCTTTTTGGTCAGGCGAGAATATCTTTTGCGATCTGAAACTGGTTGGCGGTCATCAGGTGTATTTTCGGATGGACCGCTTTGATTTCGTCAAAGAGCTTTTTACTCAGCGCAAACCCGACTTTGTACTCTTCATCCGCTGAGAGGGCAGATGCTTTTTCAAGTGCCTTAATCCAGTAAGAGGGGACATGGATACCGGGAACATGGGCATCGAGGAACTGCGCTGTACGAAGCTTGGTGATCGGAAATAGACCCAGGATCAGCGTTGCACCTTGTGCTCTGTCGCTTTCACGGTTTGCATTATCCATCAGCTCTACCAGGAGTTTGGCATTGTCCAGGTCGTACACCGGTTGGGTAATGATGCCGACAGCCCCGTGATTCACCTTTTTCAGCATCTTTTTCTGCAGGGATTTCGGATTGCGTGCATGTGAGTTTATGACCGCAAAAGGATAGATCGTCTCGGGTCTCTCTTTAAACGGTTTGTCCATCATATCGGTACCGCTATTGAGTGCGGCGATGATGTCAAGCAGCATGGTCGAGTCCCCTTCAAAGACCCCTTTGGCATCTTTCTGGTCCGAGATCTTGGCCGGGTCGCCTGTCAGGGCCAAGACGGCCCGTACATCGGCTTCGTTTGCACCCAGCAGATCGGACTGCAGGGCAATACGGTTGCGGTCGCGCATACTCATCGTGGCAAGGACAGGTTTGTTAAAACGGTTCTGAAGCATCTGCGCTGCAAACAGCGCGTTGTATTTAAGTTTGGCAAGCGGGTTGTCGGTGGTGCTGAAGCCATCGACCATCGTGTCAAGCCCAAGTTCTGCAATGGTATCGACTACAGGCTTGAAACGCGCGGAGTGCGGCGGCGTCGTCTCAAGAGTGATGTATGTCGAGTTTTGCAGTTTATCGATAAGTTGTTCAAACAAAAAGGGCTTCCTACGCTATAATTGCGAGATTATAACGAAAGATGAGTAATTATTTATGAAATTATGT
>JBFFUI010000044.1:0-16050 GCA_041571435.1 Sulfurimonadaceae bacterium | reverse complement strand
GGTAAAATGCGACATGATCATAAGCCTTGACCTTGCAGAGAGTCCGGAGAAGTACCTCAAACGCCTCAACCAGACCAAGACCTACGCCCTGCTTCTTGCCGACGACAAAGAGCAGCAGGAGCTCTACAAGATAGAGACCGTGATGAAACGGACCCTCACCAAAGAGGTCATCGCCGGATTTGAGCCGGCCTCGTATGTCAAAGACCGTGAAGCGTCAAAAGAGCTGAAAGAGCGCCAGGAGTACAACAAGAAGAACCAGGAAGAGCGCAACGAAAAACGCGCCAAAGCTGATGCCAAAAAGAAAAAAGAGTCCAAATACCTCGGTAAAGACGAAAACGGCAAACCGATCTTCTCCGGCAAGACAGGCGAACGCAACCACCGCCATGACGGCACGCCGCGAACCGAAGATGAGAAACGCCAGAACCCTAAATACAGAGCCAAAAAGCAAGACGGCAGCAAGCCTTGGAACAAAGACGATCAGGGTGAGAAGAAACCATGGGACAAAAACCGCGGTGAAAAGAAGTCTTGGGACAACAAAGGTGAGAAAAAGCCATGGGACAAGAAGCATTCCGACGCGGACAGAAGCGGCGGCGACTGGCGCAACAAACCGAAAAAAGAGAGTGCCCAAGAGGCACCCAAACGGGCCCCTCGCGTCATTAAGATGCCGACCGTCAAAAAAGGCGACACCCCTAAATAACCCTCCTTTGAGCGACCCGCTGCCGCACGCCGTGCGTCGGGTATATCTGCATAATAGACTCACTTAACTTTTTTACATAGTTCCAAGACCAGACAACCTTCTAAGAAGAGTGGTGCTATTTTTTAGAGTAGGCACTTCCTTTTAAAGGAGTAGACCATGAAACTCGACCGTCAGATCGTCCCCTGCTCAGACAACAAGGCGTCAGCACAGTTCTATGCCGAGGCCTTCGGTTTCAGAGAAGGCGAGACAGAAGGGAGCCGTGAAGTCCTATACGTCGATGAGACGACCAAACTCTACTTTGAGAAGCGGCAGGAGCGCAAAGCGGCGCACTACCTCTTTCACGCTTCAGCCAGCGAATACGACAGTATTTTGAGCCATATCACCGTCAGAGGCATTTCCTACGGCGACTCGCCAGAGATCCGCAACAATATGTCCGAATACAGTCGTTCCGATGCCAAAGGCTTCTGTTTCGGAGATCCCGACGGTCATATCCTCGAAGTCACGACAAAGGTGGTATCACCATGAAAAACGAAACACTCTACACCTGTCCGATGCACCCCGAGATCAGGCAGGACCATCCCGGTGCCTGTCCGAAATGCGGCATGGCCCTTGAACCGGTGCAGGTAAAAACCGATACTGAAAACGAAGAGCTTACCGACATGCGCCGCCGTTTCTGGATCAGTGCCGTACTGACACTCCCTGTCTTCATCCTGGCCATGGCAACCGAGATGTTGGCACCATGGCTCCCCGCTACACTCTCCATGAAGAGTGTGCAGTGGACAGAGTTTCTTCTTGCTACCCCTGTCGTCCTGTGGGGCGGCTGGCCATTTTTCGTCCGTGGCTGGAACTCACTGAAGACCATGAACCTCAACATGTTCACGCTGATCACACTGGGTATCTCGGTCGCTTGGAGTTACAGCGTCGTCGCACTCATGCTGCCGCAGCTCTTCCCCTCGGTCATGCAGACAGAGGATGGCCTGGTCGCGGTCTACTTCGAAGCGGCAGCCGTCATCACGGTACTGGTACTTCTGGGACAGGTCCTTGAACTGCGGGCCCGTGCCCAGACCGGTGCCGCCATCACCCTGCTGCTCAAACTGGCCCCGAACACGGCCCACCTTGTAAAAGAGGAAGGCTTGGAACATGACATTGCCCTGGAAGAAGTGCAGCCCGGCGACCTGCTTCGTATCCGGCCCGGAGAGAAAATACCCGTAGACGGCAGTGTCGTCAAAGGCGAAAGCAACGTGGACGAGTCGATGATCACCGGAGAGCCTCTTGCGGTAGCGAAGTCTGCAGGAGACCACATCATCGGCGCGACGATCAACGGTACCGGCACACTGCTGATGAAGGCGGAAAAAGTCGGTGCCGACACCCTGCTCTCGCAGATCATCGCAATGGTCTCCGAAGCGCAGCGTTCCCGCGCACCGATCCAGAAACTGGCCGATGTCGTCTCGGGCTATTTTGTGCCGGCCGTCATCGCTATCGCACTGATAACCTTTGGCATCTGGTGGACGGTAGGCCCCGAACCGCAGCTGGCCCATGCCCTTGTCAATGCGGTTGCCGTCCTTATGATCGCCTGTCCCTGCGCGCTTGGACTTGCGACGCCGATCTCGATCATGGTCGCGACAGGACGCGGCGCCACGGCCGGCGTCCTGATAAAAAATGCCGAAGCGCTTGAGATAATGGAGAAGGTCGACACCCTTGTCGTCGACAAGACAGGGACCCTGACCGAAGGCAGACCGAAACTGATCACCGTGCAGGCAGAAGAGGGATTCAGCGAAGAGGAGGTGCTGCGTCTCGCCGCCAGTCTGGAACGTGCAAGCGAGCACCCTTTGGCGGCGGCGATTGTGCAAGGTGCCCAGGCGAGAGGCATTGCCCTGGCCGAAACTGTTAACTTCCAGTCCGTTACAGGTATGGGCATTACCGGTGATGTCGAGAGGCATACGGTGGCAGTGGGGACACGCAAGCTGCTCGAAAAAAGCCTCAACATCCAGGCCGATACGCTGCTGAAGCAGGCAGAGGCCCTGCGCTCTCAGGGCAACACCGTCATGCTGATCGCCATCGACGCCAAAGCGGCCGGTCTGATCGCTGTTGCCGATCCGCTCAAAGAGACCAGCGCACAGGCCGTTCGCGACCTTCAGGCCCAGGGGATCGAGATCGTCATGCTGACAGGGGACAACCATCTGACCGCCCAGGCGATCGCCGGGACGCTGGCCATCGACAACGTCTATGCCGAAGTGATGCCGGACCAAAAAGCCGAGATCATCAAAAAACTGCAAGCCAAAGGGCATATCGTCGCCATGGCTGGTGACGGGATCAACGATGCCCCTGCTCTGGCGCAGGCCCACATCGGCATCGCCATGGGTACGGGCACCGACGTTGCGATGGAGAGTGCCGGTGTCACCCTGGTCAAAGGGGACCTTCGGGGTATCGTCAGGGCGAGACGCTTAAGCCGGGCCACCATGCGCAACATCAAACAGAACCTCTTTTTCGCCTTCATCTACAACTCCGCGGGTGTCCCTGTCGCTGCGGGTCTGCTCTACCCCTTCTTCGGCATACTCCTCTCACCGATGATCGCCGCTGCCGCGATGAGCTTCAGCTCCGTCTCCGTCATCGCCAATGCCCTGAGACTCAAACGCCTGAAACTGCTCTAAAACGCTGATACAGACGACCTTGTCCTGCGTTAAGACAGGAAAGGGAGACTTTGTCTGCTCCTCTGCCGATAAAATTAATTTATATAACTAATGCAACAAATTTACTAAAGCAGTATCGAACTTGTTCTATATTGAGGGCATACATCAGCATATTTTTCGACAAGGAGAATGTTATGTCCGACACTAAACAGACCAAAGAGCACCCTTCAGGCGGCGGTACATCGAACCGGGACTGGTGGCCGAACCAGTTGCGCCTCGATCTTTTGCACCAGCACTCCCCTCTCTCCAACCCGATGGACAAGACCTTCAACTATGCAGAAGCCTTCAAAACTCTCGATCTCGAAGCGCTCAAGAAGGACCTTCACGCCCTGATGAAAGATTCGCAGGATTGGTGGCCGGCGGATTTTGGCCACTACGGGCCGTTCTTCATCCGTATGGCCTGGCACAGTGCGGGTACCTACCGTACCGGTGACGGCCGCGGCGGCGGCGGATCGGGGCTGCAGCGTTTTGCGCCGCTCAACAGCTGGCCCGACAACGTCAACCTCGACAAGGCGCGCAGGCTCCTCTGGCCCATCAAGCAGAAGTACGGCCGCAGCATCTCCTGGGCCGACCTGATGATCCTGACCGGTAACGTCGCCCTCGAGTCGATGGGGTTCAAGACCTTCGGTTTTGGCGGCGGGCGCGAGGATGTCTGGGAGCCGGAAGAGGACGTCTATTGGGGTTCCGAAAAGAGCTGGCTGGAGGGTGACAAACGCTACTCCGGCGAACGGGAGCTGGAAAACCCGCTTGCTGCCGTTCAGATGGGTCTGATCTATGTCAACCCCGAAGGCCCCGACGGTGTTCCCGACCCGCTTGCCGCTGCCAAAGACATTCGTGAGACCTTCGCGCGCATGGCAATGAACGACGAAGAGACTGTCGCGCTGATCGCCGGCGGCCACAGTTTCGGCAAGACTCACGGCGCCGGCGACGCCTCGCATGTCGGGCCCGAACCCGAAGCCGCCGGCATCGAGGAACAGGGCTTTGGATGGAAAAGCAGTTTCGGCAGCGGCAAAGGCGGCGACACCATCAGCAGCGGTCTGGAGGTCACCTGGACCAAGACGCCGACACAGTGGGGCAGCGGCTTCTTCGAGAACCTTTTCGGCTACGAGTGGGAACTGACCAAAAGCCCGGCCGGTGCGCATCAGTGGAAACCCAAAGGCGACGCGGGTGCCGGTACCATTCCCGATGCCCATGACCCCTCAAAACGTCATGCCCCCTCCATGCTGACTACGGATCTCTCCTTGCGCTTCGACCCGGCGTACGAAAAGATCTCACGCCGCTTCTACGAACACCCTGAAGCGTTCACCGATGCCTTTGCCCGGGCGTGGTTCAAGCTGACGCACCGTGACATGGGACCGCGCAGCCGCTATCTCGGCCCTGAGGTCCCCGAAGAGGAGCTCATCTGGCAGGACCCCGTCCCTGCCCTCGACCATGCACTGATCGACGACAAAGAGATCACCGAGCTTAAAGAGAAGGTACTGGATTCCGGACTTTCGGTCTCCGAACTCGTCTCGACTGCGTGGGCCTCGGCCTCCACCTTCCGCGGTTCCGACAAACGCGGCGGTGCGAACGGCGCCCGTATCCGTCTTGTACCGCAGAAAGATTGGGAGGTGAACCAGCCCAAACAGCTTGCAAAAGTGCTTAAAACGCTAGAGGGGATCCAAAACGAATTCAACGCTGCCCAGACCGGCGGCAAGAAGGTCTCGCTCGCCGACCTCATCGTCCTCGGCGGCTGTGCGGGCGTCGAACAGGCCGCAAAAAATGGCGGTCATAGCGTAACGGTCCCTTTTTCGCCGGGACGCACAGACGCCCTTCAGGAGCAGACCGATCCGGTCGCCTTCGCCGTACTCGAACCGGCAGCGGACGGTTTTCGCAACTACCAAAAAGCCCGGTACGCGGTATCGGCCGAGGAGCTGCTGATCGACAAGGCACAGCTACTGACACTGACCGCGCCCGAGATGACGGTGCTGGTCGGCGGCATGCGCGTCCTGAACACCAACGTTGGAAAGGCCTTACACGGCGTCTTCACGAAACGGCCGGAGTCGCTCACAAACGACTTCTTCGTTAACCTGCTTGACATGGGCACAGTCTGGAAAGCGGTCTCTGAGAGTGACGACCTGTTTGAGGGAAGCGACCGGGCAACGAGCGAACCGCGATGGAGTGCCACCCGCGTCGATCTTATCTTCGGTTCCAACGCCCAACTCCGGGCCCTGGCGGAAGTCTACGGCAGCAGCGACGCGCAGGAGAAGTTCGTCCATGACTTCGTGGCGGCGTGGAGCAAGGTGATGGAGCTGGACCGTTTTGATCTCGCCTAGTACAGGCATCTCGTATCAGACTGCTTTGAGGCGTATGTTGAACTGTAGATCGGATGATACGAAGCAATAGATCCCTGACATTGTGACGGGTTTCCCAACGCTGATTAAAGCCCGGTACATAAAACAAGGATGGCGTCACAGCAGAGTCCGAAACGCATCCTCTATCATGTCGAACAAGGAAAGTAATGAAAAGGGTTCATGACTGGCATAACCAAACATCGCAGCAGACATTGTCCGCCCTGAAGTCAACGACGGCAGGACTGAGTGCAGCCGATGCGGAGCAAAGGCTGTCCGATGTCGGACCGAACAGGCTTCCGGAACCGCCGCGCAGAAATGTAATCCTGCGTTTTATTTCCCACTTTCACAACATCCTTATCTATGTCCTCCTTGGAGCCGCCGCCATTACGCTGCTGCTGGGACATGTTATTGATACGGCTGTCATTGTTGCCGTGGTCATCATCAATGCCGTCATCGGTTTTATTCAGGAGGGAAAAGCCGAAAAAGCGATGGATGCCATACGGCAGATGCTGGCACTGCGTGCCTCTGTCATACGTGACGGCAAGCGTCAAACCGTAGCGGGCGAACTGTTGGTTCCCGGCGATATCGTCCTGCTCGAAGCCGGTGACAAGGTACCGGCCGATCTGCGCTTACTGGAAACCCACGGTCTGCAGATCCAGGAAGCGATTCTTACCGGCGAGTCCGTGGCTGTCGAAAAGCGTTCCAAAGAGGTCGCTGCAGAAGCACCGCTCGGTGACCGTTTCTGCATGGGATTCAGCGGGACGACGGTTGCGAGCGGACAAGGCTTGGGCGTGGTGGTTGCCACGGGGGCTGACACAGAGATCGGCCGCATAAGCGGTCTACTCTCTGAAGTACAGACACTTAACACACCCCTGGTTGCACAGATGGCAGTCTTGGCCAAGTGGCTTACGCTCTTCATTCTTGCCGTTGCCTCGCTTATCTTGATGTTAGGCTACTTCGTTATGCATTACGATTTCAGCACGATATTCATGGCTGTGGTGGGGCTCTCCGTTGCCGCCATTCCCGAGGGACTGCCTGCCGTATTGACGATAACAATGGCGGTAGGTGTGCAGGCCATGGCACGGCGAAACGCCATCGTTCGCCGTTTGCCGGCGATCGAAACACTCGGTTCAGTCTCCGTCATCTGCTCTGACAAAACGGGCACCCTGACCCGCAATGAGATGAAAGTCGCCTCGGTAGCCACAGCATCTGTGCGCTTCGATATCGGGGGAACCGGTTATGAACCTTCGGGCGACATAAGAGTGAATGAGCAGAGAGTCTCTATTTCGGATCATACTGCATTACAGGAGCTGGGACGAACGGCGGCACTCTGCAATGATTCCGAACTTGTACGAAAGGAGAATACGTGGTCCGCTCAGGGCGACCCCATGGAGGCCGCCCTGCTGGCGTTTGCCGGAAAGTCCGGTATCGATTGTCACGGGGCAAGAGACCAATGGACACGTACCGATGTGATCCCTTTCGATACGCAACACAAATACATGGCGACCCTTAACCATGACCATGAGAACAATGCCTTCATCTTTGTCAAGGGGGCGCCGGAAACAGTGCTCGCCATGTGTATCGAACAACGCAGCGGCAGCAATGGGACGGAACCGCTGGATGTCGCATACTGGCAAGAGCAGGTCAATACAATAGCCGCACAAGGCCAACGGCTCCTGGCCTTCGCGACCAAACCGGTTCGCCCCGAACATACCGTGCTTGAACATGCCGATATTGACGACTCGCTGATATTTCTGGGGCTGGCCGGTCTGATCGATCCGCCGCGGCCTGAAGCCATTGAGGCCATCGCCGAGTGTCACCGTGCCGGTATTGACGTCAAAATGATCACCGGTGACCATGCCGTCACGGCCGTCGCTATCGCCAAACAGCTGGGGCTGCGGAATAACGACGCCCTGTTGACCGGTGCAGAGCTCAATGAGCTCGACGACGCCGCACTCGAATCCGTCGTCAGACAGACGGGGATCTTTGCACGCACAAGTCCGGAGCACAAATTACGCCTGGTGATGGCACTGCAGGCCAATGGTATGACGGTGGCAATGACGGGTGACGGCGTCAATGATGCCCCCGCGCTTAAGCGCGCGGGGGTCGGCATTGCCATGGGAAAAACCGGCAGCGAGGCTGCAAAAGAGGCATCGGAGGTCGTGTTGGCCGATGACAATTTCGCATCGATTGTCGCGGCAGTGCGCGAAGGCCGAACCGTATACGACAACATTAAAAAAGTCATCAGCTGGACACTGCCGACCAATGCCGGCGAGGCCATGACGGTCATCCTCGCACTGATGCTCGGACTGAACCTGCCCATCACCCCGATCCAGATCTTGTGGGTGAACATGATCACCGCCGTGACACTCGGCATCGCTCTGGCCTTCGAGCCAACGGAAGAGAACACCATGCAGCGCCCGCCCCGACCCCGCAGTGAGTCACTGCTGAGTGCCGGCCTTATGTGGCATATTGTGTTGGTCGCCAGTCTGTTTCTGGCCGGCATATTCGGCATTTACGAATATGCTGTCTCAAGCGGCTATTCCGAAAGCCTTGCCCGAACGCTAGCCGTGAACACGCTGGTCGTGCTGGAAATATTCCATCTCCTCTTCATCCGCAATATGTACGGGAGTGCCTTGAGCGGCAAAGCCGTACGTGCCACCCGTGCTGTCTGGATATCTATCATCGTCGTTATCATCGGACAGATTGCCATTACCTATGTGCCATGGCTCCAAAGCGTTTTTGAGACTGAAGGGGTCGGACTGTTTGACACTATGTTGATGCTTGGTATCGGCGTCACGATGTTTTTTATCATTGAGGTCGAAAAACAGCTGCGTATCCGAATACTGAAAAAAGCGTTTTGAGACAAGCCGAGTAAACCGCTGTTGAGTCGAAGATCTAGCGCAGCTTCTCGACGATGGCCTCGTAAATACGCCCGTTGGACGCCACCAGTACCCGATCGCCCAGCGCGTTGGGGCAGCTGAGTCGCAACGAGATGCGCGAGAGGGAGCGTTTGATGGCGTCGACCTCGCGGTAGGAGACGAGCCAGTTGCGCTATCATCGAGGGGATGATCTGCAATCCTCCAAAAAATCAGTCAGAGTAAGACGTAGGACTATAGCTTTTGACTGCAAAGAGATAAATATTTTTTATATGTGGTATTAGGTTGATTTCAGACTTATACCGGTATATTAAACAGTTGGCAGTAATGCTAAAAGTATCTCATCCCTTTCAACTATAGGAGTTCAACATGGCAATAGGTTCGGGAGCGACAATGAAAATCATAGGTATTGCCCTGGTGGTTATAGGCGTTGGCCTTGGATTATGGGGGTATCAGTTGTCCGGTTCTGTCGGTTCGCAGATAAGCCAGGCTGTTACAGGTTCTGATACAGACAAGGTCATGACCCTGTACATCGCGGCTGCTGCCAGTTTTGTTGTCGGCATCTTCATTTTCGTTAAAAAATAGGCGAGGAGTCATCATGGATATTACCAGCTTGATCATATTTTTGGCAATCGGCGCACTGGCCGGATGGCTTTCCGGCATCATAATGAAAGGCAGAGGATTTGGCCTCATAGGCAATATCATTGTGGGCATCGTTGGCGCTGTATTGGGTGGTTTTGTATTCGGTCTGTTCGGCATCACGACAGGCGGCTTTGTAGGCGCTATCATTATGGCCACTATCGGCGCCGTAATTTTGTTATCTATCATCAGTACCGTTAAGAAGGTCTAGCGCAAGAACAGCTAAAAACGGCTAACGACACCCCATCTCTCGTTAGCCGGTGCTATGAGGTGAAGGAAATCACAATCATGAAGTATGTCGAAATAATCGCCGATGCAGACAGTTCAGACACCGTTTTGGCGATAGCTAAAAAGGAGGAAGTGCAGGATTTTCGGCTTGGCGTTGTCGAAGAAGATGGCATGCAGCTGATGCGAATGCTGGTAAGCGATGACAAACTCCAGTTGGTACTGGACGCCCTGCAGAATCTCTTGGACAAACAGCCGGCTGCCCACATCGTGGTCCTCCCCGTAGATGTGTCGTTGCCTAAACCGGACGAAGAGGAACGCAAGCAGGAAGATGCTGCGACCGAAGCGCGGGAAGCGCTCTACGAAGGGGTTGAAAAAGGGGTACGGCTTGATTTGAATTTTGTCGTTCTGGTCATATTGTCATCCTTGGTGGCTGCGATAGGTCTTATTACAAACAACGTCGCTGTCGTGATCGGCGCGATGGTGATCGCGCCGTTGCTCGGGCCAAATCTTGCGCTAAGTCTTGGCACGGCCATGGGTGACCTGTCCCTCATTCGAAAATCGGTGCAAACCCTCGTTGCCGGAATGCTGCTGGCCGTGGCCGTGCCTGCCGGTCTGGGGATGTTTTGGTCTTTTGACGCAACAAATCATGAACTTGTGTTGCGCACCGTCGTCGGCCTCGATTCCGCCGCTCTGGCACTGGCATCGGGCGCCGCAGCGGCATTGTCCCTCACAACGGGTCTGTCAAGCGTGCTGGTAGGCGTCATGGTCGCCGTAGCGTTACTTCCGCCGGCAGCAGCACTGGGGCTGATGCTGGGATCTGGAAATAGCAGTCTCGCTACCGGTGCCGGGTTGCTGCTCATGGTCAACGTTGTATGTGTCAACCTGGCCAGCAAGATCGTTTTTGATGTCAAGGGCATTCGTCCACTTGGCTGGCGGGAAAAAGCGAAAGCCAAACACGCGAAGGTCGTCTACATTTTGGGATGGCTCGTAACCTTGCTTTTACTCATAGCTCTTATTTATGTGCGCCGTTCATTAACAACCCAGCCCTGAAAAGAGCTCTTGCTGATTACCGGTGTTGAACCTCAGTCAAAGATCTAGCGCAGCTTCTCGACGATGGCCTCGTGGATACGCCCGTTGGACGCCACCACGATGCGATCGTCAAACCGGTAGGCCCCGCCCTCACGGCGGCTGACTGCGCCCCCTGCTTCCGTCACCATCAAGATGCCCGCCGCAACGTCCCACGGCTTGAGGTTCACCTCGTAATACCCCTCGAAGGTCCCGCGCGCCACATAGCAGAGGTCCAGCGCCGCCGAGCCCAGACGCCGCATGTCGCGGGTGTAGGGCAGCAGCGCTTCCATGCTTTTGATGACCCAGTGGAAGTCCTCCCCCTGCTCGATCTTGGTGTAGGGAAAGCCCGTCGCGATGAGCGAACGCTCCAGCGTCGTCGCCTCGCTTACCTGCAAGTTCTCGCCGTTGCAGGTCACCCCCTTCCCCTTTTCGGCATAAAAGAGCTCGTCAAGCACCGGGTTATAGACCACGCCCGCAACCGCTTCACCGCCTTCCCAGATACCGATGGAGATGCAGCAGAAAGGGATGCCGTGGACAAAGTTGGTCGTGCCGTCGATGGGGTCGATGTAGATCGCCTTGTCGGGGTGCGTAATGCCCTCGTTGGTCTCCTCGCCCACCAGCGTGTGCTCCGGGAAAGCGGCAGCGAGCTTCTCCTTGAGCAGCAGTTCGACATTTACGTCGTACTCGGTGACCAGGTCGACCGCACTTTTGTAGGTGATGGTCTTGGCATGGGTGTACCCCTCCATAAAAAGCGGTCCGGCGGATAAGGCGATGGTTTTGATGACGTCATACACGGTGTGCGTCCTTTTGGTTCTATTGTCTGATTATAACAGGCTTCAAAAGGAGATTGCAATTACAGACGTACCAGTTCATTTTTATTAGGCCTCTTTTACATACCTGCTGTACAATAGTAAGAACGACAAATAGAGTGTTTCAGTCATGGGTCTTCCGTAAAGCATCACTCTAAAAAAGGCTAAAGGCGTGGTTATGTCAGGCAGGAGAACGTCATGATGGATAGACTAAAGCAATGGGCAATTGCGCTTAAGCACAACGTCTATGCACTCTACCTCGCCTATCACCACAAAGATGTACCTCTTATGGCCAAGGTCGTCTCCGTCATCGTCGTCGCTTATGCGCTGAGCCCCATCGACCTCATCCCCGACTTTATTCCGGTCATCGGGTACCTGGATGACTTTTTGCTGGTGCCGCTGGGCATCGCGCTTGCTATCTGGCTCATACCCGAAGCCGTTTGGAAAGAGTGCCAAGAAAAAGCAAAAGCCTCAACCTTGGAAACGCTTCCCCGCTCCAAAGCGGCCGCCGTCGTCGTCATCGCTATTTGGATCCTGATGGCCGTGCTGCTTCTTCAACTCATAGACTAGCGAAAGAGGCTCTAGTAACAACGTTGCCACCGATGATGTGGTGTTCTTTTAGACGATTTTGAGTCATTCCCAACTCCCGTTTGAATGAGAAAATAAGCATATTTTGTCTAATCTCATATTGTCATACAGGATTATGTTGCTACTATATTCGTTGGATAGATAGTCAACTCATCAAGATCGCAAAAATGCCAACTACATAAACAAAAAAGTTGCACGGTAAACAGATAACGACGCATTGGAGAGAAATATGAATTTGAGCTTTAACTTAGAGGATGCAAGCCAAGTTGCTATTGGGGCATTTGCTTTAGCGGTTCCGATCTCATTCTCTGAAGAGGCATGGAGACTAGGTGAGACACTTCCATTATCAAACCTTCTGCTGGTTTTCGGTTTGTCTGTTGTCTTCTTGAGTCTTTACGCCTACGAGAGCATATTCCAGGCAAATATCAAATACAGAGTCCCGGTTTTTTTGATCCGGATCGTTATTGCATACCTCATAACGGCTTTAGTCGTCTCGCTTGTTTTGATCGCACTCGATAAGTTCCCTTTTCTGACGGAGCCGGCTATTGCGTTAAAACGTCTCGTTTTAATATCAATGCCGGCATCTATGGGCGCTATCATTGCCGATAGCTTTGATAAAGAATAAACAGTGGTTGACTATTTGATAAGCGACGCCTTTGGCGTCTGCTCAGGTGATGAGTCGTTTAAACTCGTCCAGCTCGGTTAATGGCGCAAAGGAAGGTTCATGCACTGTCTCATCTTTTAGGTTCGGAGAGATGCGCAGTGCCGTTTTCAGGTCTATGATCGCTTCGCTCTTGTTACCGAGTTGGGCATTGGCACAGGCCCGCTGCCAAAATGCATAGCCATATTGCGGATCGATCTCCAGGGCTTTGTTGCTTAGGTTGAGTGCCCATTCAAACTCGTCAAGGTCCAAGACCGCATCCGCTTTATAGGCATAGACCTCTGCATCCATGGCATTGACCTCAAGTATCTCATCATAGATCTCGATCTTTGACTGCAAATTAGTCTCCAGATTCGCACGCATCCACAGCGAGTGGATGAGTTGTGTATCATAGATCTTCTTCTGGTTCACCAGGACCTTTTCGGATTGTTCCGTCAGTTTTTCCTGTAAGGCCGCAAAGGATTCATTATATCTTTCAGTGATCTCGTGAATCCGCTCTTCAATGATCTGTTCGGTCTTTTTCCTGATGTCGCGTAGAGAATTCCAGCCTGCAAAGATAAGCAGCGAGGTCGCTCCGGCAATAAGGTAAAAGACATTGCCTATGGTGTCCGTAATATAGCGTGCCGCCCTGTCGGTCTGCTCTATCTGCCCTTTGGCGACAGTGGTCTGAACCGTAGCTTTAAACTGCTCCTGTTCTACGCGGAGCGATTTAAGTTCATCTAAAATATAGCGCTCTATCAGTGGCTTGGAAAGAGGACTCTCTTCTGCCTTTTCAGGTTTTTCAGAGGCCATAAGCGGGTTTAGGAAGAGTAGTATCAATAATGATGTGTGTAAAACCTGTACTATATGTTTCATATGCATAGTCATTAACCTTTTGATTGTGCGTGCAGTGATAAGAGTGTGATTCATCATCCTCAGGATGACGTTGAAACATGGTAACAAATGAGGCGTACAACGAAGGTTAAACATCGCTCTTGCACGCTATTCTCACTTTAAAGATGGAGGGGTTTAGGAGGCGAACGATCACTCTTGTGTTGCGCAAGAGTAGAGGATGAGTGCAAAGAAAAAGCCAAAGAGACAACGTTAATGTCACTCCCCCACTCCAAAACGGCCGCCGCCGTTGTCATCGCTATTTGGATCTTGACGGCTGCCCTGCTTGTCAGAACATTTCAGTAGCGTAAAACGCTCTAGCGTCCCATCTGTTTCATAAGGTCAGCCGGCGAGAGCGCTTCGTCCCACAGCTCGTCGGGAATCAGGTATTCGCTGACGACGTTGCCGCCGATGATGTGCTCGTCGATGATTCTTTCGATCTTCTCTTTTGTCAGACCGACATACAAAAAGTGACCCGGCTCGACCAACATCACAGGACCGGTATTACAGCGGTTAAGACACCCTGTCTGGATAGGCTGGACCGTACCGATGATCCCTTTTTGCATCAGTGACTGACCCAGGTGCTGGTAAAGGTCCTGCGTCTGAGGTGTAACGCATGACGGTTTCGGCATACCCGGAGGCGTAGATTGTTGGCATTTCATCATATAAAAAGCTGGTTGAGGGATTCCCATAAATTTTCCTTGTCTGTTTTGACTCTGAAAGTCTGGTTTGGGGTATGCAAGTTGTGTTCTTCTTGGCGGTTTTAGGGGCTTTTTTGCCGTTTAAATGAATAAAAATTGAAATTCACTTACTCATCTTATTGTCTATTCAAGCTAAATAGGACAATCTGCAATCAAATAACATTTTTTTGCAACATTTCATAAGTTCCGCTAAGTCCACATTTAAGATTTAGTTGTATAGAATGTGTACCGATTAATAGTTAGACTAAAAATAATTCTGAGGTAAGAAGTATGAAAAAAACTTTACTTTATTGTTTTCTTTTCCTTTTCGCTGGTTGCTCGTCTGTTAGCAATGTAGTCCCCGTAGGAAAAGATACATACAGAGTAAGCTCAGAAATGGGTGGCCAGTTTCCAAGTTGGGCTGACGTAAAAGGGCTTTCGCTTGAGCGTGCAAATAGGTATTGTCTTGAAAGAAAAATGTACATGGTTGAAAAGGGCTGGGAAACACATGGATCTCGCGGTTGGACACCATTAAATGCGGAATTAACTTTTCAATGTCTAGCTGATTCATCTAAAGACAAAAAAGAGTAAAGTAAGACTAACAAACAAAAAGAATCTGATTAAAAAAACTGCAAATGGATTTTTGATTACTATCTGTAATGGTTATATCATGATAGGGACAATAATGAGAAAAATAATTTTAACAATATTACTTATATTTTTTTCAGGCTGTGTTACAAAAAACAAAGCATTACTTGAAATCAACCCAGGTGATACAAAAGCATCAGTAATTAAAAAGTTAGGCAATCCCGAAAATAGACAATTTAAAGGAAAAAACGAAGCAATTCAATATTGTACAACGGGAACAAGTTTTGGAGTTAGTACATTTGATATCATTTGGCTTTATGATGGTAAAGTCACTGGGGTAAACTCTTATAACCTTTCAAGAGCTGGCATATGTTCAGGACATTTTGAAAGAGTAAAATGGGAAAATGCTCCTACTCATATTATTGAAGTTAGAGATCGATGAAATAGCCACTCTTTGGAGTGAAAACAGTTACCCTGACTGGAATTTATTTTCAAGTTAAATGTTATACACAAGGAGATGTACGAGCAAAATTATAGAACCTTCTCTCCTTATTCTTTATAGCTCTTAGATCGTGATGTTGACTGACAATCCCAAATACGTTATATTGTTCATTAATCTCTAAATCACAGCATCTGGTCAGGTTGCGACCCAAGTAACACCAAACCTGTCAAAAGGAGTTCCTATGACACTGAAAAACCCTCGATTATACACAACACTGCTCTTGCTCCCCCTGCTCTTTCTTTTTACAGCCTGCACCGCCGGTGATGCACAGTTCGTGCAGGTAGAACCGGCCGGGTTCTGGTATGGGCTTTGGCATGGGATGATCTCGTTCATTACCCTCATCATCCATCTCTTCAACGACAACATCACCGTCTACGAGGTCAACAACACGGGCGGCTGGTACGACTTCGGTTTCCTGCTGGGCGTCATCATCGTCTGGGGCGGCAGTTCGCACGCCTCGTGCCGTTCTGCGGCGAACAGGAAGCGCGACAAAGAGTGGGAGGAGATAGGCGACAAGGTCGAAAAGAAGATCATGCGCAGGCTCAACGAGTGGGCCGAAAACGAAGATGACGCGGAGCTCGACAAAGAGTGGGACGAGATAAGTGACAAGGTCGAGAAGAAAATCAAACGCAAACTCCGCGAATGGGCGGAGAAAGAGTAAAAAGCGCTATGCTAAAGAAGATGATCAAAGAACTGCATCTCGAAGAGGTCGGCGGAGGGATCTACTCCGTCATCGACGCATCCGAGCGCACGGCCGATTATGACACCAAGGTCGGCCTCTACGACGCGCTCATAGGCAACCCTCTCTACAACAGGAT
>JBFFUI010000043.1:0-16281 GCA_041571435.1 Sulfurimonadaceae bacterium | reverse complement strand
CGTCAACTGTGTGTGCTGTCCATACATCTGGCTTCTCTGCACGCCAATCTGTAGCGTTTACTGCTACTGGAGCAGCTGTTAGAGCTACCGCACCTAGTCCGACTAGGCTTAAAAATTTTCTTCTTTGCATGTTATTTCCTTATGTTTTACAGTGTCATTATTCTCTAAAATTGTGTAGAAATCGTGTAGATACTACTAAAATGATCTATAGACATTTTTTTTAGAAACGCAATTATAAAGGTTCAAATCTTAATAATAATTTTTATTATTTGACTAATATTCTTTCTTATAATTTTTTGCTATAATACGCATAGTAATAAATAGAAAGATGGTTATATAAAATGCAATTTTCGCAACGTTTGAAAGAACACAAACTGAAAGTCACACCTCAGCGTATGGCAATATTAGAGGAGATCGATGCAGCGGGTCATATCGATGTCGACAATCTCTATGATATTTTAAGAATAAGCTTTCCCGCTATCTCCCTCGCAACCGTATATAAAAATGTCAATCAGATGAATGCGCTGGGTGTCTTGGACGTGATTAAATTTTCCAACCATAAACTTCAATATGAGATCGCCAAGGAACCTCATATACATCTTGCATGCAATAGCTGTGGGTTGGTCATGGACATGGACAAATGTATCGACGAATTGATGGAATCGGCTGAGAGCGAAAGCGGATACCGTCTCAACCACTCGACCGTTGTGCTTGACGGTCTCTGCCCTGAATGTCAGGATAAGAGTGCTTAAAAGAGGTGAAATGGTTTAGCAATAGAGCAGAAGCCACTTCTCTAAGCTAAAGAGATCCATCTCTAAATAGTATTCATCTTCTTCCCTATTTCTCTTTCTTAATTCGTCAATTCAAACCGTTTTGAAATCAACAAAACAACTGTAACTTCAATGAATGACAAAATCGTATCGTATATTTGGTGGAGAGATGAAGGGGCTGTTCGTTGGGTGCGGCGCAAGTCGCACCGCACAGAAACTGTATTAGTTAACTTGCGGTTTTGGTGTCGCTTCATTGCTTGCCGGCAGTATCGGCAATGCAATCTTTGGTTTTCTACCATCAAGTGCTTTCAGGAATGTCTCAATAGACGCGGCGTCCTTATCACTGACAGCAATGCCAAGCTGAATACGTCCCATCTCCTGAATCGCCTCTTTAAGATCCCAGACTGTACCGTTATGGAAATACGGTGCCGTCTGTGTCACGTTACGCAAGGTCGGCGTTTTGACAAGACCGTTTGCATCCCCTTTAAAATCACCCACTTTGGCATGTTTGAAGTCGCCTGTAATTGCGAAGCCTTGCATCGAACCGCCCAATGCGATACCGGTATGACATGATGTACATCCCGTCTTAATAAAGGTCTTCAGGCCCTCTTTTTCTGCTTTGCTCAACGCTTTTTCATCACCGTTAAGGTAGTCATCAAAACGTGAAGGTGTTACAAGCGTACGCTCGAACAGACCGATTGTCTCAGCAATCTTGTTAAAATCGATCTTCACATCTTTGCCATACGCTTTCTTGAATTCCGCTACATACGCCGGCATTGAGTTGACAACGGCTTCAATATGCTCTGTCGATCCTGCCATCTCCGGTGCTGCCACCATCGGTCCTTTTGCCTGGTCTTCAAGGTCAGGACTACGACCGTCCCAGAACTGCTTCTCTGCGAAAACGGCATTGTAGACAGTCGGTGAGTTCAGATGGTGCGGGTTGGCTGTCCAGTTGTGACCGATCGCTGCACCGACACCGTCATCTCCCCCTTCACTAAGGTTGTGACAGGTATTACAGCTGATCAGACCACTCTTTGAAAGACGTGGATCAAAATAGAGCTTTTTTCCCAGTTCGATCTTGGCCGGTGTCAACATGTTCTTCGGATTGTCAACAAGCTTGTTCAATGCTTTCTGATCGGCAGGGATAGCTACTAAACCGTTTACTTTGGCCTCTTTGATCAGAGGTGAAGCCATAACGCTTGCACCCACGGCGAATGTAAGTAACAGATGTTTCATATTTAATCCTTTTAGCGATGGTATATTTTTGTTCATTATATGGTTTAGAAGCTTAAATAATAATTTTTATTATTTAGAGACCTATAGCCTTCGCAAATATAACTACGCTTTCTAAGAGGATAGCTATAGTTACATGCTGAAAAAGTCCATTATAGCAAAGTTCGATATCACAGGCGTTACAAAACAAGAACACCCGCCTAACCGATACCGCCTAGCTCCGCCATCACCGTGTCGCGTTTGGTTACCTCAAGGCGTCGGCAAGCCGACTCGAAAGCGCCGCTTTCACCTATGACATAACATTTATGTTTTGCCCGCGTGATTGCAGTGTACAAAAGTTTGGTATTGTGCATGATAAAGTGCGAAAAGCTCATCGGCATCACCACCACATCATACTCCATTCCCTGGACCTTGTGAACAGTCAGCGCGTAGGAGAGCATCAGGTGCGACATAAGCTGGTCATAGCCGTACTGCACCACCGAATCTTCATTGGGGTAGACCACATAGATGAGTTCCTCATCCTCGTCGATCTTGAAGAGCAGACCGCTCATGCCGTTAAAGATCCGCTTCTCGCTGCTCTCATCACCGTTTTTGAATCCCTCCATGCTCCATGAGGGCATGTTCTCGTTCTTGGTATGGACCACCTTGTCCATCAGGCGGTACTCCCGCTCCCCCTTTTTAACCTTCTGTTTGGGGTTGGGGTTGAAGTAGGACTGCAAAACGATGTTAAGATTGTCCACACCTAATGTGCCGCCCTTCATGGGCGTAATCACCTGAAAGTAGTTCAGATACTCTTTGATCTCTTTTTGTGCCAGATAGCGACGCGCTTTTGGAATATAGACCACTGCTTTATGCATCAACTCCCGTACAATAGCGTCGGCATTTTCCTGACGGAGTTCTGCCAACTCACTCTGCGAGGCATTGGCACGTCGCGCATAGTAGTTTTCGATGTCAACAGAGATAAAAGAGAAGTCATCATATGCATGCGTGTACTGGGGTATGACACCTTGACGAATATCATTGGCGATCAACGCGATCGCCTGTTCTTCACTTTGTCGGTAAATCTTGGTCAGCTTGACGATAGGCGTGAGCTCAAGACGAAGCAGATCGCTCAAGACATCACCTGCACCGATAGGCGGCAGCTGCGCATCGTCTCCGACAATGATGACAACCGCATCACGTGCCACCTTTGAAAGCAATCTCGCAAAGAGCAGCGAGTTGATCATCGAAGCCTCGTCGATCAAGACCACCTCGAATGGCAAAGTGTCCCGGTCCTCATACTTCACCAACAGACTCTGGATCGTCGCACTGGCATAGCCCGTCGTCTCGGCGATACGCTGCGAAGCGATCCCGCTCAAGGCACATGTGATTACAGACTCCGCTCTGTAACGCTCTGCCAAAACGTCTAAGATCGTACGCGCTGTCGTACTTTTACCCGTTCCGGCATAACCGACAAGGCACAGTATCCCTTTGCCGCTGTTGATCACCTCAACCGCCTCACGCTGCTGATCACCGAGCTCTATCCCACCCTTGGCAACAAATCTGTCGAGATCTTTGACAATGACGCCGTTGTCCACCTTAGCCCGCCGCTTAAACTCGTCAAACAGAAACTTCTCCGCTTCGTAAAGTCTGTCAGGCGCATAACGATGGTTCGCAAGCGGATAGATACTCCCTTCGTTCACACGTTCAAGCAGGACCATCTCATAGGTACTGTTTTGGCCGCTAAATGCCAACAGGTTGTCCAGCTGTTCAAACAGAAGGCTCTTTTCAACACAGGAGTTGCCCTGCTGGTCACAGTATTCATTGAGGGCGAAATCCATAGCAGAGCTGATGCGTTTTTCAGAAAGCGGGTCAATACCCATATTCAATGCGATCTCATCAGCGCGTTTAAAGCCTATCCCGCGGATGGAGGTCAAGATGTAAGGATTGTTCTGGATCTTCTCTGCAGGGTTTTGCACCTCTTTCATCGCACCCGCGATAATAGAGAGTATCCCCGGTGTTACGCCAAAGGGGGAGAGGAAACTGCCAAGTTCACGAAGAGAGCGGAACTTTTTCCAGCGCGACTGCATCTTGTCAAGGCGTTTTTTCTTGATCCCTTTGAATTCTAAAAGCCGCTCGATGTCATGGTCCAGAATATCGATCAGCCCCTCTTCACCGAACTTCTCTATCAGATCGGCAGTCACCTTCCTGGGAAAACCTTTAACGACACGGTTTAGAAAAAAGAAGAGTTCGTTCTGGTTGACCGTAATGGTCTCAAAGAGAAAGGACTTACCATGTTTCTGATGTTCCTGATAGTCGCCTTTGAGTGTGACCGCAGCATCGACGAGATTACTGACCTCGCTTTCATGGTACTCACCCTGGATCTTTTCACCGGACTTGAGCACACCGATGAAAAAGCCTTCTTGTTCAAAGATGATTTTATCGATCTGTCCAATGACTGTTTTCATCACGTCTACTTTGAGAGTTATGACGGCCTCTGCCGCCTTATGGAGTATCAGGCTTTAACGCGCTCTATACGCTCAGCTTCCTGTTCTTTGTAAAGTTCTGCACACCCTTTGGAGAGTTCACGGATCTGCAGGATGTAGTTGGCACGCTCTGTCTGGGAGACCGCCTTGCGCGCATCAAGGGTGTTGAAAGTGTTGGATGCCGCCATACAGAGATCGTATGCCGGTAGCGGAAGGCCTGCTTCCAAGGCACGCTTACACTCTTTTGATTTCGCCTCAAAATCGGCAAAGAGCATATCGGTATCGGCGACCTCAAAGTTGTATTTGGAAAACTCGATCTCGCTCTCTTTATGGATATCGCGATAAAGCGTCTTGCCATGCTCGTTCTCGTTCCAGACAATATCGAAGACCGAATCCACACCTTGCAAATACATCGCCAAACGCTCTGTCCCATAGGTGATCTCGACCGCTACCGGATCACATGCGATCCCACCGACCTGCTGAAAGTAGGTAAACTGCGTCACTTCCATTCCGTTGAGCCACACTTCCCATCCAAGTCCCCAGGCACCGAGAGTCGGCGACTCCCAGTTGTCTTCGACAAAACGGATATCGTGCTCTTTGAGGTTCAGTCCGAGATACTCCAGACTTTTCAGGTAAAGTTCCTGGATATTGTCGGGGCTCGGTTTGATCAATGCCTGAAACTGGTAATAGCTTCCAAGACGGTTCGGATTCTCACCATAACGGCCGTCTGTCGGACGACGTGACGGTGCCACATAAGCAACCGACCACGGCTGTGAGTCCAGTGAACGTAAAAAGGTAGCCGGGTGGAAGGTACCCGCGCCAGCCGGAATGTCATATGGTTGAACGATGTTACAACCCTGCTCTTTCCAGAATTCTTGCAGTTTTAAAAGTAGATCGCTAAAAGTAATCATTAAAGCCCTCAAAATAAATAATTGGCGCCATTATAGCATTTTTAGTTTCAGCCTTGTAAAAGCCCATTAAGCGCGATTAAAACGAATTGTACATTCGTAATGGCCGCAGAGTTCTATTAACTCATTTTGCAGACAATATCACCCACATTTTGGCCAAGAGAAGCTGCCACAACACTGCATTTTACTTTCAGCAAATAACAGAGGTTTTCACGTGGAGACGGCGAGAGGCACTCATAGTTCCCCATTCCCTTTGTGATGACCAGGTCCGCGTCGTCAAAAAGTTTCTGACTCGCTAGGTTGGCTCTTTCATACGCGAAACCGGGCGTATTTACGCCGCTGTCAACCAAATGGCAGAGTCTGTCGAAACCTGCCTCTTTTGCCTCGACCATCGTCACATCATTGATGATAGGATTGCCTCGGACCATGTAAAAGATCTCTAGTTTCGGGTAGAGACACTGCAGGGTCTCGATACAGAGATAATCGAAGATGTGTTCGCCGACATTGTCACCGATATAGAGCAGCGTCGAAGCCTCCTGCAGTGCACGTTCCAACTGATCCATATCATCATAAGCGAAGTTGGTCTCAAAGATCTTCTCCATCTCCTCATTGAGATCAAAGGTCACCTCAGCCGCAAGATCGATCACATTGCCTGCAACCGCGATCTTAACAGCCGTCATCAGTTTGTCATCCGCTCTTTCCAGTTCATCGTGAAGCTGGGGGACAAAGGCCTTGGCTTTTTCAGTCGCATGCGCTTTCAACTCACCGTAGAGGTCATCCATACCTGCAAGTTCGGCCATCTGTTCATAGACATCCGAAGCCACTTCCGGCGGTGACTGGGTAAAGTCGAATGTTTCACCTAACATTTCAACACGATCGACCATCCGTTTGCTCAGTGCATCATCAGCTCTGATCGCCTCGGTCACTCGACGGCTTTGGTTTATGATGCATTCAACACAGGCATTGTCGATTTTCATGGTTTGTTCACTTTAGGGGATCATTTGAATAACGGGAGTTTGCAATATTTACGAAAATGCCGAAAACATTTTTATGCTTTGGTTCCATTTCGGCTAGCGATACCAACATGGGCAGAGCCCATATTGGGTTTTAGTCAATAATGGTCTCGATTTCCAATGAGTCCATCTCAACTTTTTTCGCTTTTGCGATACGATCTTCTTTGAGTTTGACCGAAAGGTCTTCATCGCTAAGCGCCAGTATCTGCATCGCAAGATAAGCTGAGTTCATCGCACCCGCTTTACCGATCGCAACTGTAGCTACCGGCATACCTGCAGGCATCTGTACCGTCGAAAGAAGTGCATCGATACCGCTAAGGGCAGAAGCGCTCATCGGTACACCGATGATCGGTTTAACTGTCTTCGAAGCCAAAACACCGGCCAGGTGTGCTGCCATACCTGCCGCCGCGATGAAGACCTGCGCCCCTTTTTTCTCGGCATTGATGATGTAGTCTTTTGTACGTTCAGGTGAACGGTGTGCTGACGAGATGATCAGTTCGTGTCGTACACCGAACGCTTCCAATGTATCTGCACATGACTTCATAACTTCGTAGTCGCTTTTACTTCCAATGATGATTGAAACAAATTTCATCTATCTTCCTCTTTTGGCACGATGGCTCTTTTTTTGGTTGCCGGAATTATAGCAAAATCGCTATTAGTATAATAATATGCCGTACAGAGTGGTTATTTTCAACTCTTCATTGTAAAATAACGCCACTAAACTGAGAAGGTCTTTTATGCGATTTATCCGGCTGTTTTTTCTGCCGTTCTTCACGCTATATGCAGGTGATATCTCCGAAGAGCTTTATGCCAAATCGACACTCACGTCAGAGCAGATAGCCGATAAGAGCGACGGCATTTACTTGACCGGTCTTCCCCTGGTAAACTATGATGCGGACAAGGGGTTTGGCTACGGTGCTCGTGTCTACCTCTATGACAATGGGCACAAAGACAATAAGCTGTTCACGTTAACGCCCTACAAGCACCAGCTCTATGCGCAGTTTTTTCAGACGACCAACGGCTGGTCTTACCACGTTTTGCACTACGATGCTCCCTATATAGCCGGCTCACTTTTTCGTCTCACGGGCGAGGTTGTCTATGAGAAGAACACACAGGCAAACTACTTCGGTACGACTGCAGACTCACTAAATGACCTGACGGACACGTTGGGCAACAGTTATACCGCGGCACAGGATCAGCAAGATGCACTCGATGCACAAGGGAGCCGCTATTATAACCGCTACCAATTGATCAAACCGAAAGTCGAAGTCAACCTGGCCAGAGACCTTTTCGGCGGTCTGGTCCGATTAAGTGTCGGTGTAAACCTGGCAAAAGCTTCTGTTACCGACTACAATGACACGACCCTCTTGAACACCTATAACGCGTTGAACAAGCTCGTCGAGGACAGAGAGACGCTAATCGGCTACAACGGGGGTTGGGACAATGGTCTGAAACTGGCCGTAGTCTACGATTCACGTGACTTCGCACCGAATCCGAAAAACGGATCGATCCATGACTTCAGTGTCGGCCTGTACGGCAAATTCCTCGGCAGCGACTTTGAGCATCAGCGCTACACCTTTTCCACCCGTAACTTTTTTACGCCGGAAGGTGCCGACTATTTCACCCTGGCCGTTCGAGGTGTCTACAGTGTTCAAACCGGCGATACACCCTTTTTCGACCAGAACATTCTCGATTTTGCCGATGATCAGAAAACCGGTCTGGGCGGCTACCGCACCTTACGCGGATATCAGCAGGACCGTTTTGTTGCCGACGTCAAAGTGCTTGCAAACATTGAGACCCGTTTTGACCTGTACAAGGCCCGCACTCTGGGACAGACCTTTGACTTTATGGCCGTCCCCTTTGTTGACGCCGGTAAAGTCTTTGACCATGTCAGCGAAACCGACCTGTCGGAATACAAATACACCTATGGTGCGGGTATGCGCATCGCCTGGAACCAGGCGACAATTATTATGATCGATTATGGTCAGAGCGTCGAGGACAACGGCCTCTATATCAACTTCGGCCACATCTTCTAAACGTTATTTCGGCGGCGCCTGGTCTATTCCGTCTGCCGGAATGCGTAAAAATGTGTACTTAGGCAGTGTGATCGGCAGTGCTATCGGATTGACGTTGCCGCTGTGGACTGACTCCCACTCTTTTCCATTTTCTGCGATCAGCTTCTTGAATATGACATAGTAGGTATCATCCTCTTTTATGACGGTACCAATCTCATTGTCAACCTCTTCGATAACGGTGCATAATGGTGCCATAATCTCGACTTTATCACCAGGCAGGGTTTTGTACTTGCAGAGAAAATGCGTTCCCTCCGGTGTCACCATACCGCTGACCTGATGCGTTCCCATCTGCATTGTAAAGTCCAGGCTCTGCGTGTCATGTTTTTCAAACGGACGGTTTATAAGATAAGCATCCGTAAAACCGCGGTTCTGCATGGAGTGGATCTCTTTTTGGTAGGCCTCGGGATTGAATTCACCTTTGTAGTAGTCGTCGATAGCCATACGATACGCCTTTGCCGTTGTTGCCGCGTAGTATGATGTCTTGGTACGTCCTTCGATCTTGACCGAATCAACACAGCCACTGTCCAGGATCTCTTTCATATGTGAAGCGAGATTCAGGTCTTTGGAGTTCATGATATAGGTTCCGATTCCCGGGTCCTCTTCTATGCGGAAAAGTGTACCTGTCTCAGGATTGGCCGCATACATCTCGTACGGAAAACGGCAGTCGTTGGCACAGGAACCGCGGTTGGGAACCCGCCCACTTTGCAGGGTCGAGATAAGACAACGTCCCGAATAGGCAAAACACATTGATCCGTGTGCAAAAACCTCCAGCTCTAAAGTAGGCAGCTCTTTTTTGATCTCCTGCAGGTCACGAAGCGAGATCTCGCGTGCCGTAATAATACGCTTTGCGCCCATATCATGGTAGATCTGTGCATCAAGCACATTCATGACATTGGCCTGCGTCGAAAGGTGTTTAGGTATGTGCGGTGCGATCTCCTGAGAGAGTTTAAGCACACCCGGTGTTGCCACAATCATTGCGTCCGGTTCCAGCTCCGCCATCTTTTCGATATGTTTCTTGAGCAGGTTCAGCTGTGAGTTAAAAGGAAAACCGTTGATCGTCGTGTAGACTTTTTTACCGCGTTCATGGGCATAATCAATTCCTTCTGCATAATCCTCCATCGTAAACTCTTTACCTGAACGGATACGAAGAGAGAAGTGGCTGACACCGCCATAAACAGCGTCCGCACCATAATCGAGTGCGATCTTCAGTTTTTCAAGGTTGCCCGCAGGCGAGAGTAGTTCAACTCTATTGGTTTGAGACATAGTTCATCTTTATTAAATAATTATTGCAATTTTACCGTAATGCAAAATAAAATCATTTAAACCATTGATCTATATTATAATTACAGCAATACTTTATACGGAGAACCTATGAAAATCGATCTGCACAGTCACACCACACTCTGCAACCATGCTGAAGGTACTGTTGATGAGTATGTCGAAAAAGCGATCGAATGCGGTACGGATATTATCGGTTTCTCTGATCATGCGCCGATGGATTTCGATCCGACCTACCGTATGAGTTTTGACGAAATGGCACTTTATAAAAAATGGGTCATGGAGGCAAAAGAGAAATATGCCAATAAGATCGAGGTTCTCTTTGGCTATGAGGTCGACTACCTGCCGGGCCATATGGATGATCGTGTATTAAACGCGGACGTTGACTTTCTGATCGGCTCAGTCCATTTTATCAACGAATGGGGTTTTGACAATCCCGAGTTTATCGGCCGTTACGAACATGAAGATATTGATGCCATCTGGCAGAACTATTTTGATCTTATCGAAGAGATGGCTAAGACCAAGCTCTTTGACGTCGTCGGTCACATCGATCTGATCAAGGTCTTCAAGTTCATGCCCAACAGCGACATCTTAGAGATCGCCATGCCGGCGCTCAAAGCGATCAAAGAGGCAGATATGGTCCTTGAAGTCAATGTAGCCGGCTATCGAAAACCGTGTGAAGAGCCTTACCCTTCACCCGACATTCTAAAAGTAGCATTTGCGCTTGGTATTCCCATCACCTTTGGTTCCGATGCCCACAATCCTGAACAGGTTGGATTGTACAGAGAAGAGTCTGAATCATTGGCCCGCTCGATTGGTTACACGCAGTGCGCATACTTTAAAAACCGTCAAAGAGTGATGGTAACGTTCTAAACCTTTTTAGATTTCTGTAACAAAAACATTGCAATCGGCAATAGCTTCCTGTTATCAACAGTATAGAAATACACAAAAAAAACGCACTTTTTTTTATTACAATACGCAACATCATATAAACTGT
Source organism: Sulfurimonadaceae bacterium (assembly GCA_041571435.1). Lineage (GTDB taxonomy): Bacteria > Campylobacterota > Campylobacteria > Campylobacterales > Sulfurimonadaceae > Sulfonitrofixus. Next base: position 5,542 of record JBFFUI010000043.1, on the reverse strand, counting down.
CTAATTTTTAAGCAGTGCTTACAGTTAAGTATTACTTCATTTGAGTTATACTTGCCGTAATCAATTATCTAGGAGATTACACAATGGGAAAATTCGTTAACAATACGGAAGAGTTCTTTACATACTGTGAAGAGAACGATGTACAGTTTGTAGACCTTCGTTTTACAGACATCAAAGGGGCATGGCACCATCTTACTTACCGCATGAGCGCGGTTAATAATGATAACTTGGAAAATGGTTTCCCATTTGACGGTTCATCAGTCGATGCATGGCAGCCGATCAACAAATCTGACATGATATTGAAAGCCGACGTGCCTACAGCATTCCTTGACCCTTTTACTGCCGATCCGACCATTATCGTCTTCTGTGATGTCTACGATATCTACAAAGGTGAACTTTACGAAAAATGTCCACGTTCAATCGCCAAAAAAGCGCTGCAACATGCTGAAGAGATCGGGATTGCCGATGCAGCCTACTTTGGACCTGAAAACGAATTCTTTATCTTTGATGACGTTAAGTTCACTGACAATATCAATGAAGCCGGTTACAAAGTCGATACTGAAGAGGGTGAGTGGAACTCAGGTACACACTACGAAGATATGTACAACACAGCACACCGTCCAGGTACAAAGGGGGGTTACTTCCCGGTTCAGCCAACTGACTCTATGGTCGACCTGCGTGCAGAGATGATGATGGTTCTAGAACAAGTCGGTCTTGAAGTTGTTCTCGGTCACCACGAAGTTGCACAGGGACAAGGTGAAATCGGTATCGTTTTCTCTGACATCATCGGGGCAGCAGACAACGTTCAAAAATACAAATATGTTGTCAAAATGATCGCACACCTTAACGGTAAAACTGCGACGTTCATGCCTAAACCACTTTTCGGTGATAACGGTAACGGTATGCACGTTCACCAATCACTATGGAAAGACGGTAAAAACCTTTTCTATAAAGAGGGTGAGTACGGTAACCTTTCTGAGATGGCGCTTCACTATGCGGGCGGTATCTTCAAGCACGCTGCAGCAGTTGCGGCATTCACGAATGCTTCAACAAACTCATACAAACGTCTTATCCCAGGTTTCGAAGCGCCAAGCATTCTGACTTACTCTTCTCAAAACCGTTCTGCTGCATGTCGTATCCCTTACGGTGCAGGTGAAAAAGCGACGCGTATCGAGATGCGTTTCCCGGATTCAACAGCGTGTCCTTACCTTGCATTCGCCGTAATGATGATGGCAGGTCTTGACGGTATCCAAAACAAGACTATTCCAGTCGGTCCGATGGATATCGATCTTTTCGAACTTACTCTTGACGAGATTCGTGAAAAAGGTATCGTTCAAATGCCACACACTCTACGTGAAGCACTTGAAGGTCTGATCGCTGATAACGATTTCTTGAAACCTGTCTTTACTGACGAGTTCATCCAGACTTACCAGCACTACAAATTTGAGCGTGATGTATGGCCAGATGAAGGCCGTCCAACAGCTTACGAGTTTAAAACAACATACCAGTGTTAATCTTATGATGCCTTCGGGCATCATTCTTTCTATTTTCTTTCTTTTTTTCTTTCATAATTTATTATACAACGCCCAAAATCAGGCACACTTTAGATAATCCGTGATATAACTTTGCATAATAAAATAGAGATGGATTGTGCAAGGTGACAAAAGAAAAGACAAAAGACCTTCTTGATACTGTTGTAGAGCTCAGCAGTCAATCACACCCTGATATTCATCAAAAAGTCCTCCTTCTCTCTAAAATGTATATGCAGGATATACGTTTTCGTACCATGCTGGTCGATCAAAACTCCCGCTACAATGAAAAGCTGCAACGTCAAGAGAAAGATCTGGCACGTTATAAATATGAGCTGACAAAACTGGTCAAAGAAGAGACCGACGCGCACCTCAAGCACGAAAAGATGCTGCAGCAGCAGGCAAAAATGGCAGCTATGGGCGAGATGATGGATGCGGTAGCCCACCAGTGGAAACAGCCGCTGAATGCCTTAAGCATGTTAGGTCAACTTTTGCAGATGGACTACAGTGAGGGCAATGTCGATGAAGCCTATATCGACAACCTTGTCAAAGACATGGAAGGACAGATCGAACACATGATCACGACATTGACAGAGTTCCGCACTTTTTTCCGTCCCGACAAGGAACCGGAACCTTTTGGTCTTAAACGCTGTATTCAGACCGTTATGCTCTTGATGAAAGATGAACTGATGCGCAATCAGATCGAGGTCCATATCGAAAGCGAGAGAGAGATCATCATCAACGGGATCGAAAACGAGTTCAAGCACCTCATCTTAAACATCATTGCAAACGCAAAAGATGCCTTTGTCGAACGTGAACGTAAACAACGTTCGATCTATATCCGTTTTTATGAAGAAGACGGCAATGTGATCTTGAAGATCGAAGACAATGCAGGCGGAATTCCCGATGATATTATCAAGGATGTCTTTAAACCCAACGTCACCTCTAAAAAAGAGGGAACAGGCATCGGCCTCTACATGAGTGCCCAGATCGCCCAGAAACTGAGCGGACAGCTATTTGTTGCCAACACCGAGCGCGGCGCCGAGTTCACGCTCGAAGTGCAGCCCTGCTGCACCTAGGTATATTGAACGAACGGCCAAGGAGTTTAGATCAACTATTTAGCCCACCTCTACTTCGCTTCTTCGTCCCCCAAATCAATGGTCGGCAACCTTCTGCCTGATTTTACAAAGCAGATCAGTAAAACAGCCTACACGCATGAAGTGATTCAAGGTGTTGAACTGCACCGCTTTATCGACCGCTACACCGACGAACACCCTATTTTCAAACAGAGCCGAAACAGGATATCGACAGAAAGAAAACGGTTTTCACCTATTTTGATCGACATCTTTTATGACCATTTCTTAGCGATAAACTGGAGGCAGTACAGTGACAACTCTCTACTTGACAGCACACAGTTTTACTACACGCAGCTCTCTCGAGCTGAGATACAGATGCCAGTCAGATTGCAAGAAACGATCAAACGTATGCCAGAGGTAGACCTTCTGTACAACTATCGTACATTCAAAGGGATCGAACATGCAGTCAACCGTGTCTCACAGCGTATACGTTTTAAGAACAATCTGTATGGGGGTGTTGAAGAGCTTACGAACAACTTCTCTGCGCTAGAAGCCGACTTTCACCCCTTCTTTATGGAACTTGAAAAGGCTGTCGAGCATTATAAACAAGAGGCTGGCTAAACATTCGCGTTTAGATGTCGTTCACAGAGTTCATAGCCATAGGCGATGATCTCGTCTGCCCGGTTAAACTCCAACGTACCACAGAGATTACGAGGGATCTCGATCACAACGTCCGGCGGGTACGCCGCCAGTTTCATACGGGCGATCGTGCCCTGCATCGCGTCAATAGAGCTGCCTGCCACCTGATAGATACTGTTTTCCATGGAGACCACATCCGGCATGGCAAGCTGAGTGAAATACTCTTTTAGCTTGGCACTGACCCCCTCTTCCTCTCTAGTAAGTTTGGGCAATGTGAGATCGGGATCAACTTTCCCGCCGAGGTTCACTGCGATCGTCAGGTCGGTGTCATCATCAAAAGTCGGCGCGATTGGGACCGGGTTCAGTACCCCGCCGTCGATCAGAAGATGCCCATTGTAGTCAAAAGGGGTAAAGAAAAGGGGCATCGAGATAGAAGCGCGGACCGCCTGGATCAGTGAACCTCGATTCAGCCATATCTCTTTCTCCTCATGCATATCGGTTGCAACCGCTGTAAACTTGACAGGTAGCTCCTCAATCTTGTGCTCACCGAGCAGTTCAGACATCTTCTCCATCAGCACTTTACCCGAGACCAGACCGCCCGAACCTTTGAAGTCGAGCAGTTTCAGCATCCCCAGTGTGTCAAGCTCACGTAGCCAATCACTATAGTTGTCCAATCTGCCTGCCGCGTAAAATCCCCCGATCAGTGCCCCCATCGAACAGCCGGAGACAGACGCGATCTTATAGCCGTGTTCTTCCAGCCATTTAATCACGCCGATATGTGCCATTCCGCGTGCACCGCCGCTTCCCAGGACTAATGAGACCGTTTTTTTCTGCATCTGATTCCTTGCTGTATCGTCATCTTGTCAACACTTGCGTTCTTCTCTATAGTATAAGATAATGCGCCTTTGTCATTACCGGCAATCCACAGGGAATTTATTGCTCTTTACCCATCTCAACTATCAACAGATGAAGATTGCTTCCCGCTTCGATCTCGAGACGCTCATCCGTCACTTCCGCCGCATCACCTTGCTGAAATGCGACACCGTTGATAACACCGCTGCCTTCCATCACTTTGAGATAGAGTTGACGGTCTGGATGAAGTTCGAACGTCAACGTCGCTCCGGCATCAATCTCACTCACAAACATGTTGGCATCTTGGTAGATCGTGATAGCGCTCTTGCTCCACTCCGGTCCTACCAAGTGCAGCCACTTGTTATGGCGTTCACTGAAATCGAACGTTTTTGAGCCATACTGCGGCGTAAGCCCTTTCTTCTGCGGAATAATCCATGTCTGAATAAGATGGACAACCTCATCACCTTCGTTCATCTCCGAGTGTGTTACTCCGGTACCGGCGCTCATATACTGTACAGCACCACGCCCCAAGCTCTCTTTGTGCCCCATACTGTCTTGGTGTGTCAGCTGACCGCGTAGGACATAGGTAATGATCTCCATGTCGTTATGCGGATGGGTGCCAAAGCCGCTTCTGCCTTCTATCAGGTCATCATTCATCACCCGAAGCGGTCCGTAATGAATATTGTCCGGATTTCTGTATTCGGCAAAGGAGAAATGAAAACGGCTCTTCAGCCAGCCGTGATCGGCCAGGTACAGAGTTTCAAACGGAATATGTTTTAACATGACTACCCCTTTTATATACTGTCTGAAACAGCATCTTAGTCCATTATAGGAGCCTATCTGTTAGGCGACTCTTTTATTTTTGGGTTAATCTCTCTATGCCTGTTTTGTTTCACCCCTCTATTTGCTATAATTGCGCCAATGATAAGTCTAGCAGGAGTTATCAGAATTTCAAGATATAAAGGATTTTACCATGAGCACTATGCAGAGTGGAAAATACCGTCCATACCCACAAGTTGATTTGCCAGATAGACAATGGCCGTCTCATGTAATCGAAAAAGCACCGATCTGGTGCAGCGTTGACCTTCGTGACGGCAACCAGGCACTGATTACACCGATGAACCTTGACCAAAAACTTGAACTCTTTAACCTCCTGCTAAAACTCGGTTTCAAAACCATCGAAGTCGGTTTTCCGTCGGCTTCGCAAGTCGAATTTGACTTTTTGCGCAAGCTGGTCGATGACAAGCTGATCCCTGACGATGTGACTGTTCAGGTCCTAGTACAGGCACGTGAGCACCTTATCAAACGTACATTCGAGGCGCTGGAAGGTGTTAAAACCGCCATCGTCCACCTGTATAACTCGACATCGATCGCACAGCGAAAGATCGTCTTTCAAAAAGAGCGTCAGGAGATCATCGATCTTGCCCTAAAGGGTGTTGACCTGGT
>JBFFUI010000042.1:0-16986 GCA_041571435.1 Sulfurimonadaceae bacterium | reverse complement strand
GCCATCGGCGAAGCCGCCTGGTTGTCGTCACGCATGTTGATCAGGTGACCGTTTGTTGACGGTCGACGACCGACACTGAAAGTCCACGGGATATCTGTTCCAAGGAATGTGTCATTTCGATAGAAGAAGTAGGCTGAGCGGACACGGACAATATCGTCATACGGGTTGTCGTTGGTGATCCAGTCAAAGGTCTCAAAGCCACCCATACCGGAGTATCCGCTGCGATTTCCGTACGCTTTGTAGTAGGCAAGTTGTCCTGTGAAGCTAAGGTTCTCAGTGGCTGCCCAGTCCATGTTGATCCATAGACGGTTGGTGATGAGACCGGGGTTGCCTTCATCATGGCCGTCTGCCATTTTGTACTGCAGGTTGTCAACAGCGGTACGGAAATCGACACCGAACTTAAGGTGGTTACCGCTTGTACGAATGTTAAGTTGTGTCAACTGTTCGTCGATCTCGTCGAGAGTATCTTGTACACTCTCGCCTTCCTCTTCATCATCCGCTTCTTCGTCGTCTGCTGCTTCCGCTTCACCGTCGGCAGTGTCTTCGTCATCAGCTTCTTCTGTGTCTGCCTCTACAGCAGGGGCAGACGCCTTGGCTGCTTTGACTTCAGCAAGTTCTGCTTGAAGCGCTTTCATTTCTGTTTCCATCTCAGTCATACGGTCAAACATTGAAGCTGCTTGTGCATTTCCAGTTAGAAGTGCTGCGGCTGCAAGTGAGACAAGTAATGGTTTTTTGATCATTTTCGATACTCCAATAATATAGGCGGTTGGGCCTGAACTGCGGTAAGATTAACAAAAGTAATATAAAAGTAGTTTTAATTACCCCGGAAATTGTCCATTTACCGTTCATTTGTTTTTAAAATGGGCATAATCGCACAGTATTATACAGAGTCTATAAGCAAGAATGTGAAGTTTTAGAGATGAGCAGTGTCGAGAAAGTTGAAGTGGATGACAGATCGCAGCGGCAATTTAAAAAGTTTTTGGTATAATTCGCGCGATTTCTCTCTTAAAGAGTTGAAAACAAAACAAGTATCATGCCAAAAAATCGGTGTGACGCCCTCTGAAATAATAGAGTGCGAAGCTGGCGATACTGAAGCAAACCGGTGAAAATCTAGCGTTATTATACGCTATCAAAGGACCTTAAATGGTAACTATGAAAGACCTATTGGAATGTGGTGTACACTTCGGACACCAAACACGTCGTTGGAATCCGAAAATGAAAAAATACATCTTCGGTGTTCGTAAAAACATCTATATTATTGATCTTCAGAAGACACTTCGTTACTTCCGTAACACATACCAGATCGTTGTAGACGCAGCAGCTGAAGGGCAAACTGTTCTTTTCGTCGGTACAAAGAAGCAGGCACGTAATTCTGTAAAAGAGGCAGCGATCAAATGTGGTATGCCATACGTTGATAACCGCTGGTTGGGTGGAATGTTGACTAACTTCCCGACAATCCAGAAGTCTATCCGTAAACTTGACATCATCGAGCAGATGAAAGAGAACGGTCAGATGGAGCTTCTTACTAAGAAAGAGCAACTGATGATGACGCGTCAAGCTGAAAAACTTGAGCAGTACCTTGGTGGTATCCGTCACATGAAAGAGCTTCCAGATATGCTTTTCGTTGTTGATGCGGTTAAAGAGCACATCGCTGTTAATGAAGCACGTTGTCTTAACATCCCGGTTGTAGCACCACTTGATACTAACTGTGATCCAGATCTTATCACTTATCCAATCCCGGGTAATGATGATGCAATCCGTTCTATTCAACTTTTCTGCCGCGAGATGACTGCAGCTATCAACGAAGGTAAAGCACTTAACGCTGATAATGCAGCAAGTGAAGAAGAGATGCCGGCAGAAGTAGAAGCAGCGGCTGAAGAAGCTTCTGAAGCTACTGAGACAGAAGAGGCGTAGTCATGGCAATTACAGCAGCAATGGTAAAAGAGTTGCGCCAAGCAACTGATGCACCGATGATGGATTGTAAAAAAGCGTTGACTGAAAACGACGGTGACATGGAGAAAGCACAAGCATGGCTCCGTGAACGTGGTGTTGCACAGTCTGCTAAAAAAGCTGATCGTATTGCCGCTGAAGGTTCTATCGGTCTTAAAATCTCTCCGGATTTCAAGCGTGCGACGCTTGTAGAGGTAAACTCTGAGACAGACTTCGTTGCACAAAACGACGGGTTCAAAGACCTTGTCTCTAAAACAGTTGCACAAGCGTTTGAAACAAATGCCGAGACGACTGAAGCGCTACGTGAAACAGAACTTGAAGGTAAAGCGTTCAGCGCTTATTTTGACGAGACGGTTGCAAAGATCGGTGAGAAGATCGAAGTACGCCGTATCGCTGCGTTGAGCGGTAACGAAAACGTCGCTGTTAACGGTTATATTCACTCAAACACACGTATCGGTGTTATCGTAGCGATCGAGTGTGACTCTGCTAAAACGGCTGAGGCAATGGTTCCGGTAGCAAAGCAAGTTGCAATGCATGCATCTGCGATGAAACCGACAACACTTTCGTACAAAGATTTTGATGCAGATTTCGTTGCCGCTGAAACAGCTGGCCGTATTGAAGCGATCAAGAAAGAGAATGAAGAGCGTGCACGTATGAAGAAACCTCTTCTTAACGTTCCTACTTACATCTCTATGTGTCAATTGACTGACGATGTTTTGGCGCAGGCTGAAGCGGACATCAAAGCGACACTGAAAGAGCAGGGTAAACCTGAGCAGATCTGGGACAAAATCGTTCCTGGTCAACTGGCGCGTTTTATCCAGGATAACTCGACACTTGACAAAGAGCAGGCTCTTCTTGATCAGAACTACGTTCTTGATGACAAGATGACGGTTGCTGAAGCTGTTGCGGCTGCTGGTAAAGCAGCTGGCGGTACGGCTGAAGTCACTGCATTTGTTCGCCTAGAAGTGGGTGAAGGTATTGAGAAAAAAGTCGAAGACTTTGCTGCTGAAGTTGCAGCGCAAATGGCATAACAGCCTCTCTTTCTTTCTGTTGAGAGCTTCGGCTCTTGACACAACGCTTTATCCCTTGATACAAAATCCCGATTTTAACTCTATCTGATTATAATATCCCCATGAAAATATTAGAAGCAAATTCCCTTTCGCATAAGTTTGAGTATCCACTTTTCAATGACGTCGATCTCTCTATCGAACCCGGCGAGACGGTAGCGATCATTGGCGAAAGCGGCAGCGGAAAGTCGACACTTTTACATACCTTGTCAACGCTGCTGCAGCCGGATCAGGGTATGATAAAACTGTTCGATAGAGATATCTACAGCATGAAAAACAGTGAACTTGTGGCACTTCGACGTCACGAGTTGGGACTGATCTTTCAATCACACTATCTTTTTAAAGGTTTCAGCGCCTATGAAAATCTTGAAGTCGCCTCAATTCTTGCTTCAGAGCCCGTGGACACGAAGCTGATAGAACGGCTTGGTCTGCATGATGTGATCAACATGAAAGTGACACAACTCTCCGGCGGTCAGCAGCAGCGTATCTCCATTGCAAGGGTCTTGACCAAAAAACCGCGTATTATCTTTGCAGATGAACCGACGGGTAATCTGGATAACCGCACCTCCCTGGAGGTGATGAAGATCTTTGAAGAGTATGTCCAAGAGCATAAATCGGCACTGGTTCTGGTAACACATAATGAAGAGTTTGCTCACCGATGCAACAGGGTATACCGTCTTGAAGAGCGTAGGTTGATACCGGTCAAATAGAGCGACGAGATAGCTGGCTCGCAATCTCATATCTGAATCGTCAATTATTGATCATAATCTTCGAACCGTTCATTGAAACGCTGTTCGATCTCTTTTGCGAAAGCGATCTCTTCGCGGCTTGTCGTACAGATGACCTCGCCTATACGTTTTGTCAAGACAGCCGTATCAAATGCAAGCGTAGAAATACAGACATCACTTCCATCGATCGATAATACATTAAGATGAAACTGTTCGGTAACACGGTTGGAAACAGGGACTTTGACGGTGGTGTTTTTGTATTTCGCATAGTAGGCAGCGGTGTCAAGGTCAGGTGTGATGAGATGAAAAGTCGCCCCGTCTGTTAAGGCTTTTTCAATACTTTTTGCAAGGGAGGGATTTGACAATCCACTGGTGATGATGGTGATGTTTTCAGCCCGCGCTATTTTACGTTTTAGTGTGTGCATAAGGTCACTTTGATGCTCGGGCAGGAGGTAGTGTTCGTTGGCATTAAGCGACAGAGAAAGAAGGGCTATACCCAGTACTATTGAAAAAAGCTGCGTCATTTTCTATCTTTTTTGAGATCACAATAGAACCGATGACCCAACTTGTGTAAAACATGCTGAGAATGTCAGGTCTGTAGAGGTCTCAAGTAATCTTTTGTTACAATAATACCATTATATCAAAGGGCGGCATGTGCTGCCCAAAAAGGCTGTTCTCGATGAATATTCTACTTGTCAATAATGATGCTGCTGTCGCTAAACTGGTGACGTTGAGTGTCCAAAAAACGGGTGACAGGCTGGATACCGCTTCTTCAATAGAGGAGATCCGAGATGAGAATTATGACCTTCTGATCCTGGATGGAGATCTCTACAGTCCAGAGTTTTTGGAGCGGATAAATGACAAGGTTATCTACGCGCACTCGATCTTTATTACGACGCGTGAGAGCGGTGAGACAGCTTTTTTTGAAAAACAGCTGTATAAACCTTTTTTACCGACTGAGCTGCTGTTGATGCTGCACCAATTTGCATCACGTGTGAAAGAGGAGCAAGAAGCATCGTCCAAAGAGATCGTGTTTGATGATTTTGAAAACAGTTTTTTCAGTGAAGACGAGATTATCGGCGGTGAAGATGAGTATGAACAGGACGCTCTGGATCGAGTCCAGGAGTTTGAGCAGATCATTGAAGAGACGTTGGAAGAGATTACCGCGGATGAAGCGACCGAAGAAGAGGTGCTGGAAAATATCTTTTCGCAAGAGGATGTGACTGAGGTCAAAGCGATTCTGGATGCATTAAGCAGTGAGGATGAAGCAGAGGAGAGTACCGTTGAGGAACCGGTCCAGGTAAGTGAACCGGCACACGATATCGATCTTGAACTCGAAAAAGCACTTCGAAACCTCAGTGAGGATGATCTTGCTTTGGATATGGATGAAGATGTATTACTGCAGCTGGACGACATTTCGACAGATGATCTCTCCTGGGATGAACCACGGGAAGTTCAGACGCCAAGCAAGCAGAATCAGGAGTCCATCGAGACACTTCGCACACTTGTCAAAGCTTTGGAAAATCCGCAACTGGCCAAATCATTGCGCGGAACGATCACGATCAACCTAACATTTGGAGAAGATTAATGAATCATGACACAGGTGCGGTTCTTGTCTTATCGGGTCCAAGCGGCGCCGGTAAAAGTTCGCTGATCAAAAAGATCGAAGAGCAGATCGGTTCGTATTATTTTTCCATCTCTACGACAACACGTCCGATACGAGAGGGTGAAACAGAGGGCGTCCATTACCACTTTGTCACAAAAGAGCAGTTCGAAAAAGATATTGAAGAAGAGAACTTTTTAGAGTATGCACGTGTACACGGAAACTACTATGGGACCTCTCTAAAACCTGTTAAACAGGCACTAAAAGAGGGCAAACTTGTCATCTTTGATATCGATGTCCAAGGGCATGATGCCGTGCAGAAACGGCTTGCAGACATCACGACATCGGTCTTTATAACCACACCGACGCTCAGTGAGCTTAAAAAACGTCTAAATGCTCGTGGAACCGATGCCCAGGAGATCATCGATGGTCGTATCGAGATGGCAAAACGCGAGGTTCAGCGCATCAGTGAATACGACTATCTGGTCGTTAATGACGACCTTGATGAAGCGGCTGATATGCTTGTCTATATTGCCAAAGCGGCGAGAATGAAGGTACCGAGTATCACCATCAACGAGTTTGTATTTAACTGGGAACGTAACTGCTAGTTTACCTCTCAGCTTCAACATGATATATGCAAAGTCTGGAATTTTTAACGATTTTTACACCGTTTTAATGCCATTACTTTTAAGAAATTTTTATCTCATTATTATTTAACGTCCTCTTGGATATAATCGCGTATTAAATCAGGCCCCAAGATGGGCTTTCAAAGACAGAAACATGGATGTTAGAAAAGCATTTTTAGATTATTTTGAGTCAAAAGGGCACGCCAAAGTGGCAAGTGCACCACTTGTACCGGACGATGCAACACTGTTGTTCAACAATGCGGGAATGGTTCCGTTCAAGTCGATTTTTACAGGCGAGATCCCGGTACCAGAGAATCCGCGTGCAACATCGTGCCAGACTTGTCTTCGTGCGGGCGGTAAACACAACGACCTTGAAAACGTCGGTCACACTGCCCGTCACCACACCTTTTTTGAGATGCTCGGCAACTTCTCGTTTGGCGACTATTTTAAAGAAGAGGCTATTGCGTATGCCTGGGAGTTCATCACAGAAGTGCTAGAACTGCCGGTCGAAAAACTGTGGGTAACCGTACATGACAGTGATGATGAAGCAGAAGCGATCTGGAAAAAATATGTGGCGGCAGACCGTATTATGCGTCTCGGCGACAAAGACAACTTCTGGCAGATGGGTGACACAGGCCCGTGCGGTCCCTGCTCAGAGATCTTTTTTGATCAGGGTGCAGAGAACTTCAGCGGTCCCGAAGACTATATGGGCGGCGATGGTGACCGTTTCTTGGAGATCTGGAACCTGGTCTTTATGCAGTATGAACGTTCGAAAGACGGTACACTGACACCGCTGCCGAAGCCGTCAATCGACACCGGTATGGGGCTTGAACGTGTTATCGCGGTTAAAGAAGGTGCTTTGAGCAATTATGACACCTCTCTCTTTATGCCGATGATCAATAAGGTCGAAGAACTTACAGGCAGGAAATATGCGTATGAAACAGGCGCTTCGTACCGTGTCATTGCGGACCATATCCGAACGGCCGTTTTCCTGCTTGCACAAGATGTGAACTTCTCGAACGAAGGGCGCGGTTACGTCCTTCGCCGAATTCTGCGCCGTGCGGTTCGTCATGGATACCTTCTGGGTCTGCACGAAGCCTTTATGTACAAGATCGTGGATATCCTTGTCGCACAGATGAAAGAGGTCTACCCGTATTTGGAGACAAAAGCGGAAGCGGTCAAGACACAGATCCAGCTTGAAGAGGAGCGTTTCTTCAAAACGATCGCTTCGGGGATAGAGCTGTTTAACGAAGAGTTGAAAACGACCAAGGATGTCTTCAGCGGCGAAGTCGCTTTCAAACTTTACGATACATTCGGGTTCCCTCTGGACCTTACCGAAGATATGCTCAAAGAGAAAAACCTCAAGCTTGACACCGCAACGTTTGATGCCCTTATGAAAGAGCAGCGCGAACGTGCAAAAGCGGCATGGAAAGGGAGCGGTGACGCGGCAAACGAGGGTGACTTTAAAGCACTGCTTGAGAAGTTCGGTAAAAACGCGTTCGTCGGTTACGAAGGCGGAAGTAACGAAACAAAAGTGTTGGCACTCTTAAGTGAAGACTTTAAGATCGTTGATGCGCTGCACGCGACACATACCGGCTGGATACTGCTTGAGAATACACCGTTTTATGCAGAGAGCGGCGGACAGGTCGGTGACCGAGGTGTGATCGAGGGGTATGCAACGGTAACCGATACGCGCAAGTTCTTTGATCTCAACCTTTCACATGTTGAGGTAAAAGAGACGATCACTGCAGGCGATACCATCAAAGCGGTTGTCGATATCAGCCGTTTGGAGATCGAAAAGCACCACTCGGCAACGCACCTTCTGCATGCAGCACTTTATGATGTGCTGGGTGATCACATCTCCCAGGCGGGATCACTTAACGATGACAAACGTCTGCGTTTTGACTTCTCCCACCCTAAAGCGATGACCGCAGAAGAGATCGCAGCTGTTGAAGAGCAGGTCAACTACGAGATCCTACGCGGTATCGCTGGGCAGACCAAAGAGATGAGCATCGATGAGGCGAAGAACAGCGGTGCCAAAGCACAGTTTGGTGAAAAATACGGCGATAACGTTCGTGTGGTCAGTTTCGGTGACGCTTCTGTCGAGCTTTGCGGCGGAACGCACGTTGACAACACTGCGGTCATCGGTACCTTTGTTATCACCAAAGAGTCGGGTGTTTCTGCCGGTGTACGCCGTATTGAAGCGGTTTGCGGCAATGCAGCCTATAACCTTTTCAAAGAGCAGCGACATACGCTTAACAACGTTGCGGAAGAGGTCAAAAACCGTGATGTACTTTTGGGTGTCAACAAGCTCAAAGAACAGATCAAGACACTAAAAGAAGAAGTCCAGGAGGCGATGGCGGCCTCTAAAGAGGAACTGTCCGCTGAAGAGATCACCGGGGTCGCCGTGATCATTGAAGAGATCAAAAGCGGTGATGTCAAAACACGCATCGACGAGATCAAAAATGCGCATGAAAAGGTCGTTGCGATGCTTTTCCAGGTCAAAGGTGACAAGGTCATCCTTGCGGCAGGTGTTAAAGATGCTACTGTCAAAGCCGGCGACTGGATCAAGAACATCGCACCGATACTCGGCGGCGGTGGCGGCGGACGTCCGGACTTTGCGCAGGCGGGCGGAAAAGATGCCTCTAAACTGCCTGAGGCAAAAGAGAAAGCGTTAAGTTACGTGAAAGAGATCCTGGCATAATGAAAGCGTGGATGGTCGAGTTTTTCTGGGCTAATACAGAGTTGCTGGTCTTTTTGCATGTTATCAGCGCTGTCGTATGGGTCGGCGGTATGATCGCCATGCGTTTTGCCGCGCACTACTCGTTCCAGGCATTGGAACCGGCGCAGCGACTTCCCCGTACCGCGCAAGCACTTGGCAATCTCTTTACAATCGTAGCGCCATTTATCATTGTTTTGATCGTTACGGCTATTTTGATGGCGGTAGGCTGGGGTTTTAGAGCGGCCGCTGTTGATGCAAGTGGCAATGTGATCGACGAGGTCGCCTTCGGGGTATACCAGCTGGTCCATGTCAAAGAGGCGATCTGGATGGTGATGGCGATGAACTACGGCTATATGGTCTGGCGTCTTGTCAAAGCCAAAAAAATCCTTGCATCAGGCGGCTTGCCGGCCGCTAAAGCGATGCTGGGGATGATCGGTAAATATCTTGTTCCTTTGAACATCGTACTTGGACTGATCGCGATCTATCTCGGTGTCGTACTGCGTTACTCGCACACCTAAACTCTTTTCAGAACCTTTCTTAAAAGGAATCCGATGAATTTACCTAAAATCCGCCTCTGCTCACAATCAGAGAGCCGGGCACTTCTCCTTCGCGATACAGGTATTGATTTTATTCAGTCACCGGTCGATTATGACGAGGAACAGATCATCGCCGACTCCCCTAAAAACTTTGTCTATCAGGCTACCGTCGGGAAATATCAGGCGGCGCTCAAAGCCTATGACTATAAAGAGATGCCGTTACTGGTCTCTGACACCGTCGTCACTTCACAAGGGAAGATCCTGCGCAAAGCAAAGTCGCTGGAAGAGGCGAGGGAGATACTGAAGACGCAAAGCGGCAGCGTTACTTCCATCGTCACCTGCATGATCTATAAAAGTGAAAGACTCGAACTGCTTGACATCTCGTCGACCGATTACCTCTTTGACACTTTTAATGAAACGGACCTTGAGGCCTATCTGGCTTCAGGCAAGTGGCAGGGCAAAGCCGGGGGCTGCATGGTGGAGGGTTTCTGTAAATCTTATATCCGAGAGGTCAAAGGGTATGAGTCGTGTGCGATGGGTTTGAGCGTCGAAGTCTTAAAGACGTTTATCTGAGCCTCAAATGTTCTCTCTTATGTAATATTGTATAATTGATCACAATATATTAAAGGATCGTCCATGGAAGCTGTCAGCGCTATCAGTATTGCAATCGTTTTTGCGGTGTTAATCATCATTGTCAAAGGGATCAAGATCGTTCCCCAGTCCCGTGCTTATGTTATTGAGCGTCTCGGTAAATACAACCGGACTATCGAGGGTGGCTTTCATGTCATCATCCCGATTGTGGATGCAGTGGCTATGATGGTGACCAAGCAAGAGCAGATCATCGATATACCCGGGCAAAACGTCATTACTAAAGACAATGTCAATATCAGTGTGGACGGTCTGGTCTTTATTCAGGTTGAGAATGCCAAGATGGCAGCATACGGGGTGGTCGATTTCAAGCGGGCCATCGCCAATCTGGCGACGACAACCCTGCGTGCCGAAATCGGCCAGATGGCACTCGACGAGAGCCTCTCTTCCCGTGATACGTTGAACCGCAGTATCTTGACGGCGATTGACGAAGCGTCACAAAAATGGGGTATCAAGACGATGCGCGTGGAGCTGCGTGACATCTCTGTCCCACTTGAGATCGAAGAGGCGATGAACATGCAGATGAAGGCAGAACGTGAGAAACGCGCCATCGAGCTGAAGGCACAGGCGAACAAAGAGGCGGTGATCCGAGAGGCGGAAGGTGAGCGTCAAAAAGCTTTCTTGCAGGCCGAAGCGATCGAACGTATGGCCGATGCAAGCAAGTACGAACAAGAGAAGACGGCTGAGGGACAGTTCAAGGCGATGGAGATGATCAATACGGCTATGGCGTCCAACCCGCAGGCTGCAGAATTCCTGTTGGCAAAAGACCGTGTCAGTGCGTTTAAAGAGCTGGCGAAGAACGAGTCCAATGACAAGGTGATCGTGCCGTATGAGACCACTGAACTGATTGGATCACTTTCGATCTTAAAAGAGTTCATCGGCGCTAAAAAAGAGGTACAGTCGTAATGGAGGTCATCGACTGGGCCTACCTCCTCGCGTTCGGTGTTTTTCTCATCGGACTTGAGGCACTTGTCTTCTCATTTTTTCTGATCTGGATCGGTATCGGTTTTGTTGTTGTGGCCCTGCTCACCTACATGGGGTTATTTGAAAGCGGCTATGCGCAGATCGCGGTCGCCGTCTCGATCGGTCTTATCCTTCTGTTGACACTGAGAAAGTGGAGTATGCGACTTATCGTCAAGAGTGAAGACAGCAGTGAGGAGAAGATCCATAAAAGCGGTTTGGGGGTCATTGAGGGCGGCATGGTGAAAATGGACGGCACCTACTGGCAGAGCGATGATGATCTGAGCCAATACAAAGATGGCGACAGAGTCGAAGTGGTCGATATCGTGAACAATAAGGCAAAGCTTGGCCAGTAGCGGGTTTTATGCCAAAGAGCTGGCAGCACTGAAACGTTCGGGCCGCTACCGTGAACGCCGGATTTTTGAGGATACGGTCATTGATATGGCGTCAAACGACTATCTTGGCCTGGCACACAACAGCGGGATACTGGACGCGGCGATAAAAGAGTTGCGATCGTTGGCGTCACACGCATCCAAGGCTTCGATGCTGGTCAACGGCTATACGAAGGTCCATCAAAATTTTGAGCGTGCCCTCTCTGAGGCGAACGGTTTTGAAGAGGGGGTGATACTCGGTTCCGGTTTCAATGCCAACATCGCGATGATCGAGACTCTTGTGCGCAAAGGTGACGCACTCCTTATGGACGATAAGTATCACGCTTCCGGGGTTTTGGCGTCAAAGCTGATCGACGGCGAACTGCACAATTTTTCGCACAACAGTGTAAAGGAACTTGAGCAGCTTTTGGCAAACTCGACGGCTAAACGTAACATCGTCGCCGTCGAGGGGATCTACTCCATGGACGGTGATCTGGTACCCCGTGAGATCATTGAACTTGCCGACCGTTATAATGCCCTGCTGATCCTGGATGAAGCCCACAGTTCGGGTGTTATCGGTAAGAAGCTGATGGGTATTTTAGACTATTACGATATCGAACCTAAACCCAACCATATCAAGATGGGGACACTGGGGAAAGCCTATGGCAGTTTCGGTGCCTACATCCTGGCATCGGAACATATCATCGACTTTCTTGTGAACCGTGCAAAGCCCATCATCTATGCGACAGCACCATCACTGTTTGACACCTTGCTGGGACATCACGCGCTGCGCTATATCCAAGCAAACACCCCGCAGCTGAAAGCAGCGATCAAAGGTCGTCAAGCGACAGTGAAAGAGATCCTCGGCGTAGAGGTGAAGGGTCTTATCGTGCCGATTCTTGTAAATGACAACCGTAAAGTGATGGCGATCCAAAAAGCGCTGCTGGAACAAAATATTCTTGTGGGAGCGATCCGTCAGCCGACGGTTCCTGCCGCTATTATCCGTTTTATCGCGCGTCTCGGACCGGATGAGACGGCGTTTCGGGAGAGCTGCCTGAAGATCAAAGCCGCACTCAACGAGGCAGGAATAGGCGATTAACCAGAGTTTGGATAAAATACCTGCTATTTAAGGGCTTGTGAAGGGCGTAATGAAGATCAGAAAACTCCAGGTTTCGCTTGATGAGAAACCGCTTGTGGATATCGACTTTACCATACGGCATGCATTGGCACTCGTCGGGCAGAGCGGAAGCGGTAAAAGTCTGACGCTTAAAGCACTGCTTGGGATGCTCCCTTCTCAGATGACCTTGGATTTGGAACTGGACGCTGATTTCAGACTGGAGCGGGGTAAAACGATTGCATTTGTGCCGCAGAACCCTTTTACAGCGCTTTCACCGCTGACCAAGATCAAAGATCAGTTTTTTGTTGATCAGCAAAAGATGCAGGGGTTGTGCGAAAGTGTGGAGCTTGACCTGGAACTGCTGGAACGCTTTCCTCCGGAACTCTCAGGGGGTCAGCTGCAGCGTGTCGTGATCGCCATCGCCCTGAGCGGTGAGCCAAAGCTGCTGATGCTGGATGAGCCGACAACAGCGCTCGATCCCAAGACGAGAGTTGTCATCATCGAACTGCTTAAAAAGCTGCAGCAGAGCCAGGGGTTCAAGGTACTTTTTGTGACCCATGACATGCACTCCGCTGCGATGCTTTGTGATGAGATCTGTGTCATCAAAGAGGGCAGAGTGCAAGAGAGCGGTATGATGGAGGAGGTGGTGAACGACCCCTCCAGCCCCTATACCAAGACATTAATAGAAGCAAGTTTTGCAAACAGGAAATTTAGAGAATGAACATTGATAAGATATTAGAGAAAAAGAGACAACGCAAAGGCGGTTTGAAAATAGATGCACCGTCATCTGCTACGAAAAAGCCGGGTCTTAAAAAGATCATCACCGTCGCCGTTTTGCTGCTGGTCATCTTGGGACCAATAATCTATGTCGGCTCTATTGCATTGAGTCTGACCTATGACACAAGCAAATTGACGACAGAGTACAGTCCGAAAGTTTCTTCACGCATCTATGATGTAAACGGGGACAAGATCGCCAATGTATTTGAGAAGCGTCACCGCTTTTTCGCACCGTTTGAGGAGATTCCGCCAAAGATGGTCGAGGCACTGCTGGCGATCGAAGATACCTCATTTTTTGAACACGGCGGTATCAACTATGATGCGATCTTCCGTGCTATGATCAAAAACGTCAAAGCGATGAAAGTCGTCGAAGGGGCAAGTACTCTGACGCAGCAGCTGGTGAAAAATACGCTCTTGACCCGCGAGAAGAAGATATCAAGAAAGATCAAAGAGCTTTTTCTCTCTTATAAGATCGAGTCCGAACTGACGAAGGTCGAGATACTGGAGCGCTACTTCAATGAGATCTATCTCGGTCACAACTATTACGGGGTCAAGACGGCGGCTGACGGGTATTTTCATAAAGAGCTAAAAGATCTGACACTCAAAGAGATTGCTATTCTGGTCGGTCTTCCGAAAGCGCCGAGCTATTATGCACCGACAAAGAACTACGACATCTCTCTGGGACGTGCCAACCGTGTTATCGAACGTCTTCATACGCTGGCCTGGATTGATGATGAGACCTACGAAAAAGCGCTCAACGAGAAGCCGGTGGTTTATGACGAGACACTGACACAAAACAAAGCACCCTATGTGGTCGATGAGGTGGTGCGCCGTCTTAAAGAAGAGTTCCCTGACTTCAAAACAGGCGGCTACAAAGTCTATACGACGATCGATTTGAAGATGCAGGCGGCGGGTCGCGAAGCTTTGGCCTATGGGTATGAGCAGGCCAAGGGACGCCTTGCGGATTACAACACGACGGTCGAAGAGAAAAAAGATCCTGAGAACTACCCTTTTTATGAGGACCAGAACCTGAGCAAATTTAACGGTGCTTTGGTATCGGTCGATCCGAAAGTGGGTGAGATCCGTGCTTTGGTAGGTGGCGTTGACCACTCCAAAAGTGCCTTTAACCGTGCTACAATGGCAAAACGTCAGCCGGGTTCAGCGTTTAAGCCGTTCTTGTATCAGGTCGCCTTGGACTTCGGCCTTTCGCCTGCAACCAATCTTATCGATATCGCACGTACCTATGATTTTGAGACAGACCAGGACAAAGAGTCAAATGAGACGCGTCAATGGAAACCGAAAAACTATGAGAACAACTTTAAAGGGCTTATCTCATTGCGTGAAGCTTTGGTGCATTCACGCAATCTTGCGACGATCAATCTTGTGACCGATATCGGTATCAACACTATCAAGAGCAAGCTCAAAGAGCAGTATGAGATCGAGGATCTGCCGAGTGATCTTTCGCTATCGCTGGGGAGTATTACGCTGACACCGGAGCGTTTTGCACAATATTTTACCTCATTTGCCAACGGGGGACAGTTAAGCGATCTGCGTCTGATCAATTATGTTGAACAAAACGGTGAGACACTTTGGGAACACCCGGCACAGGTTGTCAAAAAGGTGACAGAAGAGCGACAGGCCTTTTTGATGACGACAATACTGCGTGACATCGTCGAGCGCGGTACCGGAATCCGTGCCCGTGCATACGGCATAGAGCTTGCAGGCAAGACGGGAACGACCAACGACTCTATCGATACCTGGTTCGTCGGCTATTCACCTTCTATCGAGACGGTAGTCTGGTTTGGAAATGATGACAACTCGCCACTCTGGGGTAAAGAGCAGGGAGGATGGACAGCGGCACCTTCGTTCGGCTATTATTATAAAGAGCTCATCAAGATCTACCCGCAGATGCCGCGCAAGTTTGAAAAACCGGATGATGTGATCGAGGTAACGGTGGAAGGAAAGAAAAAAGAGTATTTCACCGACATCTCAAAACCGCCGCATGTAGAGGTACAGGCGGAAGCAGACGAAGAGCTGCTTTTTTAGGCGTTTCAGATGCTCAGGATCATTTCGACACTGCTGGTCTTAAACGCACTCGCCTTTGCCAACCCGTTTAGTGTAGGTCACAAGAGTGTCGGTATCACATTCGGTTCCGGAAGTGTCAGCTACTCAGATGGCACATTTATCGGCACCTACGTAGAGAATTACTACGTTTTAGGTGTCAGCGTGGACTATTATCTCTTAGAGAACCTTGCCGTGGGGCTTGGATACCGGGGGTGGTTCGGCGGATCGCCGACGATCCATCATGGTACGCTTCCTGTCACTTACTATGTACCGACGAACACAGAGTTCCGTCCCTATCTCGGGGCGTTATATCGTTACACCTATTTTGACAATGATGTTAAAGACTATAGCAGTGTGGGTGCACGTGCCGGTGTCGCAGTGCTGTTTCAAAACGGTTATGCGGGGTTTGGTTGGATACAGGAGTATCGAATAGATGCCAATGATCTGCGGGATAACACCTCGGGTTACCCCGAGGTGGTGATAGGGTTTACTTTTTAAACGCGCGGTTGATCGCACTGAAGAGCGCTTTGATCGAGGCCAGCGTAATGTCACTGTCTTTTCCGACGCCAAAGAAACGGTCGCCTTCGTCGGTTTCGATCTCGATGTAAGCGACGGCTTCTGCCGTTGACTTTTCGCCGCATGAGTGCTCCGAATAGGAGTTGATGGTAAAGGCGTTCGGATAGTCTTTCAGCAAGGCTTTACGACAGGCATCAATAGGGCCGTTACCTTCACCTTCTGCAACAATCTCTTCGCCGTTATAGCGGTAATGCAGTTCACACCATACGGCATTCTCTTTTGTCGATGCTTTACGGGATATAAGCTCAAGATGTGACGGTGGTGAGAAGTAGGTCTTTTCAAAGATCGCCAGGATCTCATCGTTGTCAAGTTCCCTCGCTTCTGTATCAGTCACCTCTTGGACGATCTTGCCAAATTCAGGGTGCATCGCCTTTGGAAGTTGATACCCGAAGCTATCTTCCATGATATAAGCCACACCGCCTTTACCTGACTGGGAGTTGATACGGATGATACTTTCATAGCTACGTCCGACATCTTCCGGGTCGATCGGTAGGTACGGTACTTCCCAAAACGGCTCCTCTTTGGCACGTTGGTAGGCCAATCCTTTGTTGATCGCATCCTGGTGTGATCCTGAAAAAGCGGTGTAGACCAGTTCGCCGACATACGGATGGCGTTCGTGGGTCTTCATATCGGTACAGCGTTCTACAACATCCAAGACGGTATTGACATCACTGAAGTCAAGACCTGTGTCCAAACCTTGTGTGTACATGTTCAGTGCCAGGGTGATGATGTCGACATTACCTGTACGTTCACCGTTGGAAAGCAATGTACCCTCAACACGGTCTGCTCCGGCCAAAAGTGCAAGTTCTGTTGCCGCAACCGAAGTCCCACGGTCGTTATGCGTGTGTGTCGAGATCAAGATGTGCTCGCGGTTGTCAAGGTGACGGCTCATCCACTCGATCTGGTCGGCATAGACATTCGGTGTCGCCATCTCGACCGTTGCCGGTAGGTTGATGACCACTTTACGATCTGCCGCGATGCCCCATCGAGCGGTTACGGCATTACAGATCTCGGCCGCAAAGTCCAGTTCAGTACCGGTGAACGATTCTGGTGAATACTCCAGTTGAATAACACCATCGTGTTGGGCTTCGTACTTCTTTACCAGGTCAACACCCTTTAGGGCAAGATCGATGATCTCCTGACGCTCTTTTTGAAAGACGATCTTTCGCTGTGCGATCGATGTCGAGTTATACAGGTGGACGATGGCGGTTTTAACACCTTCCAGCGCCTCGAATGTACGT
>JBFFUI010000041.1:0-17522 GCA_041571435.1 Sulfurimonadaceae bacterium | reverse complement strand
CTGAACATCGGTTATCGCCGTTACTACTTTACGCTGGATCAGCTGGATAACGGCGGTCTGGTTGCGCAGCAGTACAATATGGAACTGAGCTCCGCTTATGCTAATATAGAGGTACAGTTTTAATGCGTTTGGATCAATATCTGGTCGAAGAGGGATTTGTTGATTCAAGGACCAAGGCGCAGACCCTAATCAAAGCGCGCAAGGTCAGTGTCAACGGCAAGCCCGTCACAAAGCCTTCCTTCAAGGTCACCGACGAAAAGGTAGAGATTGCAGACGAGATGATCTATGTCTCCAGAGCAGCTCATAAGCTGAAAGGTTTTTTACCGTCGCTTCCGTTTAGTGTCAAAGGCCTTAAGGTCCTTGACATCGGTGCAAGTACAGGGGGGTTTACACAGGTGCTTTTGGAAGAGGGAGCTGCTTCGGTCACCTGTGTGGATGTTGGACAGGGACAGCTTCACCAGAAACTGCTCGACGACAATCGGGTGATCAGCTTTGAGAAGATGGATATCCGCGACTATCCACGACAGGCCAAGTATGACCTTGTCACCAGTGACGTCTCGTTCATCTCGCTGCACCATATTTTGGAGTCAGTTGATGCGTTGAGTCAAAAATGGATCATCCTGCTTTTTAAACCACAGTTTGAGGTGGGCAAAGATGTCAAGCGTGACAGTAACGGCGTTGTTGTAGACGAAAAAGCGATAGAGAGTGCTAAAACAGCCTTTGAAGAGGCAACACAGGCCCTGGGATGGAAGCTGGTACACCATGCACCATCAACCTTGAGCGGCAAAGAGGGAAATCTAGAGGAGTGTTACTGTTTTGAAAAATGTTAAAGCGATCGCTATAGGCGGATTTGACGGGATGCATCTGGGCCACCAGCAGCTTTTTGAAGCTTTAGGCAAAAATGGTGCTATCCTGGTTATCGAGACCGGTTATGCCAACTTGACACCGGCCAGGGCCAGAGAACATTACAGCGACCTGCCGATCTTCTATTATGAACTTGACGATATCCGCCATCTTGATGCAAGTGGTTTTATCGCCAGACTGAAGACGGAGTTCCCTGATCTGCAAAAGATCGTGGTCGGCTACGACTTTCATTTTGGCAAAAATCGCTGTTATGATGTTAATGACCTGCGTGCCCTCTTTGATGGCAAGGTCGAGGTGATTGATGAAGTCCAGATCGATGGTGACTCGGTGCACTCGCATAAGATCCGAGCCAAACTTCAGATCGGCGATATCAAAGGGGCAAACCGCTTTTTAGGACACAACTATACCGTTGCCGGAGAGAAGGTGACGGGTCAGGGACTTGGAAAAAAAGAGCTCTATGCGACAATTAACATCGATGTCAAAGGTTTTCTTCTTCCACGGGAAGGGGTCTATGTCACCCTGGCCCGTCTGAATAATGAAGAGCATTATCATCCGGCGGTCAGCTTTGTTGGCCATCGTGTCACAACAGACGGATCGTACGCGGTCGAGACGCATATTTTGGACGGTGAAGTCGAAAATGTTGACAAACTACAACTTTCATTTGTCGATTTTATCAGGCCAAACAAGAAGTTTGATACACTTGAGATGCTTAAAGAAGCGATAGCAGAGGATGTCGCTACAGCCAAGCGTCAAACACGCCGATTAAGCTTGTAATCACTACATTTGATAGGCTTTAAAACATTTCCGCGTTTGACTGCAGAAATGTGCAGAATTGAAAAACAACGCTCAAATTTATAGAAATTGCTGATAAAAAAGATAATTCTTAGCCACGTTTAATCAACGAAGTAGTAAAATCGCCGAACTAAATCGTACTAAAGGGACACTGAATGGGTGAATTGTTTACATTCTTTGGTCTGATCAGCCATGATCACGCTTTTATCTATATGACGCACATGCTGCTTACAGCCGCTATCGTACTTGTTATCGCTAAATTGGCAACAAGCAACATGAAGGTTGTTCCGACAGGAACACAGAACCTTTTAGAAGCATACCTTGGCGGTGTACTTGCTATGGGGACAGACGTAATGGGTAAAGAGGAAGCTCGCCGCTACCTTCCGCTTGTTGCGACAATCGGTCTTTTTGTGGCTATCGCGAACCTTATCGGTATTGTTCCGGGTTTCGAAGCACCGTCAGCTTTCCTTGACTTTACACTTGCACTTGCGCTTGTTGTTTTTGTCTACTATAACTTCGAAGGTATCCGTCGTCACGGTGTAATCAAGTACTTTGCACACTTCCTCGGGCCGGTCTGGTGGTTGGCATGGTTGATGTTCCCGATCGAGATCGTTTCGCACATCTCTCGTATTATCTCTCTTTCATTCCGTCTTTTCGGTAACGTTAAGGGTGACGATATGTTCCTGATGGTAATCCTGATGCTTGCACCATGGTTGCTGCCGATGATCCCATTCGCACTTCTTTCATTCATGGCACTTCTTCAAGCGTTTATCTTTATGATGCTGACATACGTCTACCTTGGCGGTGCAGTTCAGATCGCGGACGATCACTAAACTTTTTTATGAAGCGAAGCGTTTTCGACAAGATCACCAGCTTCCTTCTTGGCATCTCATGGACATTTATTGTCCTGGGTGCTATTATTATCTTTAAGATATTTCTCTTTATGGGTGTCAGTACGGCACTCTTTTTCTCCATTATCTTTATCATCTTCGGTCTTTTTCTTGTTCTTTTGCTTGAGACTATGCTCAGTTACAGAGAACGGTTGGATGAGTCGAAAAAACAGACACAGCTTCTTCAAGAGATCCGCGACGCCCTCCAAAAGTAACCGTCAATGATCGCGTTTGACTTCAACATTAATTTCCAAGATGAGCCATCATTGAATGATAAGATATACGATTCTAGTAAAGAAAATTTCACGGTAGCCAAAAGTGTTGATCCTTCTGCGTTTAAAAAGTTAAGAGTACGATCTGAATACAAGCCTCTCTCCGGACGACAAGTGATGTATTGTGCAGAAAAAGCGTATGCTGATTGCCAGCAGGGTTGCAGCTGGGGAGTCGATATTCAAGACGTGATGTATGTGATATGGCAATGTGGTGATCACACCATAGAGTATTTTCCACAAAAGTCATTTTCAGCTGAACTACTGCAGTTTTGGTTCTTGCACACTATATTACCTATGGTGCTGACATTGGAAAAACGTTATGATATTTTGCATGTTGGGGCTGTTGAAGTCAATGGAGAGCCGATCATCTTTTCGGCGGAGTCGTTTGGCGGAAAATCAACCTTGACGGATTTTTTTATCCAGCAGGGGCACACGATGTTGTCGGATGATACGCTTGGCGTTTACAGAGATGACCAACAGTATATGGCTGTCCCTTCCTATCCTTATCACAGGCCGTTTCGTGAAGCAGAATGCCTGGGCCATAAAATAACAAATGTTACTAAAGGTCCAAAGCCACTTAAAGCAGTCTATCTGTTAGAGAGAGCAGAATCTGATGCTGCAGTCGCTATTGAAGAGGTCAGCGGTATTGAAAAGTTTACAGCATTTCATTTCAGCAGTTTTATCAATTTCGATTTTTTTAAGGCGTACCGTTTTAAAACAGTGAGTGAAATGGCCACAAAAATCCCCGTTTTCAGGGTGACGGTACCATGGGATAAAATGCGGTTGCAAGAGGTTCACTGTGCAATTGTGGCCCACACAAGTGCCAGGCGAAAAGCCTGTCTTTAGCTGAATAAAAATTAATATTATAAAATACTTATAGCTAAAGTGATATAATAAGCATACATAAGCTTAAAGTAGTAGGTAAATATGCATAAAATTTTTGAGAATAAAAACAATAATACAATTAAAAAAGCTGAAGAAGTAGAGAAACAACAGAAGGATGCAAGACGTGCATTTATAAAAAAAGCAGCCTACGTCGCCCCGACATTGATCGCACTGGGGGCCTTGACAAAGGCTAGCGATGCCCATAGTTTTGAGACGCCTCCAAGTGCACCTCAGTTTTGAGACAGCGCGAAGTGTACCCGAGTAGTAAAAAGATAAGAGGACGAAAATCATGATTTTCAGAAATAGCCTGATGACATTGCTGCTATCGACGGCTTTGTATGGCGGTATTACATATACTGAATCGACCTTACTCCATGATCTGAGCCCTACGGATGGTGGTTCATCAGTCGCTATCAGCGGGGAGTGGGTCGCAGTGGGGGCTTTTGATCCAGCAAACACTTCCTCGTGTTATGTAACAATGTATAAATATGACTATTCGACAATGTCATGGGGGTTTGCACAGACGTTGGGTAGTGCAAAAGGAAACTGCAGCGGAAACAAAGGGTTTGGTGTTTCCGTATCACTGTCCGGAACAAAACTGGCTGTCGGTCTTTTGAATTTTGATGACGGTAGCGACAAAGATGTTGGTGCCTATACAACATATGAATACGATGGGGTAGCGTGGGTAGTTAAAAACGAGCAAGTGGTTGCGGCGACCCCGGCGGCCACAAAAGATAATCAGGCTTTATCGGGATTTGGCGAAACCTTGTCCATCCGGGGCGACTATCTGGTCGTTGGAGCGCCTTATTACGATGTTACCGGTACTAATAACGAAGGCAAGGTCTATATTTATGACTGGAATGTGACCGCAAGGAGCAAAGTCTATCCAACTTTGGCTACGATAGACGGAACAAGTACAAATGATCGGTTCGGTGCAGCTGTAACAGGTGCAGGTAGCAAAATACTGGTTGGTGCACCCGGCTATTCCAGTAACCTGGGCGCGGGTTATCTGTATGACTTTGACGGTACGACGGCGACATTGGATGGCATTGCACCGGGTATGACTGCCGGTGGTCAAGCCGGACAGCAAGTGGCTATGGATAGTGCTACCATCATCCTTTCCGGAACCAATACGGATGTATACACTTTGAACGGTACCTGGTCCTACTCTAAAACGTTCAACGGGACGAATGGAGCAGATGTCTCTATCAGCGACGGTGTCAATGCCATCGGCTATCTTGGGAACAAGGTTGAACTTGTTTCTAAACTTGATAGCGATGTAAATCCGACAGCAATCATACCTTCAACTGTAGATGTAACTCAGACAGCTGAGGATATATCCTTATACAAAGATACGCTGGCGGTGAAGCACAGTGTAACGCAACCCGCATATATCTATGAGCTGCCTTGCGGATCAGGATATGACCTTACGGCATACGAATGGGCGATGGTCGGGATCCCTTGTGCTATCCCAGCTGGTACGACGGTATCGCAGGCATTCAACACCAATGGCTCTACTGCGACAGGTGACGATTTGGGAACATACGGAACAAACTGGGTCGTCTACGAACAAAACAGTACGTATGGAACGACGAGTGCATCATACGTCGAACTAAATGCAAGCAGCCCAGTGACGCAGGGAAAAGGGTATTGGATCATTTCCGACCGCAATGTTACGACACGGGTTGATAGTTCTATCAGTCCGACACGCACGGCAACAGATGCTAATTTGTCGAAACCAGTGGGTGTAGGGACACAGTCGATTGTTGCGCTACCCGACGGTAATGCGACGGTCCTTGTCTCCAATAATCTGCCCCGTTCATTTCAATGGGGCAATATTGTCATTTATGTGGGGTCACCAAGCGGAGTAACACCTATGAACAGCCCTGCAGCAGCAACGGTCTTGCAGAATGCAACGGGTTATGTCTATGACGCAACACAGACAGGTCAACCCTATAGAGCAGTTAGTGCTGCGGCCCCGGGCTTAGGGGATACTATCAAAGCAGGCGAGGGGTTCTGGGTAAAAGTCCTGGAACCAAATACAGGCGTTGAACTTGCTTTGCCATATGAAAAGTAGGAGAAGATGATGCAAACGTTAAAACATACTTTATTTTTCTCTTTGGTTCTGGCAGTATTGACCGGTATGTCAGGCTGTAGCAACAGTGATGGAAGCAGTACAAGCGAACTTGCAATGCCATACCAGCCGGCCGGCTGGTATATGAAGAGTGGTGTTTATGCTACGGCTGCTGATGGGACCGTGTACAAACATACCTCGGCCGGGGTATTCGGAGAGTTGTTGCAAAGCCAGGACGATAAAGACCCAAGCGACATCCCAGGCTACGGAACGGCGATACTTCAGGTGGTCTTCCCGAAAACAGCGTGGGCAGGGGCTAATGGTGATTACTTTAGTGATTATCGTAGTTGGGACGGAAGTGACACGACGAAAAAAAGCTGGATATTTCAGGTTAAAAATCAGCATTCGATCGACCTTTCAAATGCGCCACTCACGATCACTCTTGACGGCGCTTTCGGCGTGACTTATCTCGAAACAGAATATGGCGGGATTGATTATAAGGTACAAGAGGCTAACCCAGCCTTGAAAGAGGCCCTGGTCCTGGTTGATATTGACAACCATACGACTTACACAGCAGACCAGCTTCCGACAGCAGGTCTGAAGATGGATGGTCTGCATACGCGGACTTTCCGCTGGGTATTGGGTGTGGTGACGGATGAGGACTACCTCCCGTTAGCGGCACCGAGTGCAGCTAAAACAGCTGCATTCGTCGGTACCAAAGCCTCAGAACTCATGCAACGCCCTCAAAACAGTAACAGTAAATTGCTACCGCCGTCGTTTTAAGCTAAACATAGAGTGGATAGGCCCTTGTAACAGCAAAGATCGATCTTTTCCGATCTGCTCAGGAAACAGGAGAAAGATGTAAATGACGTTAGATGACAAAGTAATTATCTCCGATTCCGTATTTGCCCAGAAGATCGATGAAGAGGTCGTCATATTGGATACTGTGAAAGAAGAGTACTTCGGTCTTGACGAGATGGCAGCTGTGATCTGGCAGCATCTCAATGCATCCGGTTCATTGCGTGAAACATATGACTCTATGCTCGAGGCCTATGAAGTCGATGCGGAACAACTAGAAGCTGATATCTGCCGTTTTGTGCAGGAACTGGTTGACACGGGGTTGGTAGAGGTTGCTGCTTAGTTTATGAAGTCCTATCTGATTACAGATCCCAAGTATTACGGTTCTCTCAATTCTGAATTCCGCGACACGCTGAGCGCGACACTCTTGAGACATTGTCCCGACTTTACTTTGTATCGGGACAAAAACAACCCGTCTTATGCAAAAACGGCAGAACAGTTCATAGCCATCTGCTCGCAATCAGCAAATACAAAAACGATGCTTCATGGCGATGTTCAACTGGCCGCAAAACTGAAGGCCGATGGTGTGCACTTGACATCATTGCAGTTTGATGACATAGAAAAAGCAAAAGGACTGGGCCTTTTTGTGGTCATCTCCTGTCACAGTGAAGCGGAGATCCTCGAAGCGCAGAGAAGAGGGGCCGATGCTGTCACGTACAGCCCCATCTTCAGTACGCCAGACAAGGGCAAACCCAAGGGTTTAGAGGATTTACAGAATATAGTGGATAAAATAAGCTTACCTATTATCGCACTGGGCGGGATCACTACGCCGGAGCAGGTAAAAGCGGTTGAAAAAAGCGGTGCTTACGGCTTTGCTTCGATCCGCTATTTTATAGACAACTAATATATTTTAAAATATCAGTCACTGACTGATCTCCACAAGGAAACCAATGTTTGAAGTCGTTATCGGCCTTGAAGTCCACGTTCAGCTTAATACAGAAACCAAACTCTTTTGTTCATGCCCGACCAGTTTTAATGACCGTCCCAATGTCAACACCTGTCCAACTTGTCTGGCCCTGCCGGGAGCATTGCCGGTATTAAATAAAAGTGTCCTCGAAAAGTCGGTGATGCTTGGAACGGCGATCGGCGCGACGATCAACCGTACCTCATTTTTTGACCGCAAGTCGTACTTCTATCCGGACAGCCCGTCGGCGTATCAGATCACGCAGCTCTATACACCGGTTGTGGAGCATGGATCACTTGATATCGATTTTGAAGACGGTACAAGCAAGACGATCCGTATCAACCGTGCGCATATCGAAGCAGATGCGGGTAAAAACATTCACGACGGCGCCATCTCGAAAGTGGATCTGAACCGTGCCGGTACGCCGTTGCTGGAGATCGTCTCCGAGCCGGACATGCGCTCTGCCGAAGAGGCCGTACTTTATGTCAAAAAACTGCACTCTATAGTGCGTTATCTTGACATTTCGAACGCCAACATGCAAGAGGGGTCGTTCCGTGTCGACGTCAACGTCTCTATTCGTCCCAAAGGCGATGAGAAACTCTACACGCGTGTTGAGATCAAGAACATCAACAGCTTCCGTTTCATCCAAAAAGCGATCGAGATCGAAGTCCAGCGGCAGGTCGATGCCTGGGAAGACGGTGTTTATGATGAAGAGATCTACCAGGAGACACGTCTGTTTGACCAGAATAAACAGGAGACCCGCTCGATGCGCGGTAAAGAGGAAGCAGCGGATTACCGTTATTTCCCGGAGCCGGACCTGCTGAAAGCGGTGATCCCGGATGATATGTTCTCAACTTATTCGAACATCCCTGAGCTTCCGGATCAGAAAAAGGCGCGTCTTGTTTCCGAATACGGTATGCGCGAGTATGATGCGGCGGTCATCACTTCTGAGCTTGAGACAGCACACTTTTTCGAGGCGATGCTGGCAGAAGGTATCAGTGCCAAGAATGCGGTCACATGGTTGACAGTCGAGCTGCAGGGTCGTCTTAAAGGCGGCATGACGATCGCCACATCACCTGTAGATGCCAAAACGATGGGAACCCTTGTCAAACGTATCGAGGATAAGACGATCAGCGGTAAAGCGGCGAAAGAGGTCCTTGACTATCTGATGGAAAACGAGAGTGATGTTGACAGTGCTATTGACAAACTGGGTCTAAAACAGATGAATGACACCGGTGCACTTGAAAAGATCATCGATGAAATCATTGCTGCGAACGGTGACAAAGTCGAGCAGTACAAAGGCGGTAAAGATAAGCTCTTCGGCTTCTTTGTCGGTCAGACGATGAAAGCAAGCAAAGGTACCGCCAACCCGCAAACTGTAAACGAGATGCTCAAAGCAAAACTAGGATAAAGGTCTCTTGATGGATGAAGAACAGAACGTGTCTGATAACTCTTCATCATCACAATATAAACCTTCCGGGGTGATCGCCAAAAAACTGGTTGATCTCGCCTATTTTCTTAAAACGTCATCGCGCTACAAGCGTGCCAAAAACTTCTTTTATGACCTGTTAGAGAACAACAATTATCCTTATAAACGTTATTTTGATCTTGCCATGATGGTACTGATCTTTTCAAGTGTCATCATTTTGATCCGAGAAGTACGTTATGAGTCCCATGATTTTTTTGCATTCTTTAATGACTATATCATTTCACTCATCTTTTTGATCGAGTACCTCTTCCGTTTTTGGGTGATCAGTGATTCGTCGGGAATGATCATCAGTCAGTATGAGAAAGATGAACTGCTTCAGCGCCGGTTCCGTGTCGGTAATGCATTGTTGAAAGTCATTACCGCCAAATGGAACTATGTCCGTTCACCTGCTGCTATCATCGATCTATTGGCGATCATGCCATTCTTCCATGAACTGCGTCTGCTGCGTCTATTCATCCTGTTCCGTGTCTTCAAAATCTTCCGATATACCCAGAATATGCAGTATTTCGGCTATATTCTCTCTCATAAGAAGTTCGAGTTACTGACGCTTCTAACCTTTGCCAGTGTGGTTGTCTTTGTCGCTTCGGTATTGATCTATGTCATGGAAGCGAACAATCCAAGCTCGCCGATCAATACGCTCTTCGATGCATTCTACTGGTCTGTCGTTACCATTTCGACCGTGGGCTACGGTGACGTGACCCCGGTAACTCAAGAGGGACGGATGGTCGCCATCTTTGTGATCATCTCCGGGATCGCGGTTATCTCGTTTGCGACATCGATCGTAGTGACGGCCTTTACGGAAAAGCTTGATGATATCCGCGAGAACAAGATGTTTGCCGATATAAAACGTCTGAAACACTTTTATCTTATCTGCGGTTACGGTATCGTCGCAAAACAGACGGCCTCAAAACTGCGTCGCAGCGGCAGGGATGTAGTTGTACTCGACACCGATTACGGACGCATCAAAGAGGCCAAGGACAATCAGCTCTATGGTCTGATGCTGGATCCGGCTTCGCTCTCGACATACCAGAGCATGGGGATCGATTTCGAGAAGCAGGTTAAAGCGGTTATCTTGCTGCGAGAAACAGATATTCTTAACGTCTATACTGCGCTGACATTGCGTGCAATGGACCAGCAGACGAAAGTACTGTCACTGCTGCACGAAAAGAAAAACCGCCGGAAACTGCATCTTGCCGGTGTGAACGACATCGTCTATTCCCAGGAGTTGATCGGACTGCTTTCCAAGGAGTACAGCGGTAGACCGGTGGCGTTCGAAACCTTGAGCATGCTGCGGGCAGAAGATTCGGGAACGGCGATGGAAGAGATCGTTGTTGATGAACGTATCGCCGGCAATTTCGGCAATGTCGGAGAGTTGCATATCCGAAGGCATCGTCTGTTGCTGATCGGTCTCTCCAAACCGGAAGAGGAGAACTTTATCTTTAATCCGCCGATAGAGACAGCGATCAACGCAGGGGACATTATGATCGTCGTAGGGGACCACTCCATGATCAACGAGTTTAGACTCTTTATACACAAGAGGTTACGATGAAGACATTAGACGTTGTCGTATTTGGCTATGCGGAGTTTGCAAAAGAGATCGTGCATCAGGTCAAAGAGGCCTATCGCAGTGTAAAAGTCTATGCGCTGCATGAAGAGTGCGTGACCGAGGCGATCAAAGATGGGTTCCAAGCGGACCTTTTCGATCTTGATGACAACTGGGACGATTTCCGTGACTATAACATGGAAGAGACGCTTTTTATCTGTGCGCTTGAAGACGATGCCGAAAACGTCTATTTAACCATCGGACTGAGAGATGGTCTGGAAGATGTCCGTCTGATCGCCCTGGCCTCGACGCATGAGCACGCTTCCAAGCTGCATCTTGCCGGCGCCAATAAAGTCATATCCAAATTGCAGGCCACCTCCGACCTGATCATCGAGGTGCTGGAAAAACCGGTCGTCACCCGCATCATTAGCGATATTCTGAAGGAAGAGACGGCACTCAAAACCGTCCAGTTAGCCATTAATGAAGGCTCGGTTTTGGTGGGCCAGTCGCTGTACGACGTCTCTCTTCAAGTCGAGGAGAATCTGATCGTTCTTGCCGTTGTCGATGCGACGATGCAGACTTCATTTGTCTTTACGTCAAGAGGGTTCAAACACCGTCTAGACGTCGGTGATATTTTAGTTGTAATCGGTTATGATGAACAGATAGAGAATTTTAAAAGGACGATATAGTGAAGAAAATAGGTGTGATCGGAGCAGGTAAGTGGGGGCAGGCGCTCGCCTTTGCTTTTCGCCAAAACCCTGAGAACGAGGTCTACATTACTTCGCGTACGAAACGTGATATAGAGAACTTTGTCTCACTCGAAGAGATCTTTAAACTGGAGTACCTTGTGATGGCCATCCCGGCACAGCAGGTGGCCTGTTGGCTTGAAGAGAACCTGGTTTACGATAACCAGAAGATATTGGTCGTAGCCAAAGGGATCGAAGCCAGTACAGGCCGTTTTTTAAACGAGATCTTCGCTGAGCATGTCCCGGTACAGAACCTCGCTTTTCTTACGGGCCCTTCTTTCGCAGCAGAGGTGATGAAAGCGTTGCCTACCGCCTTGGTCGTCAACTCGCAAAACGAGGCCTTGGCCAAGACCTTTACGGAGTATTTCCCTTCGTTTATCCGCACCTATGTCTCTACCGATGTCATCGGTGCTGAAGTTTCGGGGGCATACAAGAACGTCATCGCGATCGCTGCAGGTATCTGCGAAGGGCTGGGACTGGGTCATAACGCCAGCGCCTCACTGATCTCACGCGGTCTTGTTGAAATGCGCCGTTTTGGTAAACAGTTCGGAGCAGACGATGAGACCTTCATGGGCTTAAGCGGTGCAGGGGACCTCTTTTTGATAGCATCTTCGACAATGTCACGCAACTATCGTGTCGGTCTCGGTCTGGCAGCGGGCAAGTCTCAAGCTGAGATACTCGAGGAGTTGGGCGAAGTCGCAGAAGGCATCGGAACGGCATATGCTCTTAATACCATCGCCCAGGAACGCGCTATCTATCTGCCGATCGCTGCCGAGGTCTATGCCATTCTCGAGGGCAAAGAGCCGCTCAAAAGCCTCAATGACCTTTTGACACGCTAAGGAGATTGATGATCGAGCAACGCACACAGATAAAAAAGATAACGATCGCTTTTCTTCTAGGTCTGTTTGGTTTTGCATTCGGATCCCTTTTTTTAACGTATCAGCAGTCGGCACTGGTGGGGACACTGGTATTGCTAGTGACACTTTGGACGAATGAGGGACTTGCCCTTGCGGTCGTCTCACTTCTTCCCATTGTGCTCTTTCCCAGCCTGGGAATTTTGAGCACCAAGGCGACAACGGTCAATTATGCGCATCCCATCATCTACCTTTTTTTAGGCGGTTTTCTGTTGGCGATCGCCGTTGAAAAGAGCGGACTGCACACCTGGATCGCCGAGAAGGTACTGCAGGTCTTTCCCAACACGGCCAGAGGGATCATCTTCTCATTGGCCATTACGTCAGGACTGCTCAGCTCGATCCTCTCCAATACAACGACCACACTGCTGCTTATCCCGATCGCACTTTACCTCTCAGAAGAGCTGACACTTAAACTCCGTTTTGCCCTTGCTATTGCCTATGGGGCAAGCGTCGGCGGAGTCTTGACGCCGATAGGGACGCCGCCAAACCTTATTCTGCTTGGAATTATGCAAGAACACGGCATGGAGACGATTCCCTTTTTTCAATGGATGTGGATGGTTGCACCGCTTTCGATCATCATGTTCATCGTGGTCGCATCAGTACTTAGTATCGGTGTCGGCAAAGTGCGTTTAGAGCGTGATTTTGAGCACAGACCGATGAACAGGGATCAAAAAAAGGTGATGTTTGTTCTCGGTTCTCTGTTGCTGCTCTTACTGGTCAATGCACCCATACGACCCTATTGGGACGGGCTGGGGATGAACGAACCCGTGATCTTGCTGGCTGCAGGCTTGATCCTCTTCGCCCCGCCGTTCAATCTGCTTGACTGGATGACAGACAAAAACAAGATCCCATTCCGCATCATGCTACTCTTTGGTGCCGGTTTTTCCATTGCCAGGGCATTTTCAGAAACAGGCCTGGCCGATCAGATCGCCTCTTACATCATCGATCTTACGGTGCTAGCTCCGATCCTGCTGCTGCTGGTGGTCGCTACTATCGTCACCTTTACAACGGAAGTGACGTCCAACACAGCACTGATCTCTATCATGCTGCCGGTGATCTACTCGGTGTCTGTACAGACCGGTATCGACACGCGTCTCTTTATGATGGTGGCGACGCTTTGTGCGAGTTATGCCTTTATGCTTCCGATCGCGACGCCGCCCAATGCTGTTGCGATGTCGACAGGGGCAGTGGATGTCAAGACAATGGTGAAGTACGGGATTTTACTTAACATCGCCGGGATCGTCCTGATCGTCCTGATCGCCAACTTCTTTTGGTCCGGCCTGGTATAGATCAGAACCTCTAGCTAAACAAGCGTGAACAGCGCATGAATAGGATTGTGGTCAGAGACTTTTTTTGTGTCGATCGCTTCTGCTTTAAGAAGCTTGACACCGCGATAGAAGATGTGGTCCAACGGTTTGGAAAAGATGGATTTGATGTGGTGATGTTCATCAACATCCGCTTTTTCCAGACCCAGCTCTTCTTGAAACAGGGCGAGTGCTTTTATACGCTTTTTAGTCCAGTTGTTGAAGTCTCCGCCGATGATCATCGGCCCTTTGATGGCACCGAGTTCGCGTTTGATTTTGTCCAACTCCAAGGTGAAGCTTTTTATTGAAACAAAGTTGATGGAATGCAGGTTGATGAGGTGAAAAAGTTCATTATTGCTCAATCTGTGCTGCGTAACAAGGAAACTTTTATGGGTGGCAACACCCATCTCTCTTTGCGATGAGATCGATCTGTCAACTTTTTCAAAAGAGATATTGGCGGCGGTGACAACACCGAAAATATTTTTTGCAGTTTCAATGTTGCTAGCAATAGCATAGGAGTAGTGCTGCAGAGAGTAGGGTGTTGTTTTAGGATGCTTAACCTCTTGAAAAAGAAGGAAGTCACTTGGATAATGGTGCAGCAGCTCTTTTAGCCTCTCCTGAAAGGCCGGTTCCTGGTTCTCTTTATGGACATTCCAGACAAGAAGGGAGAAGGTCTCTCTCAGAGAGTGCTCCTGGTGCTTGAGTCTTTGTGGAAATATCCGCGGAATGAACATTTTCTCTCCCTTTTGATCTGTTTACAGTTGTGGCGCCAAAATACGCATGAAGTTCTCTATTATACGACGAATCTTCGAGACTTTAGGCATTCGCTCCTCTGCATGGCGCATAAAGCTTAGCATCCAATGCTCTATCTCACTTATGATGGCGGCAGAATAGGCAAAACTGACGACCTCGTAATTGAGTAACAGAGAACGGTCGTCAATATTGACAGAACCGATCATCACAGCACTCTTGTCAAACAAGATAGCTTTTGCATGCAGCATAGTGTTATTATACAAGATGAGGTCTATATTGTTCTCCTCGAGTTCACGCATGTACGAGCTGCGACTCAGGTCAGTGATGAGATAATCGGTCGACTTTGGTGTGATCAGCTTGACATCAATCCCTTTGTGCTTCGCAATCTTCAATGCATTCATCAACACTTCGTCGGGCATGAAATAGGGGGTAACGATCCAGATACGCTCTTGTGCCGTATGAATGGCACTGATGAGCGCTTCAAAAAGGGCATCGCCTTCGATGTCGGGACCCGATGGTACGACTTGAATATAGGCATCGCCATAGCGCTTATCAACAGGCAGTGCGGCAGCACGAAGCCTCTCGCCTGAAGCATAGGACCAGTCCGCTTCAAAGACCTGGGCATACTGGTAGGCAGCATCCCCTTGGGTCCTGAAAAGAAGATCTTTCCATCG
Organism: Sulfurimonadaceae bacterium; assembly: GCA_041571435.1. Classification (GTDB taxonomy): domain Bacteria; phylum Campylobacterota; class Campylobacteria; order Campylobacterales; family Sulfurimonadaceae; genus Sulfonitrofixus. The sequence goes on along the minus strand of JBFFUI010000041.1, from coordinate 2,560 downwards.
ATCAGGATGCTCGGAAGGCCCCATATATTCATCGGAGAGGTTCATCCCCCCTGTGATCAAGGTGGACTCGTCAAAAAGATAGATCTTGCGATGGTTGCGCTGATTGATATAGTTACGATACGGCAGGCGCAACAGCGGCATAAAGAAGTGGACTTCACAGCCGGCTTTTCGCAATTTTTTAAGCGGGCTTTGAAAAAAGTAGAGTTTGTAGGAGCCCAGTGAGTCGATAAGCAGCCGTACCCGGACTCCCTGTGCCGCTTTATCTATGAGGGCATCAATGATGGTTTTGGTGACGGCATCATTTTTCAGGATGTAGGTGGCGATACTGATGCTCTCTGTCGCGTTGTTGATCGAATTCATGAGCGTGCTATAAGCCTTGATACCGTCAGTGATCAGCTCAAAACTGTTCTCTTTGCTCACACCGGCAATACCGTTTGAACGCAAGATACCGTCAATACTGTTTTGCTTTGTTGCGGGCGTGCGCACACTGTTGATCTGGAGCGATGATTTGCTTTTTCTGTCCGGGCGTTTGCGAACACCGATCAGAAAGTAGAGCAAGACGGAAAAGTAAGGAACAAGCACCATCAGCAGAAGCCAGGAGATCATGCTGGTCGGGGAACGCCTTTGATAAAGCATGTGCAGCAGGGTCGCTATGATCAGAACCTCGGTAAAGATGAAGACACCCGAAATAGTCAGAAATTCCAGCGGCGCTTCGACAAAAGCGATGTATAAATCAGAAAGTTCAGACACCACAATATGTTGTCCGGCTATCGTTGTTGACAAGCCCTGAACAGAAGAGCCCGAGAAAGTATAAAAAGATGATAATACTACTGTAAACTGCGTTCATATCATGATAGTAGCCAATATTGGGTAAAATTCTCGCAATGAAAAACCAGGAGAAATGATGATCGTACATATCGTAATGTTTGACTTTAAAGAAGAGAACAAAGCCGCAAATATCGCCAAGGCAAAAGAGATGTTGGAGGCTTTGGTTGACAAGGTTGAACCTCTGCTTTCGATGGAGATCGGTATAGACTTTAACGGGAGCGAGAGAGCAATGGACCTCTCGCTGATCTCGACATTTGAGACAAAAGAGGGGTTAAGCGAATATGCGACACATCCGGCGCATCTGGAAGTGGTCGCCTTTATCAAAGAGGTGACCACTTTGAGCAAAGTAGTGGACTACGTCAAATAGTAAAGATTACTTTTGGCCAAAGAGACCAAAAAGACCGCCGCGTTTTTTAGGGGTTTCGTCTGAGGTTGCTTCTTCCTTATGCGCATCTTCAATAGCGGAACACCCTTCCTCTGTTGAGACGACCTGTGCATTGCGCTTGATCATGATGACAGCACCGCTTTTACTCTCTACGCCGATGTTCTTCAGCGCATCGGAAAGAAGCTCAAAGTCACTGTCCTCAGCACTTTCACAGTTTGTACCTGCGGTGCAGACAGAATATCGGCACTCGCCTTCAATAAACCGGATACCGACAATCAGATCAATACCTTGTGATCGAAGATCGATCTTGACACCGCAGACACTCTCGTCGTCTTTATGCTTTTCGCTGAACTCGCGCAGAGCCTCTTTAAAAAGCATCCCTATAGACAAATTTTCTGACATAGTATATTCCTTCAATGACGGATTTATATTACGATTTTACATCATTGTAGCACAGTATGTACAGATTTTACAAACTGCTATTTTTTTGTAGTAGTATGACTTTTTTTGCATCATGAAAGCGCAACGTAAACCCGTGCTGTTTTGCCAGAACCTCAAAGCTTTGCGGTCTAAAAAAGAGGATGTGGGTCGGGTCACGTCGATACCACCAGTTCAGATAAGCCTCCGGATCATCAGCGTGGAACTGCGTCATCAGCGCCAGGTAACCGTTCGGTTTGAGATGGTTGACAAAAAGTCGCATCACCCCTTGTATGTCACTGATGTGCTCCAGAACTTCGGTCGAGGTGATAAGGTCATAGCGCTTCTCCTCATAGACCTTTTGAGGTGAGAAGAACTTGTCATAATGGTCGGTCTTGATGCCGTTTTTTTCCAGAATTCCGGCCAAAACTGGGTTGGGTCCAGAACCGAAGTCTAGCGCCGTTTCGATCTGGTCTGCGTTGGGGGTGATCGTTTTGTCGATAAAGTCCTGGAACATGGCGACATAACCGAGATTCTCTTCGGTATTATTGTGTTGTTGATAGACTTTGAGTTCCCGCTCTTCGGTGATGATTGCCTCTTCATCTTTGAAGATAAACTCACAGCTCCTACAGTGGTAGGTCTGGCACTTCATATAGTCGTCGTAAAACGGGATTGTCGGTTCCTGGCAGATCTTGCAGTTCATATATCAGGCTTTCTGCGCTTCGATCGATTCGACCTTCTCTTCGATGAGAAGCAACTCTTCGACTTTCTCCTCGTAGAGTGTTTCCAGCGTTGAAAGCTCGCCGGCAACCACAGAAATACCTCTCTCCCCATAACAGTCCGGGTTTGCCAGGCAGGCATTGAGCGCATCGATCTGTGCCTCCAGCTCTTCGATCTCTCCGGGGAGCTTTTTCAGGGATTCATTCTCTT
>JBFFUI010000040.1:0-19507 GCA_041571435.1 Sulfurimonadaceae bacterium | reverse complement strand
TGGATGAGTTCAAATCACGCGGTATCGAAGTGATCGGTGTATCGATCGATTCCCAGTTCTCTCACTTTGCTTGGAAAAACACGCCGGTCAACGAAGGCGGTATCGGTCAGGTCCGTTACCCGCTTGTTGCCGACCTTACCAAAGAGATCGCCAAGTCGTACGATGTTCTTCTTGACGGTGGCGTTGCACTACGTGGTTCATTCCTGATCGACAAAGACGGTACGGTACGTCACGCGGTCATCAACGACCTTCCGCTTGGCCGTAACATCGATGAGATGATCCGTATGGTCGACGCGATGCTCTTCACGAACGAGCATGGTGAAGTGTGTGCGGCGGGCTGGAACAAAGGTGACGAAGGTATGAAAGCCAGCACTGAAGGTGTTGCCGAGTATCTTGCTAAGCACGAGAGCGAGCTCTAATCGTTCCTCCCTATGACACTTCCCTTCGGGAGTGTCTCCTCTTGCAGAACAACCCTCTCTGTTTCCTCTAGACTTTTACATTTTTCGGTAACGTAATAATAAACCGGGCGCCATTTTTTATATTTTCAGCACGTATGGATCCCTGTATGTGGTTTTCGATGATCGTCTTGCTCATATAGAGACCGATACCTGTTCCCTTGGACTCAAATTTTGTCGTGAAATAGGGTTCAAAGATACGGTCCATAATCTTCTCATCAATCCCCTTGGCATTGTCCGTTATACAGACAGTGACCTTCTCTTCATCTTCTTCTGCACTCACAATGATCTCTTTTTTATCGCATTTGCAGGTGATCAGCGCATCTTTGGCATTATTGATGATATTTAAAAGCACCTGTTTCAGTTCATTAGGATAGGTCCTGATCCTGATATCCCTATCGGTTTTATTAATAAAATCAATAGATTTTGAGTTGAGCAGCGGTGTAATAAGCGCTTCAAGATCATCGATCATCACCTGCAGTGAGAGCTCAACCGCATGTTTGTCTCTTTGATAAAATGTTCTAAAGTCATCAATGGTCTGCGACATATACTGAACCTGTTGGTTCATCGTTGTCACCAGCGTGTCAAATGAATCATCATCCAGCATACCCAGATTTTGTTCCACCTCAAGTTTAGTCAAACTCAAACTCATAACATTGAGCGGCTGACGCCACTGGTGCGCGATCGACTCTATCATCTCCCCCATAGCAGCCATTTTTGACTGCTGGATCAGCATACGTTCCTGTTTTTGGTTTTCGATCACAGCCTCATCGATACGCGTTTGCAGCGTCGCATTCAATTGTCGAAGACGCTTGCTGTCATTCTCTTTGACTTTTTCATACCAGTATACGATCGTCGCGATCAGACTCAGATTGGCGATAAACGTCATAAAATTAACCGTGCCAAGGTCAAATTTCGGTTCCATAACAGCGATCACTGAGAGGATGACAATGATAATCCCCAGCCAGACAAAACCCTCTTTTTTATCACGCAGAAAAAAAGCCAGCAACATAAATGAAGAGAACCACAGCACCCGGGTATAAGTATCGATCGCAAGATAGAAGTTGGCAAACAGCATCATAATTCCGAAAAATAGAAAGAGACGTGAAACCACAGGATATGACTCTTTGTTGATATGCAAAAAATAGAGCAGTATGAGTACGAAAGACGAAAAGCCGGCATCGATCGCTGCCAGTACGAAGTTGCCTTCTAACAGACGAATAAACGAGAACATGATAATCATCATACTGACCAGCAGAATGATAATGATCAATATCTGTATCTTGTACCTTAAAATCCATTCATTTGATTCGAACGTGTGGTTTTTGGTAAGCGCCGAAATAAGATGTGTGAATACATTTCGCATAATAATGATTATAGCAGGATTCTTGTATGAAGGCTAAACCTTATCAACCGACTATTTCTGTAAAGCCTCATAGGCCAGTTTACGGATCCAGTCATTAAACTTCAAGTCGTTTTTAATGCAATATGCCGCGAACTTTTTAAGTTCATCGGCCGTGAGCATCAGCTCCACCTCTTTGAGTTCAACGCCCTCGTTTGTGAGTTCTTCTATCGATTTCACCTTATTTTCCTTCTGTGTTATCGTCGCTCTCCTGCAACTTGAACTCGCGGGGCATCGGTACCTGGATCAGTTGTGCGATAGCATGCACAAAGGCGTTTTCTGCCTGCGACACTTTACCATCGATCTTAATGCTATAAAGGACCCCTTCAAAGATGCGTTCGGAAATAGCCGGTTTGGCCATCTCTATAGCTTGCACTGCATGCACAAAAGCCTCATGCGATATCGTCTCTCGTAGACGATACTGTAATGCACCCGCACGGATCGCCTGTTTGCTCTTGTCAAAGGACTCTTTGGCTTGATCTTCATTCTCATACTGGGCTTGCGCCAGCATAGAGAGAAGTACTTCGACCTCCTCTTTAATCGCGCCCAGATGCGTGTACCGACTCTTTGGGACCTTTTTGATACCGAGGTGCATCTCGAGCGGACGCTGAATGATATACTGCAGACTCCACTCAAACAGTGAGACATGCTGATCAGCAGTAATAAAGGTCTGCACTATCGTCATGAAGCGCTGGTATTGTTCGATAGAGAGGCTTTTAAGTGCATTGAGACTGAGTGCGACGATCAGGGCACTCTGCTGTTTGAGTTCGGTATGACCTTCTTTTAGAAGATTTGCAAACTCCAGCAGCAGATAAGGGTTCTCTTCTTTAACCTTGGTAAAAAGCGCTTCTTTATGGTCAGGGTTGTACAGCAGCGATAACAGTACGGCTTGTGCCCCAAGCGGATCGTTAAGGCGCTCCAGTACCTTGGCATCCAGCGCCTTGATCTCCACTTCAACCTGCTCAACCGCTTCTTCTTTGATCTGCCCGACACGCATCATCGCAGCTGCGATCGCCCCCTGGACAAAGCGCTCTTTTTTATCCTCTTTTTCAGGCTTGGGTTCAGGAGCTTCAGGCTCTGGGACTTTGTGCTGCTCATAGTTTTGGAAACGGCCGCTCCATCGCGGCTCGATCCTTCTGATGCGCTCCTCCAAAGGTGGATGAGTCGCCATCAGAGAGCTGAACATCGTACGGATTCCCTCGGCAAAGTAGAGATGGCTGTAGGTTGCTGCGGCCGGCGCATCCAGACGTGAACTGTAGTACGCGATTTTTTTGAGCGCGCCGCTGATCCCGCGCGGGTACCTAGTGTACTGGACCGCTGTCGCATCTGCCAGGTACTCTCGTTTTCGGCTGACATTGGCCTTGATGATTGAGCCGAAAAAGGTACCAGCATAGCCTATGACAAAAAGCCCTAAGCCCAAGACAAGAATATAGAGCCCGCCGTTGCCTTTTTTGTTGCTTGAGGATCGCGAACTGTGTGATGATGAGCGGGACATTGAACGCAGGATAAACCGACCTATCAGTCCGATCAGCAGTATGCCGTGAAGGGTTGCTGTCAATTGCAGGTTCAGACGCATATCACCATTAAAAATATGGCTGAACTCATGGGCGATCACCCCTTGGAGCTCTTCCCTGTCAAGCTTCTCTACCGCACCCGTTGTGATACCGATAACAGCATCATCAAGTGTCAGTCCTGCCGCAAACGCGTTGATAGCGTTTTCATCCAAGATATAGACTGTAGGTGTGGAGATACCTGAGGCGATTGCCATCTCGTCGACAACGTTCAACAGCATCTTCTCTTTGGCATCTGCACTGTTGCGGTTTAGCTGCCGCCCGCCAAGCGCGATGGCAACATTTTTGCCGCCGCTTGCGAGGGAGAGGTACTTGAAGAGCGACCCGCCGGCAACGACACCGATTACAGTAATAATGACACCGTAATAGATACGGGGACCGACATACACAAATGGGGCGTTCAGAAAGTTGGCAAGCGGGATCTCATTGATATAGAGGTACAAGCCGATAACAAAAAGTATGGTCACGCCGATCAGCACTAATACCGCGATGATGAAGATGATCACCAGCCAGAATGTATGCTGACGCGAACGTGCCTGCTCCTGAAAAAAGTTCATATTTCAGATACTGGCTGAGATTAAAAGCTGACTTTAGGCGCGGCCTGAATCGCTTTGGAGTCTTCAAACTCGAGCATCTTGGCATCGGTCGTAAAACCGAACATGTTGGCGACCTGATTTTGCGGGAATGATTGACGATAGGTGTTAAACGCGAGCACGAAGTCATTAAAAGCCTGACGGGCGAAGGCGATACGGTTCTCTGTTGTGGTTAGCTCTTCGGTAAGCTGCATCATGTTCTCATTGGCTTTAAGCTCAGGGTAGTCCTCCATGACGAAGTTCATCTTGCCCATCGCACCGACCAGCCCCTGTTCCGCTTCATTGAACTGTGCCATAGCACTCGGGTTGTCCAGCGCGCCTTCGACTTTTGAAAGCAGTGCAGAGGCTTCATTACGTGCTGCGATAACCGCTTCGAGGGTCTCTCTTTCATGCGACATATACTTTTTTGCCACTTCGATAAGATTTGGGATAAGGTCATATCGACGTTTTAGCTGCACCTCTATCTGGGCAAAACCATTATCGATCTGATTTTTCTTTGCCACCAGATTGTTATATATAGCAATCGCATAGAGCCCCAATAAAACCAATATACCAAGAAAAACATAACCCATACTCACTCCTCACATTGTTTGATTTATAGTAACACAACTATATTAATAAGTTAGCGTACTATTGCCGAAAGTATGGCCAGCGTCAATGCCGAGAGTATCAACATGCCCCACATAGAAAAGATCTGCGCTTTCAGGTTTTTCCAGATATCGTTAAGCTCACCTTTGAGGTGATGTTCTTCTTCGTTGTACTCTTCCTGCAGCTCTTCCAAGGTCCTGAAGCGTCGATTCTTTTTATTGTCCGGCATCTTGTTCTCCTTTGCAGTGCCCCAGCACAAAGTTCAGTGCCTTGCCATTAACGAAGGCGAGGTTGCACCAGTTTGTCTGCGGCTGTTTTAAGATCAGCCTGTGCGGTGATGTCGCACGCGACAGCGCCACGTAGAACTGCGAGGGGGCGAAGATCTCGGTTGTCTCTATAATAAGGTCTTCGATGCTCATCCCCTGGGATTTGTGAATGGTAATGGCAAACGCAAGGGCGATCGGGAATTGATGCAGACTGAACTTGGCCTCTTCCACCATCTCCTTTTTACCTTCGGTCGTCCTCTCTTTCCACTGCGTCTTCGCCATTGAAGCGCGTTCGAGCTTCACGACAGTCCCATCACTCTTTTCAACAAAAACGGTCTCGTCGCTAAGCCGTACGATGCGTCCACGTTCGCCGTTAAAATAGTTCCAGGCATTGCGTGTAAATAGGACCGGGGCCCCCACCTTGAGTCTGAGTTGTGGTTCGATCCGTGCATCCTGATAGAACCGCTCTATCTCTTTTTCTGTCGAGTTTTTATCATGCTTCACCAGCTGTGCTTCATAGACCACCTCATCACTGTCGATAAAGGCCAGCTGGGCTTCATTGTGACGCGAGGCCGAATAGTTTTTGCCGTAAAGGTAGGTGTATTGGCTCAGGTCTTCACCGATGGGCTTGATAAGGTGGTGCAGGTAGTAGTGCTCGGCATCCCCCACTTCAGCGAACCGCACTCTGTCGAGCACCTTTACAAAATCCCTGTCGTCACTGCGATGGTTTATCTCCAGAGTGATCGTACTAAAATCGAACCGCTGCCAGCTTTCAGATTCAAAGGCAAAATTGATCTCGCCATAACCTCGCACCACCGGAGGAAGTTGCAGAAAATCCCCTACTGTTAAAAGGACCCCCTTAAAGTCACTCTGCAGCAGCCGCAGCCGTATCATCTCAAAAAGCGGCGCACTCACCATCGAGATCTCATCGATAATGATCAAATCCATCGAAGCGATTAGTTTTTTTGTCTTATTTTTGATCTCGAGCTTCCCTTTTTGCTCCAGCTCTTCGATAGAGTCGGCGATACCAAGGTCTAAAAAACTGTGAAGTGTCTGCCCGCCGATCAACGTCGCCGCCATACCCGTCGAAGCCAGCTTGGCGACTTTTTTGCCTTCACCCTCGTAGTGGTCGATAACCTTGCGTGTCAAGGTCGTCTTTCCGGTACCGGCACCTCCGGTCAAAAAGACATTCTGTTTTGCATCCAGTAAAGAAGTAATACGTTCGTGTTCAGACATCAGAATCTTTATATTTTTAGTTAACTGTATTTTATCAAAGATTATCAACGAAAAAGCGTCTATGCTTATAGGAAGTACATTATAGAAGGAGAATCAATGACGTTTGATCCAAACAAACGCAATCTCTATATGACGACCGCTATTATCTCGATAGGGTTGGTTTTTATGTTCGTTACGGGCTACTTCATTCTAAACGGCGTCGAAAACAGTAACAGCCGGGAGATGGCAATAGACCAGCGTATCGATAAATGTTACCAAGAGAAGGGGTTGGAGTAGAGCGAACTTACAAGAGCTCCGCTTGCATCTTTTCGATAACCAGTACCTCCCCAAACGGTACCTCGTTTTCAGCATCACTTATCCAGATGACTTCATAAAAAGGTTCGGCTTCAGGAAAGCTTCCCTTGGTGTCTGTGAAGTATAACAGGAGTGATGGTGCATCCAGATTCTCCTCGATCAAGGAAAACACGGGCCGGAAATCCGTACCGCCTCCACCTTTGATATCCACATCCAGAGGGTCGCCACTTATGATCTGCCGATGGCTCTGTATCTTGGCATCACAGACGATCAGGTCGATGATGTAGTTGGGAAAATGGACAAGTATCGCTTCGATCTCGCTCATAAACGTCGAAAGCAGCGATTCATCGACTGAGCCGGAGCTGTCGATGGCAATACTCAAACGCAAGGTATCGCTGTAGAGCGAAGGGAGGTAGACCCCGCTGTACAGCAGCTTCTTCGACGGCGGCATCATGCGGTAGTTGTCATAGTAGTGTCTGTCTATGGCACGATAGAGCTCTTGGCGCCAGTCCGTTTTAGAGCTGTCGGAGATGTTGAAGAAGCGTTCGATCTCCAGAGGAAGGTTGCCGTGAAGCTCCATCTTTTCCAACGCTTCGTTGGCGAACTGATCAAACATCTCCTCCTGGGCGATCAGCTGTTTCTGTTCCTGGTTCTCCACCTGCAACTGCTCGCGTTTTTTGTCCGGGTCATGGTCACCTTCGGCGTTTCGCATCTGCTCCTGACGACGTTTGTTTTCCTCATTAAAACCTGTCTCGTTCGTTTCGTTGTCATCAAACTCTTCATTTTGGATCTCATCTTTCAAGATCGCATAGATCTCTTCGGCATACATCCCTTCAAACCGGGGGTCAAGCACGATCTCCATCGGCGGCTCCAGGCCGTTGGCGGCCAACATCGTATTGATGGCGTAGTCCGTCGCCAACTGCCACAGCCATGACATCCGCCCTTTCTGACGGTTCTCGTAGGCCAGAGCAGCATGCATTGCCCCGTTGGAAAGAGCGAAAGCGAGTTCATCCTGGGTGAGATCCAACAGGTAGTCGTCGTTGTATTCAAAACGAACACCGTCGCTCAGATAGGCCTGGATATTGTCATTGGAGGTCAGTTCAAGTTTGGAGGCCAATGTACCGAAGTACGGATAATCGACAAGTAGTTTTGCCTTGGCCTCAGAGACTTTTTGTTTGAGCTGCGGTGTCATTATGCAAGTAGATAAGCAAACTTGCCGACCCATTTGTCAAAGGCTTTTTGCTCTTCCATCGTGAAACCGGCGCGCTGCAGGTCCTGCACCACCATCACCGAAAACTCACTCTGCAGCTCGAGGGTGTAGTTCAAGAGGTTATCCATCCGCTCTTTCGAAGGATTTTTGATGATCGCCATGACCAGACCGGTCGCCAGGGCATGCAGCACATCAACCTCTTCCGGGTACGCACCGTTGCCGCTCTCAAGTATCGCCTCGATATCGGGCAGTCTGTGCATCACTTTGGCAAAACTCAAAAAACGTACGGCCCGATCTTTACCGATAGCACCGCCGATGGTCTCCAAGAGCAGCTTTTCATCCATGCCGCTTTGAAGAACGGAACTTACAAACTCCCAGCTTCTGGGTGTTGCGAAACTTTTTTCATTCTGTGTCGGATCAAACGAGAAAAGGTCATCGCTTTTATAACCGATGTAGGCGATCACACGTTCGTCAAGGTTACTCTCATAGGCCCAGTCACGCCAATCTTCCACATTGACATCCATCTCAAGATGGACAAAACGGTTTGCCAAAGGCGACGGCATTCGGTAGACAACACCGCGGTCTCCTTCGCGGTTTCCTGCAGCAACGATCGCCCACCCCTCCGGCAGTGTGTACTCGCCTACTTTTCTGTCCAGTATCAGCTGGTAGGCTGAGGCCTGTACCGCCGGCGGAGCAGAGTTCAGCTCATCCAAAAACAGGATCCCTTCACCGTCACGCGGCAGGAATGACGGCGGGGCCCAGAGTGCCTGATGCGCCTCTTTGTCATAAAATGGGATCCCTTTAAGATCGGTAGGATCCATCAAAGCGAGGCGCAGGTCGATAAACCCATACGCATTGGCCTCGGCAATCTGTTTCACGATCGATGATTTACCGATACCCGGGGGTCCCCAGATAAATGCCGGGATCTGTGCCTTGATCATGGCCGTTAATGAACTCGCAATCTCGTTTGCTCTCATTGATTTCCTTTTAACTCTTAATCATTATAACGTGACTAAACATTCCAACCGATATTATCGCGCTGTATATGTTTGCCGAAACTCGGGTTCTCTCTTACGGCTCGCTCAAGCCGCCTGTCGAGTTGAAACTGGTACAGAAGCCCAACAGGAGTGGACGGGTTTTTTGCAAGCGCCAGAAGCACGTTAAGATCTTCGCAGCTTGCAAGCTGCTGCAAGATCGAGGTCTCTGTTTTTGTATTGGCAGCGATCTCGGCGGCAAAACGTGCCCCCTCCTTCTCAAACAGTGCTCTGATACCGGCACTGTCCATCCGACTGCTGCCCAGAAGTGCCGAGACCACCTTGGGGTTATCGCTTTTTGAAAGCCGTTCAAAAACCGAATCTTCGAGCTCCAGGTTGCCGGCCAGCACGGCTTCGACCTCTTCGCCTCTCTCCAGAAGTTTCTCCTGCATTGCCGGACTCAAGGTCGGGTTTTGCGCCAAAGCCTGATCGTACGCCTCAAGCAGTGAATCAAAGAGTCCTGTGTCCAGCACTATGTGTTTAGCGATGTTCTCCGGAAACGTGCGCAACAGGGTCAGAGCGATCTCAGGGTCGATGGTCGGGTTCAGAGAGAGGGTCTCATCGATAATCGGTTTGCCAAGGTTCAAAAGGTACTGCTGCATAGGCAGGGAAAGGTCATGACGCATTGCAATCAGCATCTGAATATCATCACTGCCGTTTTTAAGCCACTGTTTGAGCACCTTTGACGACATGTTCGGATGCAGTGCGATGGCATTGAGTATCTTCTGCGTTGAGTTGTCACACCCCTCTTTCAGTGCTGTCTGAAGCGGTGCCAGCAGAGCGATCGTCTCGGTCAGTTCGACATCACCGCTCTGGTTCAGCAGATGCATGATCCCCATATTGGCATATTGGACGTTATGATTTCGTTCGATGTTCTCGTAAAAACGGCTGATCAGTGCTGCTGTAATATCACGGTTGTCATCGCTCTCAAAAAAACCGACACCCTCCCAGTTGTAAAGTTTCAGTAGACGTAAAAAGAGCGTATTTGAAATATAGGGGTTCTGCAGATACCCCATCAGACGTTCTCTGTTGCCGCTTAGCTTCAGACTCATCAACAGCTTATCCACATCGATAGCACTGCAGAGCCATTTTTCAAGCGCTTCGATCTCGATGATCGGTGCGACCTTCTCTTCATAAAGGCGCTCAAGCGTATCTTGTTCGATCGGGTTTACCAGCCGTCCCTGAACGATCACTTCGACACCGTCATTGACATCGTCTACCAAGGTGATGTCATGGTTGTGAAGCTGCTTGATAAACTCGTCGCCGCTCAAAGCTCTGCTTTTACCAAAAAGTATGATGTTTTTGTTTCTCAAGGCGTCAAAATTCATAAAGTAATTATAGTGTTTTTGGACTAAGGTCTAAGGATCTCGATAATTTACAAGTTTTTTTTAAAGAAATAGCGCTCGCCTCACACCAATTTCACATTTATCGCTGATACAATCGAAATCTGAATTCAATAAGGTACGACTGTGAAAAATCCGATGACCACGCTGGGGTTGCTATTATTAACAATTTTACTGGCAATAGTGGCGGGAACGCTGCTCTTTCTCTCCGCCAGGGAGATGGACAGTTTTCTGGGGCTGGGGCTCTCTATCGTCTTGCTGCTTGTCGGTATGACCTTTGGGGGCTATCTGCTTTTTGATCTATACCGTTCCATACAGGCCAGAGAAGAACGCGACCGCCGTTCTTCAAAGTAGCTTTTTTGGCCGATAGAGAATACTTAGACTAGCTGCCTTGCAAAACCATTTGGATGGTGTAGCGCGTATCTTCGTCAAGGTTCTGCATGTTTTCCATCATCCAGCGCAGGTAACCGGCATCTTCATGGGCCAGTTCCTGAATCGTTTTGCCTTTGTGCTTTCCAAAACGCATCGGTTTGGTGATAAATACAGGTTGCTGCGTCAACGACACCATCTTCTCTACATCATTCTCGCCCGGGAACTTCTCCTGCACCGCCTTGCGCAACTTTGACAACAGCAGTTTTAAAAAGAGGACATCGCCCAAGGCGTCATGCGCTTTGAGTTCTATGCCAAGCTTTGCCGCTTCGGCCTCTTCCTCTTTGTAAAGCTCCAGTGAATAACGGAAATACTGCAGACGGTGGTACTCCGAATCGGGAAAGACATGTTTCGCCACCCGCAGCGTATCGATCAGTTTCATGTCAAGTGAAAAGCCCTCTTTCGCAAGCATACCGATATCGAACGGTGCATTGTGAATGATCATGTAGTTGTCGGGCGTGTTGAGCTCGAGAAGACGCTTGTAAGCGTTGATCTCCCGGCACGGCGGCTTCCCTTCGATCATCTCCGGCGTAATGTTGTGGACCTCCATCGCACCGATCGTAATCGGCACTTCGGCTGAGCAGAGCTCGTTATGGATCTCCACCTCTTTGGCACCTAAGACCATATAGCCTAACTGAATGACCCTGTCATTCTCTGCTGCGCCGGTAGTCTCGGTGTCTAAAATAACATATTTTGCCATGGATGACCTTGTGGAAGAAGTTGTTGAGAGATTATAAATTATTGAAAGTTAATGTAAGGTTCGGCTTCTAATTGCGACATCACTTCGATAAACATCTTGTCAAGGTGGATATCGACATACTCCTGATCGCTTTCGGTTTTAAATGTGTAACTGATAAAACTCATTGCCTTCCACTTTATCTCTTTACGCTGATAGGTAAAGTTTTCGACGGCTACCGGTTCACGTAACTCTTCCAACAGTTCGGTGATGCGCGCTTTCATATCCGGTTCATTGCAAAGATTAAAGAGTCTGCAAAGCTGATTCAGTGCGATGTAGACATAATCTTCACCCGATTGGATAGCCGTAAAATAGATGCTGTTTGCCAGTTTTACGGCATCTTCACTGGGACGCCTCATAATCGAACGTTTTTCAATTCTTACCATCTAGTGCGTCCTCCCGTATAAATTTTGTGCCATTATAGTATGATTTATGTTAACCCTCTTTATAGCTTCGACTCTATATAATCACCCTATGATTAAATTAATACTTGCATTTTTTACTCTAACAAACATTATCTACGCTGTAGAGATCATCCAAAAACCTATTAAATTCAGTGAGCATCGTCAAGGGCTGACACGCGACTATATTCGTCAGCATTATGGGTTGTCTCCCGAAACGATCACGATTACGCCAAGAATTATCGTTGTCCACTATACTGCCATACCGACGCTGCAGGGCTCATTTGACGCCTTTGACCGTGAGGAGCTGCCCTCAAGCCGTAAAGACATCTCCGGCAACAGTGTAAGTGCCAATGTCTCTGTTGCTTACCTGATCGACCGAGACGGGACCATCTATCAACTCATGCCCGACAACTGGATGGGTCGGCACGTCATCGGTCTGAACTACAGCAGTATCGGTATTGAAAATGTCGGAAATCTCGGTACGCTGACAGAGAGACAGCTCAAAGCCAACATCGCGCTCATCACCTATCTTACAAAAAAATACAACACTATCGACTACCTTATCGGTCACTCGGATTATCGCTGTTTTGAGAATACCCCTCTCTGGCTGGAGAGAGACAGAGAGTATCGCACGGAAAAAGAGGACCCGGGTAAAGCGTTTATGCATAAACTCAACAAGGCTCTGCCTGAACTTAAACAAGCGCCCTGCAGATGATAACGTCCCCGCTTCTATACCTCTTCACTGTTGCCCTGCTTGCTGCACTCTTTGGTGCAGTTGAGAAGAGCACAAAACACAGATTGTTCACCTTCTTGCCTGCAGTCGTCCTGATCTATGCAGCCGCTATGGGATTGGCCCAACTCGGTTTTTGGCAGGAGAGTACGCCCATCCGAGACAGCTATAAAAGCGTTAAAACGGTTCTTCTGCCGGCCATGCTCTTTGTTATGCTGTTGCAGATCGATCTCAAAGCGTTTGCAGGTCTCGGGCGATCGCTTATTATCGCCTACGTCGCATCGGTACTCTCGCTCGCCATCGCATTCGTCGCACTCTTCTGGCTCTTCTCACTGGACCTGGATGCCGCCGGCGTGTTTGCCACACTTGCGGGCAGCTGGACGGGCGGTACGGCCAATATGCTCGCTGTTGCGGCGGCACTTGATGTACGTGAAGAGCTGATGGGGTACGCACTTATCGTCGACTCCATCGACTACACCCTCTGGGTGATGACCCTGCTTTTCTTGGTCGCTTTTGCCCCGATCTTCAACCGTTGGACCAAGGCACCGCTGCGCTTTAAAACGGTGGACGAAGATGTAGAGCAAAAAAAGCACCCCCTTAACCCTCTCAACCTGATGCTTCTGTTTATCGTCTCCCTTGCCGTAGCCTACCTCAGTAACAGCCTTGCATCTCTGTTGGGCGGACTTTCCAAGACGACATGGAGTGTCCTTTTCGCCACGTTCTTTGGTCTGCTGGGTTCACGCACCCCCTTGAAAAGTGTTGCCGGCTCACCCGCACTCGCCAGTGCAATGCTGATGGTTCTAATTGCGCTTATCGGTTCGCAGGCCCACCTTCGCGGTTTTAGTGAAGTGCCGCTTTACCTTGGTATTGGTCTGCTTATCCTGCTGTTGCATGCCCTAATCATGACCGTCGTCGCCAAGCTCTTCAAGCTTGACCTCTTCAGTATCGGTGTCGCCTCGCTTGCCAACATCGGCGGGGTTGCATCGGCTCCTATTCTGGCTGCAGCGTACCACCGCTCTCTGATCGGTATCGCTGTTTTGATGGCGATCATGGGCTACATGATAGGCACATTTGCCGGGCTTGCCATCGGCTACATCCTGCAGGCTGTCGCGGTATGATCATCACGGGTATCACACTGGAGATCGAAAAGATTCCACTTCAGACCCCTTTTATCACGGCGTTGCGCAGAGTGGATGATGTTGAAAACGTTCGCGTCTGTATCCATACGGACACGCCCCATCTAGGGTATGGCGGCGCGCCTGCGACCAAAGCCATCACCGGCGAAGATCTCGACAGCATCTCCCGGACGATCAAAAAGCGTATCGCCCCGAAACTGGTCGGAGAGGCATTCAACCTCCCCAGGGTTCTGGAGATCTTGCACACTTGCTGCGACGGCAACAGCAGTGCCAAGTCGGCGGTCGACATGGCACTCTACGATCTTGCGGCGGCGGCGCAGAACAGTAGCCTGGTCGAATTTTTAGGTTCCCTGCCAAAACCTCTTGAGACGGCTGTCACCATCAGTCTCAAAAGCCCGAAAGAGATGGCGGATGATGCCTTGTCCGCCTTCGGGCACGGTTATACGATCCTGAAAGTCAAGGTCGGCGGCAAAGATGGACTTGATACGGACCGTATTACTGCTGTCAGAGAAGCTGTTCCCGAAGCCCGTCTGCTTATTGATGCCAATCAGGCTTGGAGTGTGGACAAGTCGCTGGAGATCATTAAAGCCATTGCACCGCTGCAAATCGAGTTGATCGAGCAGCCTGTGCTCGGCAGTGATATTCAAGGGCTCAAGATCATCTCGCAACAAAGCACTATTCCCATCTTGGCTGACGAAGCTGTCTTTACACTGGACGATGCCAAAAAAGTCATCGAAGAGAACGCCGCCGATCTTATCAATATTAAGCTGATGAAGTGCGGGGGCATCTCCAAAGCGATCGAGATCATAGTGTACTGTCAACAAAAGGGGGTAAAGTGTATGATGGGTTCGATGCTGGAGGGACCGACCTCCATAGCCCTTACAGCCCAACTCGTCATGGCCTACAACGACGCCTTCAGCTATATCGATCTCGACAGTCCCCTGCTCTATAAAAAGATTCCTACCGGAACAGGGATGACGTTTTTTAATAATACGATCGAGCTTGAAGACGACGCGTTTTATTCGCTCTATATTGTAGAGTGTGCCGACAACACGTATTACACCGGCATTGCCAAAGAGGTCAACAAACGGGTAGACGACCATAACCGTTCGCCAAAAGGTGCCAAATACACCAAAGCCCGCCGTCCTGTTAAATTGGTTTATGAGGAGAGGCAGCGCTCGAAAAGCGCTGCTTTGAAAAGGGAGATAGAAGTTAAGAAAATGAGCCGTTCTCAAAAAGAGAAGCTCATCATGCTGCAGAAAGGGTAATTACGCCTCTTCGGCCTCTGTGCGCATCTCTTCGATCTCGTCAAGGATCTCGGCAGCTTCATCTTCTTCAAGTTCGCCGCTCATCGCCTCTTCTAACATCATTTTAAACTCGGTTTTAAGCTCCTGTAACTCATTGAGCTCCTGCTTGTCCGCGTCTGTCGCCGTTTTTGCATCGTTAATCAGTTCAAAAAGTCCATCAATGACGTCTTCGATCTCAGGAATGATGTCATTGTTCAGCAGGTCGATAAGTTCTTCGGTTTTTGTCATGGGGTATCCTCGTTTTAATTCGCGTATTTTACCCTATTTACTCTGCTCTATCTCTTGGAGTTTTGCTAAAAATGCCGCAGCATCATAGGCGCCGACCACTGCATCTCCGATCTGCTTGCCCTTAGGGTCTAAAAAGTAGAATGTCGGTGTTTTAAAGACTTTATAGCCTTTTCTGCCGTCATATTCGACATCGATCTCAACAGATACAAAACGGCTGTTTGCCAACTTTGACACCTCTGCATCAGTGAAGACCGCTTTACGCATCGCCTCACACTCTTCACAATTCTCATCTGTAAAAACGAGCATTACTTTTTTGTTCACTTTTTCTGCCTCTTTGAGCGCAGACTTGTAATCTTCTGCCCATTTAATATCAGCAAAAAGCGATGTTGCCACAAAAACAAGGATCAATAGATATTTATGCATAGAGTCAAACCTCCTCTTCTCGGTTTTATTATAACGCAAGCAAAAACAACAGAAAGACAAAACAGCGGTTTTGTTCCTAAATCTCTTCAGGCTTTTTACTTGGCCGCCTGTATCTCTTTAAGCTTTTTCATAAAGCCTTCCACTGTTGAACCGCCGATCTTGACGTCGCCGATCTGTTTTCCATTACTGTCCAGGAAGTAGAACGTCGGCGTTCCAAAAACCTCAAACCCCTCTTTGTCATCAAGGTCAAGGTTAAGCTCGATCGGGACAAAGTACTTCTCGACATAGTCCATTACTTTCTTTTGCGTGTAGACCTCTTCTTTCATCTTCTCACATACTTGACAGGCACTAAGCGTAAACATAAGCATCACTTTTTTGTTCTCTTTCTTGGCTTGGGCCAGTCCTGTCTCATAATCTTCTGCCCAATTCAGATCAGCAAAGAGTGCAGAGCTTAGAAACAATAACAGCAGGAACAATTTTTTCATTAAGGATTTCCTTCTCAACATACGAATTTATGGTGAGATTATATCATGTAAGCGTGGAGTCATTGTGTAAAGATGACCCTAAGAGCAAATCAGCTGAGTCAGTCGGTAACTCGGTAACGTCGTGTCTATTTGGCGATCAGTGTCGACATAACATCGATATTATCGTAGACTATCGTACTCATAAAGCTGTTGTCTATATCGAAGGCCGTGCGATCGACAACACCGCTGAGTTTTATCTTCACACCTGTTTCACTGACCTCGATCTTCTCCATTGTAAAGGTGACAGGTTTTGTAATATCTTTTATCGTGATGTCCGCTACGACAGTATTACCTGTGATCTTTGTGGATCTAAAGATAATCGATTTGTACTTCACCTCATCAAAAAAGTCACTGCTTAAGAGGTGATCATCACGCCGTTCATTGTCTGTCTTCAGCGAAAGGACAGTTACCTCACCATTGATGGCGGTGATCTTATCGCCCAGTACGGTGATTGTGCCACTGAAGTCGTTGAAACTGCCTTCTACATTTATAAACATCATCTGTGTTGCTTCAAAACCGACTGATGAAGCTTTTTTGTCCACGGTAAGTTCCACACCGAAAACCATAACGGCCATCATTAAAAACACAATAATCTTTTTCATCATATGTCCTTTGACGTGTTAACATTATTATAGTCTATCGGGTTAGTTTTTGTCTGCGACTAAAGTCCCTTGATTAGACAAGGACTTTAAGTCTAAAGAGAGTTTATCGGCTTGGTGTATTGATCATCCAGATGGAGTGCAGGTCGAGATAGTTCCAGAACGACTGGACATACTCCTCCGTGATCCCCTCATCGAGAAGGTCCGGAAGCAGGTAGCTGTAAAGACGTAACCATGTCTGGCGCCCCTCTTCGTCTATACGAAACGGTGCATGACGGCCGACAATACGTGCTTCACCGCGGGTCTGTTCAAAGTAGTTCGGCCCGCCGCAGATCTGAATAAGAAAGTCCTGCGCATGCTTTTGTGCCTCTGCAAAATCCTCATCGTCCACCGGGAAGAGGTTTGCGATGTCGCTTTCACGGATCATCTCATAGTGATCATTCACCAATTCTCGGAAACGCTCTTCGCCAACCTCATACAAAAAACCGGGGTGCGGTTTGGTCACTGGCGGGAATTCACCGATCTTGCCTGCTGTTATTGTTAAATCCAACATCTATCTTCTCCTTAAAATCAATTGCCTGTATCTTCGATATCCCGAAACTCTATCTCGGTCTCGAGATCATGAATATACTCTTTGAACGGTATCGCACCAACGATCTCAAACGTCACCTCTTCACGCACCGGATCCACGATGAAACTCATCGGTATCATCGGCGGCTTGAACTGTCGAGGGTAGTCACTGTGTTTGTCAACGATAAGTGGGACAAAGTGTTTCATTCGTCTTTGGACACAGGGCGTTGACAATGTCTCCTTCACCAGACGATCGCAGTAGCGACAAGGGTCCTGGACAATGACCATCAGGACCATCTTGTTCTCTTGCTTTGCTTTTGAAACGGCTGTTTGATAATCGCTTTCGTATCCCAACAACTTCGCAGCAACGGCTGCATCAGCCGCCATCAAAGAGCAGAGCATACTCAGTAGTGTTAACACTATTTTCATATTCAAGCCCTTTGTATAATCTCACTCTATCATTTAAATACTATAATATTATATACGATAAAGACTTATCTGCAAAGAACTGGTTTCACATCTCTGCATGCGGTGTTACTTTCTGTACAGATAGCTGCCAAACGAAGCTGTATGAAGTATCTAAAAACGGAGCGAAAAGATCATCATTTGGTGCCGCACTTGCCCGCACCGCACTTCATCGTCTCACCAATTTGCATGGCGCCGCATTTTTTAGTGAGTTTTCCGTTCTCCGGATTACGGACACAATCATAAAGCGCTTTGGTGCTTTTTGCCGTCATAACACAGACTCGTCGTGTGTCGTCTTCTCGCATCTGCATCATAACATTTGTCTTCTTCTTTGCCAGGAGCGCATTGCCGTCTAAGATAGTGCCCCCGCACTTGCCGGCACCGCACTTCATGCCGCCGATAGAGCTACTCTCTTTAGGTGCATCATCCCGGTCACTGCTGCAGCCGCCAATACTCCAGACCACCATTGCCCCAAAGAGGAGTGTCCATACTCTGTTCATGATATTCTCCTTTTTCTCCTGTTGCGCAACTGTACTTTTGCATAGATCTCGTACAACAGCGGGATGATGATAAGGCTCAGTACCGCGGACGAGACGATACCGCCTATCATCGGTGCCGCAATGCGCTGGGTGATCTCGGAGCCGACGCCGTGGTTGTACATGATCGGCAAGAGACCTGCCAAAATGGCGAAGACCGTCATCAGTTTTGGGCGAATCCGCTGCACGGCACCTTCATAGATCGCCTGGTTGAGATGACTGTGATCATAAGCATCACCCCATCGGTTCATCGCCTCCTCGACACTCTCTTTTAGATAGACGATCATGACGATTGCCGTTTCGGCGGCGACGCCAAGTAGTGCCAGGAAACCGACGATCACGGCAATACTCATGTTGAAATCCAGCATCTCGACATAGAGCAATCCGCCCACTAAAGCAAACGGCAGCGTGACAAAGACGATGAGTGTCGGCACAAGCTCTTTCAGTGCCAGATAGATCAGCACCAAGATCACCATCAGCACCGTCGGGACGATCCAGACGATCTTACGCATTGCCGACTCCAAATACTCCGACTGCCCCGCCCACTCGATATAAAAACCCTCCGGCAGTGCGACACTCTCTACCAGTTTTTTGGCTGCTTCCTTGTAAGCTGTTGCCGAAATCCCTTCCACCGGCGTGATGTAGATAAAGGTGACCGGCGTTGCCATCTCGCTTTTGATGACCGAAGCGCTCTCTCGGTACGCGACGTTCGCAAAGGTAGCCAAGGGTACAAACCCCCGTTTAGTCTTGATCATGATGTTGCGGATATCCTCCAGGCTTCGGCGCTCCTCCTCTTCAAAGCGCAACGTGATAGGGTAACGCTCCAGACCTTTGTACATGGTCGAGATCTTCATCCCGCCGATGGCAGAGGCCGTATACGCCAGAAGCTCCGATGCAGAAACATCATAGTGTGCCAGCATCTCTTTATGGATATCGATATCGATGTAATACCCTGCACTTGCCCGATCTGCCACTACGGAAAGCGTCTTGTTGAAGTCGCGCAACACGCCTTCGATCTTCTTGGCAGTATATTGAAGCTCTTCGGCACTGCTGCCGTAGAGCTTGATGCCGAGAGGGGTGCGAATACCGCTGAGGAGCATGTCGATGCGGCCGCGGATCGGATAGGTCCATGAGTTGACAAGCCCCGGTACCTGCAAGGCCTCTTCCATCTCAGCCATCAGTTTCTCATAGGTCATCCCCTCGCGCCACTCGCTTTTCTCTTTAAAGGTGATGATGGTCTCCAGCATCCCCAAAGGGGCCGGGTCTGTTGCACTGTCGGCACGGCCGCCTTTTCCGAAAACGCTCTTCACCTCGGGAAACGACTTGATGATCTTGTCCGTTTTCTGCGTCAATATCTTGCTCTGGTCCACACTGATACCGTAGGGGGTGACCGGCATGTACATAAAGGTCTCTTCATTGAGCATCGGC
>JBFFUI010000039.1:0-20063 GCA_041571435.1 Sulfurimonadaceae bacterium | reverse complement strand
TTGTTGACAGACTCACCACGCCAGGTCGAAAAAAAGACTTTACTCATTGGCTATGCCTTACTTTTTAACAACTATAGTCCAGTCAGCTTCATTGAATTTCAATGAGTTCGCTAACTCAAGCCCACACTCTTTTACAAGGTCAGCACTGCGTTGGATCGGTGTAAAATCGCCGATTTCAAACAAGAAAATCGCAACTTCGCCTGCAGGATGTGTGTCCAAGATCTCTTTCATTCTTGGTTCAAACGCATCTTTAAGATGGCGTAGATCATAACGTTTCATCTGCTCTCCTATCTGTCAACTTCACCGAATACGATGTTCGTCGTACCGATGATTGAAACAACATCCGGGATATAGTGACCCGGAAGAAGGTCTGTCAAAATACCTGTGTGCCAGAATGATGGTGCACGAAGTTTTAGACGGTAAGGATATGGTCCACCTTGTGAGTTGATGTAGTAGCCAAGTTCACCTTTTGGTGACTCGGTTGCAACATACACTTCACCGACCGGTGGGCGCATTCCCTGCGTAACAAGTACAAAGTGTTGCATCAATGAGTAGTTTTGCGTCATGATGTCAAGCTTCGGTGCAGAGATGTATTGCGGCGCATGTGCCATCAACTCTGTCTGGTTGTTTTTAACAGTCTCCGCATACATATCGATTGTCTGGTAAAGGATTTTCGCAGATTCTCTCATCTCAGCCATATAGATTTTGTAACGTGCGTAGTTATCGCATTTATCAGAGTACGGTACGTCAAACTCGACTTCGTCGTAAAGCTCGTACGGTTCCTCTTTACGGATATCCCATTTCACACCTGATGCACGAAGCATTGGCCCTGTACAGCCCCACGAAAGTGCCATCTCTTCAGGAATAACACCAACGTCTTCCATTCTCATCAGCCAGATACGGTTTTTATCAAGAAGGTCTTCGTAATCTTTAATGTTTGCAGGCAATTTGTCCAGGAAAACTTTAAGATCATGGATGAAGTTGTCCGGGATATCCAAAGGCACACCACCGATACGAATCGCAGCATGCGTCAGACGCGCACCACAATAGTCTTCGATAATGTCCATTAGATACTCACGTTCACGGAAAGCATAAAGGAAGACTGTCATCGCACCGATATCAAGTGCAGTAGTCGCCAACCAGAAAAGGTGCGACATAAGACGGTTGATCTCAAGAAGCATCATACGGATGACTTTAGCACGACGTGGCACTTCGACATCGATCAATTTCTCTACTGCCAGGGCGAAACCGTAGTTGTTTGAGCTTGAGGCGATGTAGTCCATACGGTCTGTCGTCGGCATGAACTCGTTGTAGATCATGTTCTCAGCCATCTTCTCCATACCTCGGTGAAGGTACCCGATATCCGGATGTGCTTTCGTGATCTGCTCTTGCTGCATGTGCAGAATAAGACGTAACTGACCGTGCGCCGAAGGGTGCTGCGGTCCGAAGTTGACGATCATCTCATTGTCGTCTCTGTCAAAAGTGATATTTTCAAAAAACGGACGTAATCTATTTGGTTGTTGCATATTCGCCCCCTATCGCTTTCTGTCTTTGATGATGACTGCATCATCTTCGACAAATTTTTCAATTAAGAAGACACCGCCCTCTTCCTGGTAATCAAGACCTTTTTCCGGCTCGCCGTTGGCTTTGATGTCATAACCCATTGGTACTTCGTGACCAAGACGTGAGAAACGCTCTGTGTCGTAGCGGTTGACTTCAGCCGATTCACGGATCTCAGGCCCGATGATGTCACGCGCCTCTTTACCGTAGATACGATCTACCTCGTACCAAGCTGCAAACTCGTCACCCTGAAGTGGGTAGGTCTTGCGAAGTGGGTGACCTTCCCAGTCATCCGGCATCAAGATACGTTTCATATACGGGTGGTTGTTGACGATCGTTCCGAACATATCATACATTTCGCGCTCTGACCAGTCTGCGGAGCGGAAAAGTTTGCTAACACTGTTGATCGCCTGCTTCTCATCAATGAAACATTTGATGCGGATACGCTTTCGCTTGCTCATTGAAAGCAGCTGATAGAAGATCTCGAATTGACCCTGTTTAGCGATCCAGTCGATAGCAGACATCTCTGAAAGCTGTGTGTAGCCTAGTTCGTCACGCAGCAGTTCTAAGACACCATAGTTGTCTTCAGGCTTGATGTAAACGACCATCTGCTCAACCTGGATGTAAGCATCGCTGACGTCAAACTTTGCTTTGATTGCTGCAAGGTCTGCTGCAAAGATTGCATCATCTTCTACTTTAGAGGTCGGCACTTGCGGTGCGACCCAGTAACGGTCAGTGTAATACGACTTTTTCTGTACGTCGTCTTTTGGCTTATACGCTCTCATCTATAACAACCTTTTTGGACGTTGTGCTTTACCGGCTTTTTCAGAACGAATCTTCTTTTGAAGCATCAGTACAGCATATTGAAGTGTCTCGGGGCGCGGTGCACAACCCGGAAGATAAAGATCGACCGGGATAACACGGTCAACACCCTGAACTGTCGCATACGTGTTGAACATACCACCCGTGTTAGCACATGAGCCCATTGAGATAACCCAGCGCGGTTCTGCCATCTGGTCGTAAAGACGTTTGATAAACTCAGCGTGTTTTTTTGTCAACGTACCCGCAACGATCATCACTTCAGACTGACGCGGTGAAGCACGGAAGATCGTACCGAAACGGTCAAAGTCGTAACGTGAGGCACCTGATGCCATCATCTCGATACCACAACAGGCAAGACCGTATGTCAATGCCCACAGCGAGTTGGAACGACCCCAGTTTACGATCTTGTCGATCGATGTCAATGCAACCGGAAGACCGCCGTCTTGTGTATAGTTTACTTGATGTTGTGCCATTCAAGGGCTCCTTTTTTCCATGCGTAGATAAAACCGATTGTCAGCAACAGGATGAACATAAGCATCTCTGCAAAACCGAACCAACCTAAAAGTTTGAAGTCAATTGCCCATGGGAACATAAAGACAACTTCGACATCAAAAAGCAGAAACAGTAGTGCGAACAGGTAGAACTGTGTCGAGATACGGTTAGGCTGTTTTGTGACTTCCGGACCACACTCGTAGATCGAAAGTTTTAGCTTCTCAGTGTCTTTACGTGCCAGAGCACGGCTCGCCAAGCGTGCAGCAACCGTGGTTGCATAAAATGCCCCGAACGTTAATACGAAGAGTATAAACACCCCAAAATAGGGACTTGTAGTGCTTACATGTTCCATACGAATAACCTTTTTTATTGTTTATAAACAGCTAAAAACACCTATTTTCAGGGGTTTTCAGAGCTATGTTTTCTATAGAAAAAACAGTTATAGGCAATATAGCCTAAAGAGCTTTAAAGCTACTTTTTTCGTAATTTGAAATTGAGGGGGTGTGCTACAAAGCGTTACATAAATATTTGCCATATAGGTGGCACTGTTTAGATTTGAAACAATTTACGCGTGAAAGCGTTCGACGTTCATGAAAAGATGGCGGAGCGCATCTGAAACCCGGGCAAAGTAATAGTGTCAGATTCCAGAAGAACATCGCTTCGCAATCGGTACCCTTGTTTTGATGTGCGCTGGACTGGATCTAAACCCGAGAAGGTACATCGGTAGGTTGAGAGGTGAGCTCCGGTGCGATTCGCGCCGAAGCTGGAATTTTAGGAGAGGAACCCCATTGACTTTTCGCTGTCAAAGTTCCCTTTTTTCTCTTTTTCAATCTCCTGTTTGAAGATATCCATCGTAAAGAGCGGCTCTTTTTGTGTCGCAACAGCATACGCACAGTTTTTGACTATCAGGTTAATCTGCCCGCCGCTCAGGTCGTACTTTGTCAGCTCTTCTATGTCAAAGCCCTCTTCATACGGGGCATTTTCAGGCAACATCATACTCCAGAGTTTTGTTCGCTGTGCCTTGTTCGGACGTTTGAACTCGATTTTATAGTTAAATCGTCGGGAGAAGGCGACATCGATATTTTCAAGCAGGTTCGTCGTTGCGATCAAGATCCCTTCAAATTGCTCGATCTGTTCCAGAAAAATGTTCTGCATCTGGTTATGCATCTGCTCTGCACCGCCGCCCGGGCCGCTCGAGCGTGAACCTAAGAACTGGTCCGCTTCATTCAGCAGAAGAATCGGTTCTGTTTTCGTTTTCGAACTCAGATCTTTAAAGGTGTCAAAGATCTTGCGTACGTTTTTCTCGCTTTCACCGACATACATGGAGAGGATCTTGGAACAGTCAAAAGCGAGGACTTGCCGCTTAAGAGACTTCGCAAGTGCATAGGATGTCATTGTCTTTCCTGTTCCCGGAGGGCCGTAAAAGATGATCCGTGCGTCCAATGCCCCTTTTTTCTTCTTGATGCCCCACTCTACAAGACGTGCGACAACCTCTTTGTCCATCTGGCGCATCAGGTTTTCGAGGGTCTCCTGTGTTTTAGGGTTTAAGACGACATCGTCCAGGTTCTGCTCGGGATCGATGAGTTCAAAGATATCCTGATCTTTGATGGCCATATCCATCTTGAGCTTGTGCACTTTCTTCTTTTTCTGCGGGTGCATGATAGACTGTACCACGTCTTCGACCAGGTAAAAGGCACGTGAGATCCCGCCAAAAGGGTTCAACATCTCCTCATAATCGATGAGCTCTCCGGTTAATAGCGTCGAACCGTCTTCAAGAAGTGAACGGTTCTTGATACGGTCATACTCATCCAGCGATATAAGATCGATTAACGTGTTCATCTCACGTAGCGAAGAGTCACCGGCATTGTACTCCTCTTTCAACAGTGCCAAGAAGATGACCTGCTCTTTGGCATCCAATTTTTTCTGTTTGAAGAATTTGTCCAGAACCACATCTTTCGTCGTCTGTGCCACACGCTCTTCGATCCGTTTTTCAAGCAGCTCCAGTTTGGAACGGACACGGTTGATCCCTAAGGAGTGTTCGTGCACATTTTGACGGATCGTACTCATCTTCTGATAGAGTTCAATACGGAAGAACTGGTCCTGCAGATACTCAAGATGGTCTTCATAGGGCTTGATGTCCGGCAATTCCAACTCGAACGAGCCCTCCTCCAGAAGGCGAAGGAACGATGTCGTCAATGCCACTGCGGTGTTCAACAGCTCCAGTTGTGTGACGTCGTTGATCTTGAGCGGTGTAAAACTGTGCTGGATGATCCAGCCCAGCTCGAGCAGTGTCTTGATCAGACCCAGATGCTGGATATAGGTGTAGTCTTTTTCACCGTACAGTGACTGCAGTATATCGACCACCAGCATGTCTTCATTGCCTGCGATATAGCGTTGGGAGAGAAGCTGCAGCACTTTTGCCTCATCCTCTGTACACTTAAGCTGATCATAGACCTCTGTCTTAGTCACATCTTTTGCTTCTAAAAAATCGATTAAATATTTCAAAAATACCTCTATATTATATTTTATAGTCGAATTATAGCAATTTCTATGTTTTCTAATATTTGAGAGAAAATAAGCGCGCGTTACATGCGCTTGGATAAAGGTTCGGCGTTCCACCTTTATGTTGACGGATTCAGTTCGCTGTCGGCTTCTACCTAACGTGCATCTCTTTAATCTTGCGTTTAAGCACCTTGCCGGTCGCGGTTTTTGGCAGTTCATCCACGATCACGACACTTTTTGGTACTTTAAAGTTCGCCAGTACCCTCTTGAGATCTGTTTTTATCCTGTTGGCAGTTACACTCTCCCTGTCCGCCTCATCTTCCAGTTCGACATAAGCAACAGGGACTTCACCGCTGTGCGGGTCTTTCACCCCGATCACGGCGCCCTGTCTGATGTACGAGAGCTTCATCAGCTCCTCTTCGATCTGACGGGGGTAGATGTTGATCCCTTTGGAGATGATCAGGTCTTTCATCCTGTCAACGATGAAGATGTACCCTTCGCTGTCCATCTTGCCAAGATCGCCGGTACGAAGCCAGCCGTTGATAATGGTATCTTCCGTTGCTTCCGGGCGGTTGAGATAGCCCATCATCACATTGTCGCCTTTGACGATAATCTCACCAATCTGACCCAACGGCACCTCCAGCATCTCGTCATCCACGATCTTAACCTCATAGGTCCGAAGTGCCAGCCCTATCGACATCGGTTTTTGCTTCTCCATGGGGTTGACCGAAACAACCGGCGAACATTCGCTCAGTCCGTAGCCCTCCAGCATCGTGGCACGTTTGAATTTATCGTTGAACTTGTTCAGGGTCTCTTCGCTCAGTGCAGAGGCACCCGAGATAAAAACGCGTATACGGTTGAACCACATAAAGTACCACGGGAGTTTTGCTTTGATCAACGCGTTATAGACATCAGGTACACCTAAAAACACCGTCACTCTCTTAAGCAGCGTCTGCTTGATGATGTTGCTGAAAGGCAGCAGTTTCGGTATGATGACGAACGAACCCTTGTTATACAAAGGGATCAACAGCAGCACCGTGAAGGTAAAGGCATGGAACATCGGCAGATAGACAATAAAGCGATCTTTATGCGTGACGTCAAAACGTTCGGAACCGGCGATCAGATTTGAAAACAGGTTGCGATAGCTCATCATTGCACCTTTAGGATGCCCCGTCGTACCCGAGGTGTAGAAGATGATGGCCATATCATCCAGCTTGGAGAGCCCCCTGCTCTCTTGCCCATGTCGGTGCGTCTCCAAGATCTCATCAAACACGATATTATTGCCATCCAGCAGCGGTGCTTCATCCGTCCAGACCACCTTCTCCACTGTTGTCGTCTTCGTAAGCGTCTCGACCTCTTTCAAATACTGCTGGGACGTAATGAGCAGTTTCGCCTCACAATCGTTGAGAATGTATTCGTACTCATTCGCTTTCAACATTGTGTTCACCGGCACAAGCACCGCTCCGATCTTGGTCACGGCATAGACGGCGATGACGAACTCTTCCGAGTTCGGTGCGATCAACGCGATCCTGTCGCCAACCCCGACACCGGCGATCTCCAAAAAACGGGCAAAGGCATCGACCTTTTGTAAAAATGCTCTGTAACTCACCTTGCGCTCATCAATGAAAATGACGGTCTTGTTCGGTGTTGCAGATGCCGCTGCTTCAAGCATGTCATAGAAGTTCTGGTATGGATAAGAGAGGGACATTGCGTTCCTTTGAAAGGCTTTCATGCATTAATTTTATTGTATCTATGATTAAGGGATAGACATGTTGTAAGTAAAAGGGGAGTTGTATTGCGGAGACTGCCCCCTGTAGAAGGCAGTCTCTTAAAACGGTTTAGAACTTGTAGCCCAGACCGACACTGACCATAAGGGCACTGGCACCGGAGAATGTACCGTCGATACCGTTTTGATTGACGTCACGTGACACGAATCTATCCTCTTTTGTATCATAAAGAACAGCCGCACCGATGTCAAACTCTTCGTTCACTGCATAACGCGCACCGATGGAACCGATAAGCGCATTGCTGTCTGGCAGTTCAAAACCTAGTGTCTCATCCGGTACCGGTGTCTCATCATAAGCGACACCCACCATCACGTCCAGTGAATCACCGAAACCTTGTGTCAGACCGAGACGGTAGGTATTGGTGTCCACCCAGTTTTTAGGCATTGGCTGAGGAGACATTGCACCCCACATCGGTACTTGAATATGTAACTCATCATATGCTGACCAGAACGTTCTTTCATAGACGAACTCTATGTTCGTGCTTTCAGTCACATCGACATCGGTAGCTACGGTAAGCGTTGCCGGAAGCGGTACCGTTACTGATGCTGGAAAAGCTGACGGCCATGGAGCAGGAAGGTAGGACGATTGACCGCCTTCTTCCGTAAGATCAATGTTAGAACGGTAGGTAAACGCCATGCCCAATATATCAAAAGGCTTGTACGCGAGGGCCAGGTTGTACCCAACATCCCAGCTGCTTCCCTGCAGATCAAGTGCACCAGGACCGCCGGCTTTGACAATACCTTCAGAATAGACGAAACGGACACCGGCAGCAACGGCAAGGTTGTCCAAGATTCTGTAAGAAATGGTAGGGTTCGTCTCAATGACTTTGAGGGTGAACTCTTCAGCCATCATTGATTCAAGCCCTTCAGTCCAGCGCTTGGAAAGTCCGGCAGGCGCATTGATAGAGAGGCCAATACGGACATCTTCACTCTCGCCCATCGGCTTTGATACAAGATAGATCTGGGGGATAATAAAATCCTCTGATGCACTTTCTGATTGGGAAGGAACAGTGATGATTGACCCGCCCGGGCCGTAAGGTCCTGTAAGGTCCCCGCTGAACTCTACCGGGTTAAGATGGATATACATCGCATTGAGTTCAAGGTGTCTGTCTGAACTCATAAACGCCATGTTCGCAGGGTTATAATACGCCGCATCGGCAGTCGATGCATTTGAGACATAGGCACCCGAAAGTGCTGTAGAGTTAAGGGACTGTTCTGGGATCTTGTACCCTGAAGCGATCAATGTACTGGCTGCAACCGCAGAGACGAGTAGTAGTTTTTTCATTTATTCTCCTGATGCTCGGACACTGCTGTTTGAAGCTATCAAAGGCAGTATTGAACGAATTCACCCCATTCTGCCATAGTTATTTTATAACTTTCTTTAATAGGGTTATTTTTCAACGAAAAACAACCCTGTTTTGTAGCAATTGCGCTATGCTTTTTCTTCCAGCGAGTAGAGCAGTTCGATCTCCTCTTTCCAGATCGTCTCGTCTATCGTCTCCAGAATCAGGGGGATATCATCCATTCGTTCATCATTCATGATGAATCCGAAAGCATCCAGACCAATCTTGCCTTTACCGATGCTGTCATGTCGGTCTACATGGGAGCCGAGCTCCGGTTTTGAGTCATTGATATGCATCCCCATAAGGTATTTAAAGCCGATCACCTTGTCAAACTCAGCCCAGGTCGCATCATAGACATTTTTGGTTCTGATGTCATAACCCGCCGTAAACATATGACATGTGTCGATGCAGACCCCGACACGGCTCTTGTCTTCGATCTTGTCAATAATGTGGGCAAGGTGCTCGAATTTCCAGCCGAGGTTGCTCCCCTGTCCCGCTGTATTTTCAAGGACCAGGCTGACGCCTGACGTCCTATCAAGCGTACGGTTCATGTTCTCCGCAATGGCGTCCAGACACGCATCCTCTTCCATCTTTCGCAGATGGGAGCCGGGGTGAAAGTTCAGCCGGTCAAGGCCCAGCAGCATGCAGCGCTCCACCTCATCGACAAAGGCGTTGAACGACTTTTCGCGTTTCTCGACTTCAGGATGACCAAGATTGATCAGGTACGAATCATGCGGCAAGACATGTTTAGGGAGGACCCCGCTGCGTTCGAGGTTCTCTTTAAACTGATCGATCGTCTTTGTGTCAAGCGGTTTGGCTGCCCATTGACGCTGGTTTTTAGTAAACAGGGCAAAAGCGTTTGCACCGATCTCCATAGCATTCAACGGGGCATTAAAGACGCCACCCGCTGCTGATGTGTGTGCTCCAACAAATTTATTACTCAATTTTGTTCCTCTTCTTTTTTAATTTTTATCAATACACCGTTTAGATGGTCTTTAAAATAGATTGATCTCGGCTTGGTCGTGTAGCGGATATCGACCCCCTTACCGGTGATCCTCTGTTCAAAGCCTTCATCATTCTCGACAAGATTCAATCCGCCATAGATAGGTCTGCTGCGCAAGATATTCTCCAGCAATGTGTCCGGATATTTGCTGCTCAGATACTCGGCATTGAACGTGCTTTTGCGCATGCACCCTTCCCCCGCGACACAGATCATGTTTTCAACCTCGATCTTTGCCACGGCTTGCCCCGCTGAAAAAAGTTCGAGTCCGACAAGGTCCTCATTACTCCGTATGTACCCGGTGTCCGCGAACTTCAGCTTGGATGACTTCAAAACAACCGTGGCGGCACTGCTCTTCACATAGGGTTTAGCTGTACATCCACCAAGCAGCAGGATCAGCACACTAGCCCATAGGGTATAAAATCTTCGCATGGACCGCGTCACACTCCTTTAGAATCTCATCGCTCAAAGTCAGATCCATGGCCGCCAGTGTGGCATCAAGTTGATCCGTTGACGTAGCCCCGATGATCGTCGATGCCACAAAGTCAAACTGTTTACTCCATGCGGTTGCCAGCGTCACCGGGTCCAGACCCGCTTCATGGGCGATCCGGATATACTCCTGTGTCGAAGCCAGTGTCCGGTCGTTCATAAAACGCGCTGCCATCTGGCGCTGTCGGGGGTTTGATGAGTGCATGTAATCACTGAAACGCCCTTTAGCCTCGGGGTTTTGGTTGTATTTGCCGCTCAGTACACCGCCGGCTAACGGCGAATACGGCAGCAGCGAGATTTTCTCGTTTTTGGCAAGCGTTGAGAGCTCATCCAGAAAACGGCGGTTCAACAGCGAGAAGTTGTTCTGGATCGACTCGAACCGTGCCAGCTTTTCATACTTGGAAACACTCAGCGCTTTCATCGTGCCGTAGGCCGTATCATTGGAGGTGCCGATATAACGCACCTTTCCGCTCTCTACCAGTCTGTCAAAGGCCTCCATGGACTCCTCGATCGGCACGACCGTATCGGGCCAATGCATCTGGTAAAGGTCGATGTAGTCAGTCTGCAGTCGTTTCAGCGACCCCTCAACCGCCCGCTCGATATGAAAACGGTCGATCGCCGTCAGGCCGTGGCGGATTGGCGGTACGAACCAGCCCGATGCGGCTCCGGCTACCTTGCTTGCCAAAATGACACTTTCACGCGGTTTTGTCTTTAGCCATCTGCCAACGATCTCTTCGGTGATCCCAGCCAGTTTTGCCTGCGGTGGCACCGGGTAAAGTTCTGCCGTGTCGTAAAAGTTGACCCCGGCATCATAGGCTTTGTCCATAATGGAAAACGCCGTCTTCTCATCCGGCACCTGTGTCCCGAAGGTCATCGTCCCCATACAGATCGGACTCACTCTCAGTCCCGACCGGCCGATATAACGATATTCCATATTTCACCATCCATATGTTGCTCCGTCGATTAAACACAGCATTACGTACGATCGTCATGTGGTCAGCCGGCGGGGTATTAGAACCCTAATTGTAGCAAGTTGCCCAAACGAATCACTTAGAAACTTCATTTACCTCTTATTTATTAGCAGTTATGCTTGCCCGCAAAAAATTTTACACGTTAGAGAGGGCGTATCGCCTTTCCTCATGCCATGGGGACTGAACGTTTTTATTACTTTTTTTCGAAAGTAAAGAACAGGCCTATGTCATCCTGCCATCATTTCGCCAAAGACCCACCGAAAATGCTATTCTAACCCTATGAAAATCCACATTGATCTAGACTGCTTCTTTGTCTCAGCAGAGCGCACCCTCGACAAAAGCCTGATCGGAGTACCTGTCGGTATCGGCGGGCGTGGCGACACCAAAATATTTTCCCACCACAAAAGCCGGCAGTTTCTAAACCTGAAAAACACCGGTTCGTTCGTGCCGGCCTACTTTTTTGAGCACCAATCGTCCAAAGACAATGACCTCAGCAAGTTTATCGACCCCGACGGGCGCATCCGCGGTATGTTGACCACGACCTCATATGAGGCCAGAGCCTACGGGATTAAAACAGGCTGTACCATTCGTGAAGCCCTGCAACTCTGTCCCGACATCATCATCAAACAGCCGAACATGCGGCTCTATCAGGAGCTCTCCTACAGATTAAAGGTCTTTTTGCAGGAGCGCATCCCGGTTACGGAACAGGGAAGCATCGATGAGTTTTACGGGGACCTGGACGGCTGGGTGGATGACAAAGACGTTCCGAGATTTATAGAAGATCTCAAGAATGAAGCGATGGAGGTGCTGCAGTTGCCGCTCTCGATCGGTGCCGCCTACTCCAAGTTCACTGCGAAGATGGCCACCAACGTTGCCAAACCCTTCGGCACATTGGTTGTCTATCCGCATGAAGTCGATGCCTTCATAAAAGAGAAACCTCTTAAAGATTTTCCCGGCATCGGCCGCCGGACAGAGGCCAAACTGCTGGCTCGCGGACTGAGTACCTTGGGCGAGATACAGCGCCATCCCCAGATCTTTTTACACTCGACCAAGTCGCAGAGAGACCTTTATGAACGGGTCTGCGGCATCGATAGAACACCGCTGCAGCAAGAGCGTGAACGCAAATCCATCGGTATCTCGCGTACCTTTGATCCGGAAATAGACCGAAGAGAACTCAAACGGCGCGTCATTATCCTCTCCCGCCATCTCTCGCATGCCCTTGTCCGGATGAAAAAGCACCCAACCCACTACAGTCTCTCTATACGGTACGAAATGAACCAGAAAAGTCACACGGCATTGACGGTCAACCGTCTTTACAGTGAAGCCTTTTTACGCACAACGCTTCTGGAGCTTTTTCAAAAAGCGGACGTCCATACCCATCTCAAAGCCATCCGGATCGGGCTCTCCTGTTCTGCTTTCACGCAGAGCAACCACCACACCTTTTCACTGCTGGAGTACGAAGAGGACACCAAACGCCACAAACTGACACAGAGCACCTCGTCCCTGCGTGAAAAATATGGTTTAGACACCCTGCAGTGGGGTGGAGAGCTTTAGTCTTTTGCTATAATTGGACAACATTATAAAAGGGGCAGGCAATCGACACATTCCAACCATCACTCTTACGGCAGTTTCGCTCTTTTTATATTCGAAATTACCCCAATTCGCTTGAAGAAGCCATAGAGTACTTTGCCGTCTTTGGCGGGCTTGGCTGGGAGATCGACACCGACATACCGCTGCTTGAGCTGATCGAGATCCTGATCCTGGACAATTACGGTCATCTTCATAACATTATCCTGGATATGACGCTGGGTGAAAGTGTCTACCATGCTATCCTGACGGGGATTGCACTGGGTGACCGTCGGACACACTCCGCTTTTAAACGGGCGCGTATCTCGGAAAAAACAGGCAATGCGGCGATTGAGCATCTCTGTCAGACCGGAATCCTACAGCTTGAGCCTTCGCGTGAAAATCCCATTGAAAAAGAGTATCCCGGTCAGAAGCTCAAAAAAGAGATCGAAAAACATCGTATCTCCGATAAACTAACGTTTACGACCCCATTTTTCCGCTTTTGGTTCGCTTTCGTATCGCCATTGCACCAAAGGATTCAAAAAGGGGAATACGACGAGGTCAAAACACATTTTTCAAGTCGTGAGAAGAACTTCAGCAGTCTGGTGTTTGAAAAGCTCTCGATCGAATTGCTGAAAGCAGAGTTCGAAAATGACCCCATCATAGAGGTCGGAAGCTACTGGGACAGACAGGTCGAGATCGATATCCTGGCCAGAACCGCTTCGGGCAAGACCGTTGTTGCCGAGTGCAAATACACCAACACCAAGATCAACAAAAGCGAGCTCTCCAAGCTCAGGGACAAGTGTGCCCTGGCTGGGTTCGAGGCCGATAAGCTCGTGCTCATTTCAAAACGCGGTTTTTCCAATGAGCTCAACGCACTCAACGAAGAGGGATTGCTCCTTTACAGTCTCCAGGACTTTAACAAACTTCTCGAAAATATCAGCCCCGACGAGATGATAGAAGGAATTTCTAAACCCTGAAAAGCAGACGGTACTCCTGCATCAGAACTTTTGACATCCCTCTTCAATCAAACGATTCGGTACGCCCTGCACTTTGGTGAAGATCTTTTCAATGTCACATTCGCGTTTGTCGACCGCATCGCCTTTGTGCCAGCGGACAAACATCGCTTTCTCTTCCGCTGAGAGCTGCAGACCGTAACGACTCTCCATGTAGAGGTAGACACGGGCGATGTCACCTTTGACGCTGTCGGGCGGTTCGATGAAGTTCTCATCAAACTTGACACCGCCGACCTTCTCTTTCGGCGTTTTAACTTCACCGAATATTTTGCCTTTGGCCTTTTCAGCGACAGCTGAAACGACAGGTATCAGGTTAAAAAGCTCGCTTTCCATCTTTTTATACTTTTCACTGCTTAGGCGGCAGCAACGCGCCCCTTTGAACGCTTTGCCCGTAAACTCACTGACACAGACATTCTCATTCATACAGGCCATATTGCGACCATAGAACGTATCGGGAACGACCTGTATCCACACCATGCTCTGGTTCTGCTCGTCTACATTGCACGTTGTCATATCGACAAGTGTCTTGTCCATACAGGTGGTCGGATCATAGATGTAATCACACCCGTTCAACCAGGTCGTTTTATAGTCCAAATAGACCATCTTCACCAGGTTTTTCGCCTGCGACCGGTTCTCAGGTGCATGGTACCCTCTGGCAAACAGCAGGGTGCTCATAACGAGCAGTAGTATTATTTTAATCATGATCGGCACACCTCACTGTACATCTCGGGACGGCGGTCTTTGAAAAGCGCCCAGTACTCCCGCTGCTTTCTATCTTCTTTAAGATCATACTGACTGTAGATAATCGTTTCTTTATCACGCGGTGCCTCGGCTATTTTGTCACCGGTATAATCCGTCATAAAAGAGCCACCGTAAAAGGTCAAGGTGCAACTCTCACCAGCTTCCACGCCAATACGGTTTGCCGCGATGACCGGGACGGTATTGGCCGCGGCATGCCCCTGCTGTACACGCTGCCAGTGCTCTTTTGAATCGACATGGATCTCGGGTTCGCTGCCGATCGCCGTCGGATAGAAGATCAGCTCCGCGCCCATCAGGGCAAGCGAGCGGGCCGTCTCCGGAAACCACTGGTCCCAGCAGATCCCGACACCGACCTTTGCGTATGTCGTCTCCCACACTTTAAAGCCGGTGTCTCCCGGTCTGAAATAGAACTTCTCTTCATACCCGGGGCCGTCGGGTATGTGGGTTTTACGATAATTCTCCAACACTTTCCCGTCCGCATCAATGACGACAAGCGAGTTGAAATAGAGCTCCCCGGCCTTCTCGAAATAGCTCAAAGGAAGCACGACTTTCAGCTCTTCGGCCAGCTTGCTGAAACGTTCGATCAAAGGGTGACCCTCACGCTCCTGTGCCCAGGAGAAATAGTGTTTGTCCATATCTTTACAAAAATAAAGACCTTCAAAAAGTTCCGGCAGCAAGATGATCTGCGCACCATTGGCGGCCGCCTCTCGAACCAGCGCTTCGGCCTTGTCGGCATTAGCCTCTCTGTCAGTACCCATTGCCATCTGCACGGCAGCTACTTTGACCATAACGGCTCCTTCTCTAACAATAATATCTATTTTGAAATCCTACCACAGGGTTGGTTCATCACACGTTTAAAACAATATTTACATTGCTGATATAAAAAAAGTTCCTAACAGAGAAAACACTTCGGTTGTGCTATCATAAATATTATATCAACAAAAAGAAGATCTTATGCAATTAAAACCAGTTCTCTCAATGGCTGCAGTTCTGCTTGCAAGCGCCGGGCCCCTCCACGCTGCAAAGTTTGAGACCCTCGGCTATAAAGCGATCTCGATGGGCGGTGCCGCCGTGGCCAGCTCAAGCGGTTCGATCGCGACCTACAACAATCCAGCACTCCTTGGCAAGACGCACTATACGGCAGAGGTATCCATGGGCGGCGGTATGGGTGCCTATGATCACGGTGCCGGCGCATCGATCATCAAGCTGGGCGACAGCGGGTTTCTCGATACCATCAACAAAGCGAATCAGGACTATACAAGCCTGACTCCCACCGATATCCGCAACCTTATCGATGGCACCGAGATCGTAATTGGCATGGACGGTGATGCGATCTCCCTGACACCGCAAGCCTATGTTGCTGCGCAGCTCTCCAACTTCGGGATCGGGGTCTTCGGTACTTCCGATACAGCGGCTATTGCCCGGGTCGATCAGGCACATGACCAGCTCATCTTCTATGACGCCGGAAGCGGTACCTATATTAAGATAAACAGTGACGGTACGCCCGCTCTTAGTAATCCAACAGAGTATGCGGATACTTCCATTGAGTATGCCCTCAACAACGGCATGACCTACCTAGATGTCAGAGGGGTGAGTATGGCGGAGGTCCCGGTCGCCTACGGTCACAACTTTGGGTCCGTTATCGGAAACGTCATGCTCGGCGGTGCTTTCAAGTATATGCAGGCCCTTGCCTACACCGAGAAGATGAAGATCGACTATTCGGGTAACCTTGAAGGGCCAAAAGGCGAAAGGCTGGAGAACACAAGCTCCGGCTTCGGGGTTGATCTGGGGCTGGCCTATCAACCTGCATTTGCCTATGACTTGACCGTTGCGCTGGTAGGTACAAACCTCAACTCGCCGGAGTTTGAATTCCCGGACGGCACCTTTTACACCATTGAGCCGATGCTGCGTGCCGGTTTAGCCTACAGCATAATCGACTCGCTGGAGATTGCTGCCGACATCGACCTCACCAGCAATAAAGTGCTCAATGACGATCTTGAGAGCCAGATGGTCGGCGGCGGTATCAACTTTGAACCGTTCACATCAGTTTTTGCCCTCTCTCTTCGTGCGGGACTGATGCAGAATCTTAATGCAAACGACCAGGCGGGACTTATCTATACCGCCGGTATGGGCATCGGTCTCAAATGGTTTCAGATGGACCTCTCGGGTCAGGTGGGAAGCAATACAAACACCTCTGGCGATGTCACCGTTCCCCAATTTGCCAAGGTCAATCTGGCCCTCATCTCACGTTGGTAAAACAGCGCATTAAGTCAGCAACGGTAAAAAATTGTTGATTTGGTGCAGATTGTGCTGAAGTGAATCCGAAAGCGTAGATCGGTACGTTGAGAGATGAACTGAAGTGCAAGATGCGCTGAAGATACAAATATGGTGGTCTCCCCACGAGGACTCGAACCTCGAGCTAGGCCTTAGGAGGGCCCTGCTTTATCCTGTTAAGCGATGAGGAGC
Source organism: Sulfurimonadaceae bacterium (assembly GCA_041571435.1). GTDB lineage: Bacteria > Campylobacterota > Campylobacteria > Campylobacterales > Sulfurimonadaceae > Sulfonitrofixus. Next base: position 3,291 of record JBFFUI010000039.1, on the reverse strand, counting down.
AAAAGAGAACGACATTATATCGCAGCTTGCTTATCATTTTACAGGGGGGAACATCGGTTGTTGAACAGGGGGAAAGCGCGGCGGGGAGGAAGGCCCTGACGAGCTCCCGCCGCCGCTTGAAAAGCTGCCGTCTTGGTATATCTCTGTTACATTCGGACGAATCCCGTAGAACGCATGGTATTCGCGTACGGCGCCTTTAAAGTACTCTCTTCTCTTTTTATCTGCTTTTTTGATGACCTGCTGGATCTGATACTGCTCAGCCAGAATGATCTCATCGCTGCAGTAGGCCAGATAGCTTGTCGCCGAATCGATGAGAGCGTTAACCAGGTCGTATTTTTTCCAGTTATTTACACTAGCCTGTTCATTTATAATGAACTGTGCCCTATCGTAGGCTTCTTCATACCCACTGCAGCTCTCCGCCACGGCCGGTGTGTTCATGACGATCAGCACCAATCCTGTCAAGACAACCTTCATCATGGCACCGGCCTTATGGTACCCCATTTGTAGACGATAATCTCTTCAGGATGCGTTCGTGCATAACGGCTCACTTCCGCTTGGGAAAAGACCCGGTAGCTTTCATGATGTAGTCTGGCTTTTTTGAGTTTGCGTTTAAGTGTGTGTTGACGATCCAGAGAGTAGAGATCTGGACACTGTAGCAAAAGTGTTTCGCCCTCTTTAATAAAGTTAGCGATGATCGTATAGGCGCTGTTGCCTGCAATGGCAATGCGTGCTACCATGTCGTAGGCCACTTCCTCTTTTTCAAACGTAACCTTGACCTTTTCACATTCCTCTGCCGCAGCTGCCGATAATAAAAATAGAAAAAGCATGATCTGTTTCATAATACCAATTCTAACGGATAAAATATTAGGTTTAAAGGAGGATAAAAAGTTAAATGATAGAAGTTATTTTAATGGTGTTTTTATTGATGTCCAAGCCGATGTCGGTGAGTTGTAAACTATTTATATAACCTTATCCAAATAAAATATCCATAATTGGATATTTCTCTTTGGCATATCATCGACTCTGGTTTCGTTCGCCGTAAAGCCCAGAAATGGGCTTTACATATTACGAACTCACATCCTGTCTTTTGCGGTTATGCCGAGCATTGAGAGTCCTGTACGCAGTGACAGGGCCACGACAAGGAAGAGCTTCAGCAGTTTTGCCTCATCTTCTTCGCCGATAATACGGTAATCGTAGTAGAACTTATGCAGTCTCGCTGCCAACGACTTCAGATATTCCGGCATCTTCTGGACCTGGCGTGATACAAAGGCATCTTCGATCACTTCCGGCAAGAGAAGTGCTTCGAAAAGAAGGGCATCGGCATCTTCATTCAAGCCCTTAAGATCACTCTTCATGATCTCATCCATAGTGAGTTCGCTTTTACTGAGTATCGTCTGAATACGTGCATGCGCATAATTGATGTAATAGATAGGGTTTGAGCTATCCTCTTTTTTCAACTCGTTGACATCAAACTCTAGCGGTGTATCGCTCTTTTTACTGGCAAAGATAAAACGCAGGGCATCGGCACCGATCTCTTCGACGATGTCGCTCATCAAAATGACGTTACCGGCACGTTTGCTCATCTTGTACGGTTCACCGTCTTTAAGAAGACTGACCATCTGTGAAAGCTGTACTTCCAGTTTTTTGCTGTCATAGCCAAGAAATTCTGTCGCAGCTTTCACGCGCGGGATATACCCGTGGTGATCTGCACCCCAGATGTTGATATGGTGGTGATAACCGCGTTCGAACTTCTGATTGTGGTAGACAATGTCGCCTGCCAGATAGGTCGGCCGACCGTCCTCACGGACAACGACACGGTCTTTCTCATCCTCGTATTCGCTTGAGCGAAGCCATATCTTATCTTCGGAACTGTAGACACCCTCGCCCATCTTCTTCATAACACGTTCCCAGTCATCATATAGCGACGCTTCAGAGACAAACGTGTCAAAATGGATGTTCGCATCGGCAAGGTCTTTGATGATGATCTCCATCACCTTGTCTTTTGCCCACAGTGCCAACTCTTTTTGACGGCTTTCATCATGGAATATCTCGCTGCCGAACACTTCCGCCGCTTCCCTGGCAAGGTCAGTCATGTACTCACCGCGGTAAAAGCTTTCCGGATACTCCACATCTTCGTTCAGGATCGTTGCACGTCCCTCGAGTTGAATCGAATGGCCCAACAGGTCAATCTGGTTACCGGCATCGTTGACATAGTACTCTGCCGTAATATCAAAGCCGAGTCTGCGTCCCAGACGCAAAAGAGTGTCCCCGTAGACAGCACCGCGGGCATGACCGATGTGAAGCGGACCTGTAGGGTTGGCGCTGACGAACTCAAGAAGGATCTTTTGATCCTCACCGATCGAACCGAATTCATCCGGGTTCTCGAGAGCCCAAGAGGCATACTCGTCTAGGAATGACTCGGAAAGACGCAGGTTAATATACCCTTTGACCGATTCGACTGCCGAGAACATAGCATCTTCGCCAAAAGATGAAGCCAACTCTTCTGCGATGACCATTGGTGATTTACGGAGTTCTTTTGCGAGGGAAAATGCGACTGGTGTTGCGAAGTGGCCAAAAGAACGGTCTTTTGGCTTTTCCAAAACAACATCTCGTTCAAACTGCTCTCTAAGGAGCGCTGCAACACGTTGTTTCAATGCTTATGCTTGTTTTGTGTCTTTGGGTGCCTCGGTAGATGCACCCTCTTCAGAACCTTCTACTTTTTTAGGTTCTTCTGCTTTTGTATCGTCTTGAGCGACTTCTGTCTCATCATCTTTGACAGATTTTTTAAAGTTGCGAATACCTTCGCCTAGACCTTTTGCAAGCTGTGGGATCTTTTTACCGCCAAAAAGAAGCAGTACAACTGCAAGAATTAAAATAAGTTCAAACCCGCCTGGAATCTGTGGCATAAGGTCTCCTTGATTATAAAATATTTGCCGAAAGTATAACGGTTGGATGCTGTATTAGGGCTAAAATTCTGGTACCCAAATCGTTCACTTAAGACGATTAAGTAACACGAAGCTCTTTTAGAGCTCTTTCAAGACCTGCTCGATACGTGTCAATACCTCTTTGATCTTCTCGGGAAAGGTGAAAAGTTCACGTTTTATCGTGCTGGAAAGTTCCTGCCCCTCTTCGATCTCATTTAAAATACCGATCATGTTACGCAGGTAATTTCGCTGATAACTGCAACTGCTGCAGGCCTTGATCTCCTCGCACATGCCGTCATTCAAACTGACATATGCCTCTTCTACAGCACTGCAAAGGTCCTCAATAAACGCGGGGTTTTTCAGTTGT
>JBFFUI010000038.1:0-22270 GCA_041571435.1 Sulfurimonadaceae bacterium | reverse complement strand
TATCCGTTCTCTGATTCGTTCTCTCTCTTTGGAACTTATAGTTCTCGCTTCGATAGGTCTTATCGTTCAAAACATATTTTTACCCGGGGGTAGTTTTTATAACAATTACCTTGGATTCAGTTTACTATTTCCTCTCTATGCACTTATTTTTTCATGGCTAATTGAGTTCTTCAAACTTAAAAATAAATTATATATTATTGCCATGAGTGTCCTGCTGCTCGCTGTTGTAACATTTATAAATATAACCCTTTACCCGATAATGGGAGGCGCTACCGGTCAATTGTTTGGCTTTTGGGCTTTGTTTGTTATTATGCCTGTCATTTCCCTTCCTCTTGGATTACTGTACGGTGCTTATAAGCTCTATACCAATCGCAAGAAGACTTTCGAAGACACGAATGTTTCTCAAATGGAGACGTCAACAAACAGCAATACTATTGATCTTCTCTGGTTTGTCAGCCTATTTATGATTTGTATCTTCCCATATTTCATAATCAACAGTCACTCTTTCGGTGCCATTTATGTACAATTGCTTTTTCCTTCCTCGGTTATGGGAAATCCCTATCTTCGAATACTAGTAGTTCTTATGAGTATGATTGTTGGAGCCGGACTGCTATTGCGTAACAAATGGATGCGTTGGATTATGCTGTTCTTGGTATATTTTGCAATTGTCAATTATGCAATAATCATTGTACGTAATACAATATCTTTTAGCTTACAGCCTCAAAGTTTAGTTGCCTTCAGTATCCCTATCTGGTTTATCTATATTTTGAATAGAGAAGCGAGTTTTTTAAAACTCCAATTGAATAAAGCTCCACGCTTTAAAGAGAACACTCTTTTGGCGATTCTTGCCGTTGTCTTTGTATCTTTTGAGATAACCATACATAAGCTTTTGAATGCATGAGATTGTATGATAATTCTATTCACATCTAACAAATCAGAGGAGACCAATCAAAAACCCGCGGGCGGCTTTTTGATTGCTCATTTTAAACGTTATGCACAAGGAAAATAAAATGGCAAATTATCGAGTGAAAATAAAATATGGCGATCCTGATAAATACAAACACAATTCTCAAAGTATCACAGTCGATGCAGAGAACGAAACAACAGCTATGCAACTAGCCATTAATAAATTCAAAAACAGTAATTCAACATATAAAAATAAAGAAGTTGATGTAGTTGAAATTAAAAAAGTTTAACAACTTATGAATCTATATTTAGGGAGACACAAATGATAAATTATTGGGTTGTTGGAGCATCTTGGGGTGGAGTTGAACATCAAGATAAAAAATTTGTTGAGGAAGGATATTGGATGCTTGGCTGGGAAAAGGGAGACCAACCAGATCAATATGCCAGAGCATCAAAAATAAAAATAGGTGATAGAATAGCAATCAAAAGAATGAAAGGTCAAGGTCAATCAGGGATTAAAATTTACCATATAGGAATAATAAAAGGTGTAATTTTAGAAACAAACAAAGTAATTTGTACTGTAGATTGGGTTGCTACAGATTTGAAAAGAGATATTCATGAAAGCAAAGGTTGTTTCAAATCAATTCACGGTCCATTTGAGAAAGACGAATGGGTAGAAAAAATATTTTGCATTTAACAACTTGCATAACAAATCAGTGGAGCCAATAAATTACCCTGCTGGAAATTTATTGGCTCATTTCAAACGTTATGCTTAAAGGAAGATCGATGAAAAAAGTCATCATATTATTGACAATAGTGTTCGCATGTACATTTACGCAAGCGCAAGAAAATGAGAAATCAATCCTCGGCTATTTTGAAGATAGTTCTTACTGGGTAAATATGCCGAATGAATTTAATAATGATCCCGATACTTCAAAGCGTTTTGGAACAATATTTTTTCTAATTCCAAACGGTTTTAATTTCAATGATGCACCTGCCGTAATTTATTCGACAGTATTTAAAAACAAAACCGTTAATTCTGCAATCGAAGAAGATGTTAAAAGATTCAAAGATGAAGCACCCAAGCTTACAGTTTCCAAGACAGAGTATTTCAAATCAAAAGCAGGAAATTCAATCGCCGTAAAAGAGTTTATAAACCCTAGTTCCAGACAGCAGCCATATGAATCAATCGCCTATATTCAAGAGGACAGCCATGTTGTCGTCATCGTCGTAAGCGCATTCTCAAAAGCCAATTACGAATATGTGGTACCAATGTTCAAAAAGATGCTTGAATCTTATGAATCTGCGAAAATTAAAGTGCAAAAGCATAACAACACAAAGGAACCAATCATTTTAAACGTTATGCAATAAGGAGATTCATATGAAGATAGCAATTACATTTATTTTAACTCTACTATTTAGTATGAGCACATACTCAGAAGAATTATCTAATGACTTTTTATGGTCGTCATCTGGGCCTGGAGAGTCAGATTTTTTATCCCCTAAAGATTGGTTTGTAAAAAGAGAAAACAAAGGTAATACATATGCAGTTTTCATAACTAAGGAGGATATTGATAAAAATGGCGTATTCCAAACGGGGCTTACAGTAAATGTTATCAAAGGAATATCAGCTAAAACTGGAGACGCCGCATCACTATATGCTCACAAATTTATAACTCTCGCCGCTCAGAAAGAAAAAAACAAGGTAATAGTTAAACCTTGGCTTGTTGAGGCAGGACCATTTAAAGGTTATGGTGTGCGAGTGCAGGATAAAGTGAAAATATTACATTACATATTGATAGCAAATGACAAGAAAGACACTTTATTCCTAATAATATTTGAGGCTAAACCAGAGGATTGGGATGATGCATGGAGATATGGCGAGGTCATTCTCAACAATATGAAGCTTGATGATGAAGTATAAGCATAACAAAACGCTCAAACTGCACCGCTCCAGCGGTCGCTTTAGCTCGGCGTTAAAACCGTATAAACAGCCTACAACCGCTTGTTGATCGCCTCTTTAAAGCCCCAGCTGCGCCGCGCTTCGATCACCTTTTTATGGTCGATCTCCGCGATCATCAGCTCTTCACTGTCGCCGAGGTGCTCTTCGATCTCGCCGTACGGGTTGGCAAGGACGGAGTCGCCGTAGAAGTGCCAGGTGTAGTCATCTTCTTTGTAGTCGCCGATGCGGTTGGCACGGAGGATGTAGCAGTTGTGGGTAAAGGCGCGCGTTTTGATGATCTCTTTCCAGCGTTCGTGCGACTCAAAGGTCGAGATGGTCGGCAGCAGCACACAGTCGATGTTTTTCATCGAAGCGTAGTACCAGAGGTCATCGAAATGGAGTTCAAACCCGCCCATGACCATAAACTTCACCCCCTCAAACGTAAAACTCAACGGGGCTCGGACACCCTCTATCGGGTTGGCGAAATACTTCTCTTCGTTCCAGTGGCTGTAGTTGATAAGGAATTGCTGGTGGTAATAGCTTATGGAGCTTGGCGAGATCTTGGCGATCACCTTGTAGGGCTCTTTTTTCCGCACAAGGATGATCGGGGCGACAATGACCATACTGTGTTTCTGGGCCATCTCTTTCAACACCGTGAGCTGATGCTCGCTCTGCTCCCGGATCATCGCGACGGGGGTCGTCTCGAGCTCTTTAAAAAAGGAGTTGAGCATGTACTCGCCCAGAAGAAGGAGTTTCACCCCTTTTTTATGGGCGATGCGCACAAAATGGTACAGTTTGGTCGAACTCATGCCAATGGATTGAAGTTGGAGTACCGCGACTTTCATTGGCCCCTCTTTTCCTACTGCTGTGTACGGATCTGTTCTATCTGAAGCTGGGCGTTCTCAAGCATCTTCTGTGCTTCCTGAAGCTCTTTCATCCCCTCTTCATACGCCTTGACACTGTCACTGAGGGTGATCTCCGGGTTCATCAGCTTCTCCAGGATCACCTTCGCTTTCTCCAGTCTGACTTCAAAATCTTCTGCTCTCTTCTCACTCATGCAACGCCTTTCTTACATAATCTTCAAATTTGTCGAGCTCCACCAAAAAGGCGTCGTGCCCGTAGTCGCTGTCCACTTCCAGGTAGTCGCTTTTCAGATCGGCCCGTCCCGCCAGTCCGTCGGCGATGGTCTTCATCTCATCGCTCTTAAAGAGCATGTCGTCTTTAAAGCCTATCAGATAGGTCTCTGACTGGATCTTCTCCAGGGCCTCTTCCAGAGAGTCAAAGCCGCGCGAAAGATCGTAGATGTTGATCGCTTTGGTGATGTAGAGATAGGCAAGCGGGTCGAACCATTTGGTAAAGTTGTAGCCGTTGTACTCCAGGTACGACTCCACCTGAAACTTGCCGAAAAGCTCATACAGCCCGTCCGTGCGTTTGTATTCACGCCCGAACTTCTGTTCCATCGAGTGGGGCGACAAAAAGCTGATGTGCCCTGCCATACGCCCGACCGCCATGCCGCTCAGACCGTTTTCGTGAATGTCTTCGGGGTCGTAGTAACCGTTTTTAAAGTCGGGATCGTTCAGGATCGACTCCTGCGCGACCTTGTTAAACGCGATCGCCCACGGCTGGGTCGCATGGGTCGCGGCCATGGTGATGATCTTGGTCGCGAACTTCGGAAAATGTACGGCGAACTGCAGCGCCTGCATACCGCCCATCGACCCGCCTACAATGGCATGGACATGGTGGATGCCCAAACGGTCGAACAAAATACGCTGCGCTTTGACCATGTCTTTGATCGTGACGACAGGGAACTTGTAGCGGTAGGCTTCAAGGTGCGGGTACATCGTCGACATCGGTCCGGTCGAGCCGAAACAGCTGCCGATGACATTGGTGCAGATGACGAAATACTCGTCGGTATCGATGGCTTTGCCCGGACCGATCAGGCCGTCCCACCAGCCCGGTTTGTGCTCGCCTTCGTAGTAGCCGGCGGCATGGTGCGAACCGGTCAGCGCATGGCACACGACGATGATGTTCGACTTCTCTTCGTTCATCTTGCCGTAGGTCTCATAGACGATGTCGTACGGTTCCAGGATACGCCCGCTCTCCAGGTACAGAGGATTAGTAAAGTGTTCACTATGGGTCTCTAGGTTTAAGAGCTCTCTGCTTTTTCTTGCTTCGATGGTTACGCCTCTAACGCCTGTGAAAGGTCTGCTATAAGATCGGCAACATTCTCAAGGCCTGCACTGATACGGATCAGCCCCGCAGGCACGCCGCAGGCAACGAGCTCATCTTCTGAAAGCTGTTGGTGTGTTGTCGATGCCGGGTGCGTGATGATCGATTTCGAATCACCGATGTTCACCACGAGTGAAAAAAGCTTGGTCGCATCGACGATCGCTTTTGCTTGGTCATAATCACTGACGACAAAGCTTAAGAGCCCGCTCGCCTGCCCCTTATCAAAATAACGCTGCGCATTTTCATAGTTCGGGTTTGATTTCAGGCCCGGATAGTTGACTACGGCAACTTTAGGATGACCTTCCAGGAACTCTGCCAACATCAGGGCATTGTGTGAATGTTCTTTCATACGAAGTGAAAGTGTTTCCAAGCCCTGAATAAAGAGCCATGAGTTAAACGGTGAACTGACGGCCCCGATATCACGCAAGAGTGACAGACGTGCACGCAGGGTGTAGACAGGAAGCGGGACATCAACATAGACCAGTCCATGATACGAGGTATCCGGCTCGTTAAAGTGTGCGTAGCGCAGGTTACCTTTGAGCTTATCGACCAAGCCTTTACGCTCGACCATGATCCCGCCGATGGCAAGCCCCTGACCGGTCGTATATTTACTGGCAGAGTGTACAACGACATCGACCCCGTGTTCCAGCGGACGGCAGAGTGCCGGTGTCGCAACCGTGTTGTCAACGACCGTCAGAACCTTGTGTTTGTTGGCAATGGCCGTGATCGCTGCAATGTTAGCGACATCGATACTCGGGTTGGTTAGGCTTTCAAAAAAGATCACTTTGGTCTTGTCGTCGATAAGCGCTTCGGCCGTTTGCGGGTTCTGCACGTCAAAATAACGCGCTTCGATCCCGAAACGCTTCAGTGTGTGTGAGAACAGTGTCAGCGATCCGCCGTAAAGCTGTGAAGCACAGACGATGTTATCGCCCGCTTCGGCAGCATTGGCGATCGCATAGAAGATCGCTGACATACCGCTGGATGTCGCAAGCCCCGCTTCTCCCCCTTCAAGCTGGGCAAAACGTTTTTCAAAGACATCGGTCGTCGGATTGTTAAGACGGGTATAGATATTGCCAAGCTCTTTCAGTGCAAAGAGGTTGGCTGCATGTTCAACATCACGAAACTCATACGCTGTACTCATATAAATCGGTACAGCCATTGTTGACTGAGAATCTTTCTCGTAGCCTGCGTGTAGTGCTTCTGTTTGAAAATGCATTTTTGTCCTTTGTGTTATCTATATATAACAGCTGTGCCTGCTAACAAATCATGTAGCGCACGCCTGTCTTTTCTAAAGCCAACCATTAAAAAGCCGGCAGCCAAGGGGATGGTAGAAATAATATAACCAATATAACGAATAATCGCTTGTTTGTTGTTAATCTCTTGGTATGTTTTAAGGTCAACCACATGAATCCCCACCAATTTCTTGCCCGGGGTCGCTCCGGCCCACTTTTTCCAGAAGAAAATGGTAACACCGGCGATCGCCAGTTCGAACAGTGATTCCCATTTCATACTGGCTTTGGGCAGGTTCTGGAGTGATGCAAGCACGTCACCGTTACGGGCGAAGGTCATACTTTTCGAAACGTCCGAGAAATTGAGCCAGTTGCCGTCGCTGACAAGATAGATAAGAAGAGCGATCGGCAAGATCAATACTGCCGTGTCGATCCAAGTCGCCAAAAAGCGGATCCAAAAGCCGGCATACTTGACAGTGGATGTTAGATTGTCAGACTTTTTTTTCATTTATATCCATCGCTAACTATGTCACCGCCAGCTGTCGTATGACGTTTCCAAGCTTAGAATTTCGACTTTGGGCACAAACCTATAATAGCCTGTTACCCGGGTTCAGTGTAAAGGGTTTACCCTGTTTAAACGTGGTAGTTCGGTGCTTCAGCCGTAATCTGTACATCATGGACATGCGACTCTTTCAGACCCGCAGACGTAATCTCGACAAATTCCGCTTTCTCCCAAAAAGCTGCAATGCTCTCTGAACCGCAGTAACCCATCGATGCACGAAGGCCGCCCATCATCTGATGCACGATACCCGCGATCGGACCACGGAAAGGAACACGACCTTCGATACCTTCCGGTACCAGTTTGTCCGCTGCTGTCCCTTCCTGGAAATAACGGTCGTTTGAACCTTTTTGCATCGCACCAATACTGCCCATACCACGGTATGATTTGTATTGACGGCCCTGGAAGTTGATCAGGTCGCCCGGTGACTCTTCCGTACCTGCAAGCAGTGAACCCGCCATGATACAGCTGGCACCGACAGCAAGCGCTTTTGCGATCTCTCCAGAGTACTTGATCCCGCCATCAGCGATAATAGGCACACCCAGTTTGCGTCCAACCTGCGCACACTCATCGATCGCAGAGATCTGAGGAACACCGACACCCGCGACGATACGCGTTGTACAGATAGATCCCGGTCCGATACCAACTTTGACAGCGTCAGCGCCCGCTTCGACCAAAGCTTCGACCGCTTCGCCCGTTGCGACATTACCTGCGATAATGTCAACATCAAGTTCCGCTTTGATCGCACGTACACTATCCATAATACCTTTTGAGTGGCCATGAGCCGAATCAAGGACAAGGACATCGACACCCGCTTCAACCAACGCTTTGGCACGATCCATCTGACCGACACCGATCGCCGCACCGACACGAAGACGGCCCAACTCATCTTTGTTCGCATTCGGGTACTCGATACGTTTTTTGATATCTTTGATCGTATAGAGACCTTGAAGTACGCCTTGCTCATCGACAACCGGAAGTTTCTCGATCTTGTGCTGGTGCATAATGTCTGCTGCATCATCAAGAGACATCCCCTTCGTACCGGTGACCAACGGCATTTTCGTCATAACGTCACCGGCCTTTTTAGCATAGTCTTTCTCAAAACGCATATCACGGTTTGTCAAGATACCAAGAAGTTTATTGTTCTCGTCAACAACCGGCACACCGCTGATACGGAACTCACCCATTTTAATATCGGCATCTCTCAACGTCGCATCAGGTGTAACCGAAACAGGGTCGATGATCATACCGCTCTCTGATTTTTTGACCTGTCTTACCTGTCGCGCCTGCGTAACAATATCCATGTTTTTATGAATAATTCCGATACCGCCTAGACGCGCCATCGCGATCGCAGCACGGTACTCAGTTACGGTGTCCATCGCCGCAGAGACCATCGGGATGTTGAGTTTGATGTTTTTAGTGAGCATGCTCTCTAGGTTTACTTCTTTTGGGAGTACTTCTGAGTACTGAGGGACTAGTAGAACGTCTTCGAATGTCAATGCGCGTTTACGGATATTCATTATGTTTTCCTTGGTTTATGAATTTAATTGTTTTTCTAATGAGAGGGCACCGTCAAACAGTGTCTGCTCCTCATATGCGTTGGCGATCAGTTGCAGACCGACCGGCATGCCGTTCTCTGCTTTGTCTACCGGCAATGAAATTGCAGGCAATCCGGCAAGGTTGACTGAGATGGTATAGATATCACTCAAATACATCTCGAGCGGATCTTCCAAAGCACCGACTTCGTAGGCCGTACGCGGCGCTACAGGGCTTAAGATAAGGTCGACTTCGGCAAAGAGTTTTGCATACTCCTCTTTGATCAGGTGACGTACCTTTTGTGCTTTGACATAGTAGGCATCATAATACCCGCTAGAAAGAACAAAGTTACCCAGAAGAATACGACGTTTGACTTCGTCGCCAAAACCTTCCGAACGGGTCTTGACAAAAAGGTCGTTAAGGTTTTCACCCTCTTTACGGTTTCCGTAACGGATACCGTCATAGCGTGCGAGGTTCGTCGTGGCCTCAGCGGTTGCCGTAATGTAGTAAGCAGAGATATCGAACTTACCGTCCATCAGGCTCTTTTCGACAATAGTATGACCGGCGGCTTTGAGTGCCTCGATCGCTTTTTCATACCCTTTTTTGATATCGTCACTGGCATCTTTGACATGGTCCGGGATAATGGCGATCGTCAGTTTGCGAGACGGGTCAAGCTTGTCAGCGACCTTGTCATTGCTTGCATAGCTTGTCGAGTCTTTCTCATCGTGTCCGCTGATAATGTCATAAAGAATTGCCGCATCTTCAACATTCTGTGTCATCGGTCCGATCTGATCAAGCGAGCTCGCGTAGGCTCCCAGACCGTAACGGCTGACACGGCCATAGGTCGGCTTCATCCCGACGATCCCGCAAAAAGCGGCCGGCTGGCGGATCGATCCGCCGGTATCGGAACCCAGTGCCGCAATAGCAAGTCCTGCACCGACTGCGGCTGCAGATCCGCCTGAAGAACCACCGGGTACGCAGTTCGGGTTATGCGGGTTTTGTGTGATACCGTAGCATGAGCTCTCTGTTGTCGAGCCCATTGCGAACTCATCCATATTGGTACGTCCAAACGGTGAAAGACCCGCCTCTGTCAGCTTGTTGATCACCGTCGCATTGTACGGTGCGATGTAGCCTTGCAGGATCTTCGAACCTGACGTCACGGACCACTCTTTGACCTGGATGTTATCTTTGATCGCGATCGGCACACCGTCACCGACATTGTTGATATCAACATAGGCATTGATCTCAGGCCTTGCTTCGATCTGTTTTTTGAGATCGTCTTTAAAAGTGGCTAGCTCCTCTTTCGAGAGGCTAAGGGCTTCTTTAAGTGTAATCAAACATTATCCTTTTTTGCTTTTTTTACTGCATAGATGCCGAGCAGAGAGACGGCGACGATAATTACGATCGTCACGATGATGGTCATGGCGCTCACCGGCTCTGTCATGTTAAACATTCATCACCTTGTCACAACGGTCACACAGGCTCTCTTCGTCTTTCGAGTGGAACTTCCAGCAACGCGGACACTTCGCTTCTGTTGCCATACCGATGACAAAGGTATCGCCCTCGACATTGAACTCACCCACTTTTTCAACAGGCAGCCCTGCTTCAATACCGGAGACAACGAACCAATCTTCCGCTTCAACTTCAGGAAGCGCGCTGATTTTTGCTGACTCACCATAGATAATGAGTTCCAGCGTACTTTTGATCTTTTTCTCTTTTTTGAGGCCGTCGACCACTTCCGAGAAACCTTCGCGTGCCTTGACCATGTACTCTTCGTCAAACAGTGAATACTCGACATTGATCGGCGTATAGACGAAGTCAAAGATATCTTCGGCATCGCCTTTTATGACCGCCGGTGCACTCTCAATGATCTCATCGGCCGTGTAGGTCAAGATCGGTGCTATCAGACCAAGCAGCGACTTCGTGATCATCGCCATCGCACTCTGCGAAGCACGACGGTGTGCATCATCTTTTGCATCACAGTAGAGTCTGTCTTTGGTGATATCCATAAAGATACCGCTCAGCTCATTGACAATAAAGTTGTTAAGCGTACTCATACCGCCGACAAAATTGTACTCGCCGAACTGCTTGTGCGTCTCGTCGAAAACGACCTGCGCCTTGGAGACGATCCAGCGGTCAAGTTCACCCATCTCGCTATACGGCATGATCGTCTCTAGGTCATCGATGTTCGCTAACAGGAATCTGAAGGTATTGCGCAGTTTACGGTACTGTTCTGCGATCTGCTTCAAAATGTCGTCAGAGATCTTCAGGTCAGTCTGGTAGTCACTCATCGCAACCCAGAAACGAAGGATCTCTGAACCATACTGTTGAACGACCTTGTCCGGAGCGACGACGTTGCCTTTTGACTTGGACATCTTCTCGCCCTTGGCATCAACGGTAAAGCCGTGGGTCAAAATACCTTTGTAGGGTGCTTTTGACTGAACTGCCGCACTCAAGAACAGTGACGACTGAAACCAGCCTCGGTGCTGGTCGGAACCTTCGACATAAAGGTCGGTCGGATACTGGCCTGCGTCGTAGTTGCGTGACTTAAGTACCGCATTCCAGGTTGAACCCGAATCAAACCAGACGTCAAGGATGTCATCGACCTTCTCCAGCTCTTCTGGCTTGTATCCTGAACCCGGATAGAGCAGCTCTGCGATCTCCATCGTGTACCAGGCATCAGAACCCTGCATCTCAAAGATCATCGCTACAAAATTCAGAACCTTCTCGTCAAGGATCACTTCACCGGTCGCTTTTACACGGAACAGTGCGATCGGCACACCCCAGTCACGTTGACGGGAGATACACCAGTCCGGACGGTTCTCGACCATAGAGTTAAGACGTTTACGGCCGGTCTCCGGGTAGAAATCGGTTTTTGCGACCTCTTCAAGAGCGATCTCACGAAGTGTTCGCTCTTCACCTTCAGGCTTCTGGTCAACTGCGATAAACCACTGCTTCGTCGCACGGAAGATCAGCGGCGTATGTGAACGCCAGCAATGCGGATAGGAGTGGGTAAACTTGCTGACTTTCAAAAGCCCATCGCCAAGCAGTTCCAGGATCGGTTCGTTCGACTTGAAGATATGTTTCCCGACAAACTCCTCAGGATTAGGGAAAAGTCTTTCGCGAACGACCGTCTGATCGTAGCAGCCCGTCTCATCGACCGGCATAATGACATCAAGATTGTACTTCAGGCCGACACGGTAGTCATCTTCACCATGTCCCGGTGCTGTATGGACACAACCTGTACCGCTCTCCATCAAGACGTGCTCACCTAAAACAATGTGAGACGAACGGCCGTTTAGAGGGTTGATCGCATGTAGGTTCTCAAATTTGGCAGCATCGAAAGTCTGAACGACCTCTCCGGAGAATACACCGTTTTCGATGTTCTCATTGTAGAGTTTCTCGGCGACGATATAACCGTCACTCGTGCGGACATACTTCTCGTCCGGGTTAAGAGAGATACCGACATTGGCCGGCAATGTCCAAGGTGTCGTCGTCCAGATAACCAGAGCCGCTTTTCCTTCAATGCCCATACGGACTTTCGACTCTTC
This sequence comes from Sulfurimonadaceae bacterium, assembly GCA_041571435.1. GTDB lineage: Bacteria > Campylobacterota > Campylobacteria > Campylobacterales > Sulfurimonadaceae > Sulfonitrofixus. The sequence goes on along the minus strand of JBFFUI010000038.1, from coordinate 10,318 downwards.
ACTGAGTTCGAACGCGACATAGATAGAGTGTGACTCTTTATCTTCATACTCGACTTCTGCTTCTGCAAGCGCCGTACGTTCAGCCCATGACCAGTAGACCGGTTTAGAACGCTCGATCAACAGCCCTTTCTTGGCGACATCACAGAGGGTACGATAGATGTTCGCTTCGAACTTATAGTCCATTGTGAGGTAAGGGTTTTCCCAGTCTGCCAAAATACCGAGGGTCTTGAACTCTGAACGCTGGACATCAACGAACTTGGCCGCATGTTCACGACAAAGTTTACGGACTTCACCTGTGCTGAGAAGCTCTTTCTTCTGCTTGCCGCCAAGCTTCTTCTCTACCTGCTGCTCGATCGGCAGACCATGGCAGTCCCAACCCGGTGTAAAACGCACCGACTTGTGATTGAAGTAGTTGAACTTGATGATGATGTCTTTTAGGACCTTGTTGAGGGCGTGGCCGATATGGATATGACCGTTTGCATACGGCGGTCCGTCATGCAGTGTGAAAGGCTCAGCATCTTTACGATTTTTCTTCATCTTTTCATAGATCTTGTTCTCATCCCAGGCTTTATATCGCTTAGGTTCGTTTTGAACAAGATTCCCACGCATCGGGAAGTCTGTTTTAGGCAGTAACAGAGTCTCTTTATAATCCATGTAACCCTCAGTTTTCAGTTTAATATTTTGTGGATTATATCCTTATAGGGTTTAAAATGGGCTGACAACAAGGCACGACCGCAGCGTATCCTCTTTCACAGGGGGCAAAGGGCCGATCAAGGTTTTAATCACGATGGAGAATGTGAACCGCTGAAACCGACCAATTAACGTTTCTTCAATGCCACAGGCCGCGCTTGTCACATCATCGTATTGTGTTATACTTCTCATAAATAGTGCGATCTCAACGCTGGAGCGAAATTTGAAAAAACGTCTGTACTTTATCGGCAATATTTTCACCCAGAACCGTCCCTTCAGAGAGTACATCATCAGGCTGACCGAAGCAGACGGCAAGCTCAATTCGATCGAATATTTTGATGAGGCTGACCGCAATTTCTTTTCCGAACTCGAGAACAGACTTTCTCACAGTGAAAAGATCTATGTTGTTACAAGTGCGAAAAGCTTTACGTTGGTAGGCAAGCTGCTCTGCACCGTGACCGATGACAAGCTTGTACTCAAAGAGCAGATGCTCATACCTTCACAGTGTGAGAACTTCACAAAAAACAGCTACCGTCTCGACATTAAAGACGCAGCTGTCAACGTCATACAGGCACAGGAGTCACACGAGCTGCCGCAGCGCCTTCTTTTGGAACCTTCTGCAAAACAGAAACTGCACTTTTTCGAGACATCGATCAAAGAGGTTATAGAGCATCTAAAGCCTCTGGCCAGACAGTTTGACGTCGTACCTGCCTTTTCACAGATCGTTGACGGGTGGGTAGAGGTCGAAGTTGCGTGCAACACATACGGCTCTATCGACAAGTTTATGGCGATCGCTAAAGAGCGGTATATCGACAAGATCATTGTTGCCGATGACCTTGTACAGCACATCATCGACGCTATCCTTGCAACAGAGCAGAAGATCACGCTGGCAGAGAGTTGCACCGGCGGGCTTCTCGCCTGCTACTTCACCTCTCATGCCGGTGTCTCTTCAGTATTTGAAGGCTCCCTGGTCACCTACTCCAATATTTTAAAAGAGAACTGGCTGGCAGTAGAGAACAGTACGCTCGTTGCCAACGGTGCGGTCAGCGAGGTGGTTGTCTCTGAAATGTGCGAAGGTGCACTCGGCATCGCTAAAGCAGATTATGCACTTGCCGTCAGCGGTGTTGCCGGACCAGACGGCGGTAGCGACGAGAAACCGGTCGGCACTGTCGTCATCGGCGTCAAATCTAACACCTATGAAAAAGTCAAGAGATATCACTTCCATGGCGACCGAAACTATATTCAGCAGCAGAGTGCTTTAACCGCTCTTAAAATGCTGGTTTTAGGGGATAAAAAAGTTTTTTTTCAAAAATAGCAAAAAGCTCTTGACAACGAAGAATCTTTTGCCTATAATTTCGCCTCACAAACACTAGTTCGCTAGAGTTTATGAGTCCCGTTAGCTCAGTTGGTAGAGCATCTCACTTTTAATGAGGATGCCGATGGTTCGAGTCCATCACGGGACACCATTTATAAATGTGCGGTGGTAGTTCAGTTGGTTAGAATACCTGCCTGTCACGCAGGGGGTCGCGAGTTCGAGTCTCGTCCACCGCGCCATTTATAGTTCCATTTTAAATGGGCGTTTAGCTCAGTTGGTAGAGCGCTACCCTTACAAGGTAGATGTCACAAGTTCGAGTCTTGTAATGCCCACCATTTACATTGTTCAATCTTGACCCTTTCGTCTAGTGGCCAAGGACATTACCACTTCATGGTAAGAACAGAGGTTCAAATCCTTTAGGGGTCGCCATTCAGGTGTTGAAAATGGGCGTTTAGCTCAGTTGGTAGAGCGCTACCCTTACAAGGTAGATGTCACAAGTTCGAGTCTTGTAATGCCCACCATTATTATTACATGCGCGGTGGTAGTTCAGTTGGTTAGAATACCTGCCTGTCACGCAGGGGGTCGCGAGTTCGAGTCTCGTCCACCGCGCCACTACTTTTTCCCTTTTAAAACAAACAATCCAAACAATTTTTTTTCATACATTAACTTCGACGTCAAACTCGCTTCGCTATTAATGTTTCTCTGCGCTCTTTATTAATATGACTTGAGCCAAAAAGCGTGCTCACAGCACCCTTCTTTGCCATGTCGTCCACCGCGCCACTACTTTTCCTATTCAGACATACAATCCAAACATTTTTTTCACTTATATCAACTTCGACACCAGACTCGATTCCGATCTATATAACTGTAGCAAATTAAACCCTGCAATATTTCATCTCTTCTTGATCTTAACTGTTTATTATTTACCAGTTTATGGAACTGCCGATTATACATTTCTTTAAAGCGCCAAAAAGTAACATTGATGAAATAATAAACACTTTTACTGTCTTAATGCTATATTTTTATATTATTATACGCCAACAATAAATATATTAACAAACTAGGAACAAAAAAGGAGTTCATTGATGACTAGACCTACGCCTATTGACGAACAGATCACACTGGACAAATATAAGTATATTCTAAGCCGTACAGATGAAAAAGGGGTTATACAGTTCGGTAATGATTATTTTTATGAGATCTCCGGATACACGGCCGAAGAGATGGTCGGACAGCCTCACAGTATGATCCGTCATCCCGATATGCCGAAAGTGATATTCAAGTTGATGTGGGATCGTTTGAAACAGGGGAAAAATATTTTCGCCGTTGTAAAGAACCTGGCGAAAGACGGGCGATACTACTGGGTTACGACAAAGTTTGAGATCAAAAAAAATCCAATGGACAACAGCACTACAGGCTATATGGCCTATCGTCAAGCTGCAAAACCGCAGGCTATCGCCACAATGTCAAAACTCTATGAGGAGTTACTTGAGATCGAGAAGAACTCTGGAGTCGAAGCTTCAGAGAAATACCTGATCGGCTACCTTGATTCCAAACGAAAGACATACGATGAGTTTATAGACGGGGTAATAGAGAATAACGGGGTATTCAAACTCTTTTTTAAAGCAATGGAAAAACTTTTTAATCACTAAAGTTTTATCTGCATATTCATAATAAATGTTTAAAGTGTCTTACGACACTTTAAAACGATTATTTCTTTTTATAATGTGACATAAAGTAGTTGAACGAATGTTTCAATGCTTTCTGCGTTAATTCGACAAATTCTTTTGTCTCTTGCCAACTGTCACTTGCCTTTGCGCCAAGTTCTTTGAACTTCTTCTCTGCTTCATCGATCAATGTTTCAAGTTCCTTGCGCTGCTCTTCGTACACTTTTTTGGCATCTACACTAAGACCTTCAACCTTTTCTTTCAAGTTCAGTTCCGTCAACTGTTTTTTAAACGAATCGATCTGTTTCTGTGCTTCTGCGAGAACTTGTTCTTTTGTCATTACTTGTCCTTTTTGATGTATATAAATTAATTATACACCTTTTTTTCCGTTATTTATCATTAATTTCACAATTTATTGAGACCATACTTACCATTACCGGTCTCTAAAGTTGCTACAATACGTCTATGAATAAAGTCGCCATCATCGGCGGTGGCGCGGCCGGACTGATGGCCGCACTTACCGCCGCAAAAGCCGGAGCCGATGTCACTGTCTACGAGCACAACAAAAGTGTTGGTAAAAAGATCCTGGCCTCAGGGAACGGACGCTGTAATATCATCAACACGACAGCTTATGTCAGCGACTACTTCGGTACTAACCCTGCTTTTGTGACCTATGCTCTGGAAGCCATGCCCTATCGCGCTTTTGAAAAGTTCTGCCACACTATCGGACTTCTGCTCGATGCCAAAGACGACGGCCGCTGCTACCCGCTTTCCAATGAAGCTAAATCGGTCGTTATTGCCTTCTCGGAAGCGGTCAAAACGGCCGGTGTGACCATTTTGACAGACCAGAATGTCACCCATATCGCCAAAGACGGCCAACACTTTACAGTGCAGACGGATCAAGCAAAAACAGCTTATGACAAAGTCCTCATCGCAACGGGTTCGGAAGCCGCACCGCAGCTCGGTGCGACCGGTGACGGCTACACCTTTGCCAAAGCATTCGGGCATACGATCGAATCACTCTACCCCTCACTGGTACAGCTGCACATCGATTCGGAGATCCACCATAAAATGGCCGGTGTCAAAACAGTTGCCGAGGTGACGCTCTATCTTAACGGAAAAGCGGAAGAGAAGATCTCGGGGGACATCCTCTTTACGCGTTACGGTATCTCGGGGCTGGCTATTTTGGATGTCAGTCAGAAAGCCTCATCGGCTCTGGCCGGGTTTCAGCATGTTGCTGTCGGGGTAAACCTGCTGCCGCGTTTTAATCGTCAAACACTCAGCAGTCAGCTTGAAAAGCTGTTCAAAGCCGTCCCTGACCATACACTCGAAAGTGCCCTATGTGGCATGATCTCCACCAAGATCGTACCCAACCTGCTGAAAAGTGCCGGGATCGAACCGACCATGCCGGCATCGGAACTCAATACCAAACAGATCAAAAAGCTGGCCCATCAACTGCAGGATTGGCGCTTTGAGATCATCGATACCCACGGCTTCAAACATGCCGAGGTGAGCGGCGGCGGCGTCAGTACCGCAGAGATCAATGAGAAAACGATGGAGTCGAAACTGGTTGACGGTCTCTATTTTGCCGGTGAGGTCATCGACATCGTCGGACGCCGCGGTGGCTATAACTTTAACTTTGCCTGGGCCAGCGGGATGATCGCCGGAAAAGAGATGGCACAGCACCTGAATTAATAAAGTAGATTAGGTCTTCATCGGCTAGATCTGAAAGGTCACATGAAAACGCAAAGCAAAATCGCCATTCTGGCACTATGTATCACGGGAGTCATGATGAACGGGTGTTCCGAAAAAGAGCTCAAGCCGCGCTTCAGCGCATCGTTCTACAAGGATGGGCGTTTTGAGAGCAAGATGGATGAAGAGAAACTCGGTTTTACAGATACGCTCTCCATCATGTGGGAGCTTTTTGTGAAAGACAATGAAGGAACCACCCCAAAAACCGGAACCGTTCCTGTGCATAAACTCACCCGTGAGGCGCTTCTACAGATGCCGGAGGACACCGTGATCCGCCTGGTGCACTCCACCCTGCTGTTTCGGCTGGACGGCCGTTTTGTCCTGACAGACCCTGTTTTTTCCGAACGTATATCACCAATCTCTTTTCTTGGACCGAAGCGGTTTCATGAGCTGCCGATCTCTCTTGATGAGATGCCCTATATCGACATTGTTATCATCTCGCACAACCACTACGACCACCTGGACGAAGCGACGATCAAAGGGCTCAAAGATAGGATCGGGCATATCTACACGACACTGGGGATCAAGTCGCAGCTTGTCGATTGGGGTGTTGACGCTTCCAAGATCACGGAGCTGGACTGGTGGGAAAGTGTCGAAGACCATGGCCTTACCATCACGGCCGTTTCGGCACAGCACTTTTCTGCGCGGGGATTTTTCGACCGTAACAAGACGCTATGGACTTCCTGGGTCATAAAAAGTGCCCATACCAACCTCTATTTCGGAGCGGACAGCGGCTATTTCGACGGTTTCAGGGAGATAGGGGATCGTTACGGTCCCTTTGATATGACATTTTTGGAAGCAGGTGCCTATAACGAACGCTGGCGAAGCATTCATATGATGCCCGAAGAGACTGTCCAGGCCCATCTGGACCTGAAAGGCGCACGGCTTTTCCCGATCCACAACGGCAGCTTTAAACTGGCCATGCACCCCTGGAAAGAGCCGCTGGAAAGGGTCTCGGCGGAGGCCGAGCGCAAAGGGGTCGAACTCTCCCACCCGAAGATGGGCGAAGCGGTGCCTCTTCTCGAGTATAAAGCTACCGAAATGTGGTGGGAATAGTATTGCAGAATCAGGCAATAGTGATAAAGAATTGTTCTATCACAAACATCAAAACGGAGAGTTTTCTATAAAACGCTAATAACGGATCTCAAACTCACCGTTAAAACATTCCTCTATAAACGTCTCTTCGATCGAAGAGACGCTGCTGGCCGGTGAGCCGATATTCAGGATCTTTTTAAAGTCTCCCAGCTGCTCTTCGTGACAGCTTACTGCCGCTTCAACCCGCCCGTCTGCCAGGTTTTTGACATAACCGCTGAACCCTGCTCTTTGCGCATTTTTAGCGACATTGGCACGATAATAGACCCCCTGGACACGCCCGGATACTGTAAACCTATAACTCTGCATCAAAACTTATATTGTGCACCGACGTACATCATCCCGTTATAGTTCATCATCACTGTTGACGTATCCTGTCCGTTATCATCAGCTTTATAATCATAATCCATTGTTAGCTCTTCGATATAGGCGATCCTGAACCCAAAACCGGCGAGTTTTGGCGGTGCATACTCCAAACCCAGACCAAAACGCATCGACATACCGTCATCGATGTTGATCGCATCGGTTGTACGCGAACCGTTCACCATAAGATATCCCGCCCCGATCTGGCCAAAAGGACGCAGACCGTTTGCAAAGGTATAACCGGCATTCGCATAAAGGGAGAAAGAGGCTGGATCACTCTTAAACGTCTCATTTCCCGGTACGGAGGCTGTAGCGACCGTATCCGAGAAGGAGCCATAATCCGTATAGGCTGCTTCGACAGCGATAACCTTGTTGAACTGATAACCGCCATACACAATATAGCCGATGTCCGTATCACTTAAGTTATCACTTTTATAGGTCGTTGTATCATCTTGAAAATAGCCTTTGGAGAGGACCACAGCATTAAAACTCATACCGCCACCGGCACCCACATAAAACCCGTCCTGTTTTATCTGCGGTGTGGTCACCTCCTCTGCATGGAGCCCACTAAAGAGCAAAACACTTCCCAAAGCCATCGATGTAAATACATTTTTCATCTCATCTCCTTGTTCATGTTACTACGATTATTATACACTGCGGTATGCAAACGAACTGTAAAATATTGGGCATCGATCTTGGCGGTTGCATGAGCGGCAATTCGGCTTATGTCTATGCCGAGGTCAAAGACGGCAAGATCGAGATCATCGAAGCGTTTAAAGAGCCCAGACATAAAGATCATCGCACGTGCCAACACTATATCGTTGATCTGTTCGAGCGTCTGGAGGTGGACGCTATCGCCATTGATGCGCCCTTGAGCCTGCCGCGTCCCCTGGTCGACCCAAGTACCCCCTCTGCGCCAAGGGAAGGGAGTGGTGAGATCATCAACCCCTACCTCTTTCGCTACACCGACTATTACCTCTTCAAGAGCTATGGCCTTCGCCCGATGCCGCCGGCGGGCGACCGTATCGGCAGACTGACGGCCCGGGCTGTCGCACTTCTGCACCACTTTCACTATCAGTTTCCCCACATCACTATCAAAGGCCGTAAAGTCCCCATCTATGAGGTCTACCCCAAACAGATCGCACACTCTCTTGGTTTTGACAACTACAAAAAAGAGTCCGATGCGCTTTTGGCACATTTCAATCTCACCATAAAACAGGACGAACACCTTGTCGATGCCCTGTTATGCGCCTATGGCGGGGCCAAGATCCTTAACGGGGAGACCGTTGAAATAGCGGATGAAGCCAAAGGCGAGGGGTGGTGCTTTCCCATTGTTTAACGCAAACCTTCTCTTTTTTTAGCTACTATTGAGACATTACACAAGGAGAACATGTGAACCCAAACCTATGGCGTATTAGTGCGCAAGACTTTTTTACCAAGAAGATGCTCACCTATGCTTTTGCTCCCTTTCTTTTTACGACGATCGTCCTCTATGCCCTCTTCTTCTCGGCAGCGGATGCAGGACTGGACTCACTCCAGGAGAGCTTCGTTCAGATCGAGTCGACACAGACAACAGAAGAGAACGGTGTCACCCATACCGAGAACTCCTCAGTCGTCTATAGCGGCGGCAGTGCGATCATGGAGTTTCTGATGAAGTACTCCTTGACCTCGTGGCTGGTCAGTTTCTTTGTCTTTACCGTCGGCGGAATGTTTATCTTTGTCGTCGCCATCTTTACCGCCATTCTGGTGATCGGTTTTTTGACCCCGGCGATCATGCGGGAGCTTCAGGCACGCCACTACCCGGATTTGCTGCTTGAAGGCCACGGTAATGTCTTTACGACCCTTTTTCACTCGCTCAAATATATTGCTATTATGGTGATCTTGCTTATTGCATTGATACCGTTCTATTTCATTCCGCTGGTCAACATCGTCGCGATCAACTTCCCGTTTTACTACCTCTTTCACAAGTTCTATCTGCTGGATGTCGGTACGACGGCAATGACCAAGGAACAGTACAAACAGATGATGTTCGTCCAAGGCAACAGTGTCCGCATGAATACGGTGGCACTCTATATCATCTCAATGATCCCTTTTGCCGCACTGATCACACCTGTCTTTAATGTGATCGTCCTGAGCCACATCGTCTTTCGCAGTAAACGAGAGCAGCTCGAAGCCCCGACACCACCACAGAGTCAACAGCCCTAACTAAGTACCCTTGGCTACAATGTCAAAAAAGTTTTGGGATTGTGATGCTAAGCAGAGTTGACAGAGGGGTTCTTTTTATGTTGATCAGTGCCCTCATCTCGGCACTCAACGGCGCTATCGCCAAGATTCTCAGTGATGATATCTCCGCACTTGAGATCGTCTTTTTCAGAAACCTGATGGGGGTCTTTTTTCTGCTGGTGATGCTCAAACACACCCCGACCAGACTGCCCGGCGGTCAGCTTCACCTGCTTGTACTGCGCGGTCTGCTCGGTTTCAGCGCGATGATACTCTTTTTCTACACCATCACGACCATACCGCTGGGCGTTGCGATCACACTGAACAAGACCTCGCCGCTCTTTGTCTCGGTATTGGCTTTTTTTCTGCTGCAGGAGCACCTTGACAAAAAAGGGATCATCGCCCTTGCGGCCGGTTTTATCGGTATCCTTCTGATCACCAAGCCGGTCGGTTTAAGCCTGAGTTATGAACACTTTCTCGGAATCCTGGGCGGTTTTCTTGCCGCGGCGGCCTACACCACGATCAAAAAGATCAAACATATCTACGACGCAAGGGTGATCGTCCTCTCGTTCATGACGACAGGTGCGGTACTTCCCCTCTTTCTCTTTGTTGTCGCACCCTACATCGATGCCCCGGAAGCACTTTCATTTCTCTTCGTTGATTTTCAGATGCCGAGCAGCTCTAAGGTCTGGACACTGATCCTGGCGATGGGCATCATATCGACACTCTCGCAGTGGCTCTTGACCAAGGCCTACAGCCTCTCAAAAGCAGGCATTATCGGTGTTGTCAGCTACACGAACATCCCGTTTGCCATCGGCTTCGGCTATATGCTGGGCGACCTCTTTCCTGATTTCTGGACGTTTTGCGGCATAGGTCTGATCGTTTTGGGCGGCTTGCTGGTCAAAAAAGGCTAAACGACATGTACCAGCCGCTTTGCTTCGGCCAAAAACAGATCCAGCTTCTCTTGCGGTGCCTCTAACCGCATGATCTCACCGACCGTGTCAAACTCTTTTTCGCTGACCCTGATACCGAGGTTTTCAAGAATGTACCCCACTTTACCGATGTCCGTGTAGGCGCACGAGACCCTCAGCACTTCCTCTTTTTCATATGGCAGCAGCTCCGCCTTCTCGATGACCATGTTGGTCGCGTCCGAATAGGCCCGGACCAGACCGCCCGTTCCCAGCTTGGTGCCGCCGAAGTAACGCACCGTGATCACCGC
>JBFFUI010000037.1:0-22416 GCA_041571435.1 Sulfurimonadaceae bacterium | reverse complement strand
TCTTGAGCTTTGTCATACTGATTTCCATTGGAACAGTCGTTCCAGTTCTTCCAGTAACCGATCGTTCTCGGTTCACCACCCGGCGGCGTATAATTATTATTAACAGTGAAACCTACCGTTTGACCCGCTGTCACATTAAAGTCGATACATCGATCTTCGTTCGACGCGTCCGTACCGGCATAAGGGTTATACGGTATAACACCATTTCCATTAAGTGTCCATATCGTCTCCCACGCAACCGGTACAGCTTTTTCACACAAGGTATAGGTCTCGCCAGGGATCAGTTTCGCACCATTGAAATCCAGAGGATTCGGTGGTGTCGTACCGCTGACAGTACCCACATCAGGTCCGCTCAACGTAAAGGTCCACTCATGAACCGGAGCAATACCGTTTTCGATTTTCGTCACTTCAACCATACCGCGTTCACGGTTGGTATAGGTACATGTAACTGTTTCACCTGCTATAAGGTCGATTGTTGCGGTAGCACCGTCAACTTGAATTCTGTTAGGGTCAGCGTAGTCCGTATTTGTCTCGACACATGTTACATCGACAAGGTCAAATGCCGGTGTCGGATCGTTTTCCGTTACCGTATAGGTATTCGGCATAAGTTCATTATAGGCTTGTGCCCAACCGTGTTTCAATGTCAACGGCGTTCCGTTCATGTCCTGAGCAAAGGTAAAGTCTACATTGGAACCGGCCGGATCAGTTACTTTTGCAACAATTATTTCTGCAAACTTGGTATTTGTGTACATACACTCATACGTTCTGTTGACATCCGCAGGGTAATCAACGCTAAAGTCACAACCTGCACCTCTTTCTGACTGATACCAGCCGGCTTTCATCGTCTCTTTGATGGTGTAGTTACCTTCATCAAGATAATTACCAGGAATGGTAAATTCATCTGTTCCCCCACCGGCTGTTGTAAGTAAAGTCGACACAAAGATCTCATTACCGCCGACAACTTTGTAGAGCGTCATATTCCAGTCCCCGTCAGCATTTTGACCATCTACAGTTACCGGAACTGTTACTTTTACGACACGGACATGTTGATCAACGGTCAGGTCATTGTCAAAGACAACCGATGTAGAACAGGTAGGAAGTGTAAGATCTATATTTTCTTTGGTTGCACCACCCTCTGGGGCAAAACCAGGTACACTATGTTCTACTACAGAGTAGGTACCTGGCTCCAGATCTGAAACGACAATATCTTTAGACAGTTCATCACCGGCAGCAAAGGTCACATTCACATCTTCCGAATAGCCTGATTTAGAAACAGTAAACGTAAACGTCACTTCTTCCGCACCTTGCAAAATGTCCGGTATGGTTTTCGTAATCGTCAACGTAACGGTTGCGTCAGCACTCAGATCGATTGCCAAAGGCCCGTAATCACGTTGAAGACCATCAGCTCCATTCAGATAAGCATGGTCTTGCAACTTGTCATTCGGACCACTTACTGCAGGCCCGTTAAGCGAGATCATTTTATTAAGTGTAACCGAACCACTGCCGCTTTGTGTCGTTGATGTCCAATTAACATCACCTTGTGTTACTGTATCTGCTACATAAGGAGCATCCAAAGAACCGCTGGTAGGTGAAGCAACAGAATAACTGAATATATTACCTAAAGAGGTGATCCATTCGTGGTCTGTGATCACAGCAGTCGGATTAGTGTTTTCACCAGAAGACTCTACTACAGCAGATGCCTCGGCATTTTTTGTATAAACCGGTCCTTCCGCCAAAATTACTGGGTCATAGTAGATGTTGTAGGTCAAAACAGCTTTGTCGTTAAGATCAACCGCTTGTGCTGTAGTCAATTCGTACGTATTCCTACAGATCTCACCTGCATATCCAGCCGTCAATATATGGTCTCCACATGTTGATGTCTGAGGATCAGGCAGGACGCTCAAAGGTGTCATGCCACTGTAGATGGTATCAGCGATAGAAACATTGAGATCGCGTTTCGCCGTATTACTGCCTGAGATGATCGTTGTGACATTGACTGTTCCAGAAGGCGTTAATGGTCCTCTTTCCCATTCAACCGTAATGCTGACAGGTTTAGACAAGACCGCACCTGGTGCACAGGTATCCCCGAAGTCTACAGTGCTGTTTGGTGTTGATTTGGTGATTGTCCAATCATATCCACCACCTTGCAATGCCTGCATGTTTTTGGAGAAGTCTTGTGCCAGGACATCTGGAAGTTGCACACGTTTTTCACCAATACCACCGGATTCCAGGTTTTCATTCCATAAGTTTGATTGAAGGGATGAGCCCGGATAGAGGTGAGAGCCCAAAGCGAGTCGGGCATTATAGTGTGCCACACATCGTGCACCGGCGGGTAAGCCGACAACATTGACTTGACGATAGATCGTGGTAAAAACACCACCGGCACCTTCATTATCTGGTGTGATCAGCAATGCCTGAGTACTCTGTGATTGAATATCGAAACAAGCCTGATCCGAAAGATCAGGGTCAAGGACTAGAACGGTAATGTCATCCCATCCGCGAAGATCGCCGCCTTCTGTCTGAAGGAAGTCACCACCGACGGTAAAGGTAAAGGTTTCAGGAGTTGAACCTTTATTTTCTACAGTTACGCGGTGAGGCACATAGTCCAGCTCTGCCCAACCTTTTAAATTACCCGTTGTATATGCTTTATCATCACATATATATGTGGGCACCCAACTACCATCTCCCGCTTGCAGCGTAACTTGATGGTAGTTCATTGTGTCACTCGCGCGACACCCTTCCAATGTAAAGCCTACGTTTGCTTGCAATGCTGTCCCACTAAACAATATTGCAGCGACGAGAGCTGTTCCTTTAAACCAGTTTACAAATCGTTGTAACCAGTCATTTTCTGTATGCACTTTCATAGGAAATCCTTTGATTATAAGTACTATATTTTGGAAAAGAGACAGGCCTTTATTTGAGCTGGCGGGAATCTTTTCAACTTACGTTGCGAAGATCTTACGGAGTCTTTCAACTAAGGAGAGTTTCTCCGTAGCCTTTATGAAATCAGTATACGGCTAATATAATTTATTCTAATTTAAAAAAATAGATTAGTTTGCCGATTACTATAATAAATTACAATATCATCTCATTTCTCTTACGCAACGATTACGGGCATTAATCTCTCAGTCCACCTCTTTGGGATATACCCTATTTCTCTTAGTTATGCTAGAATCCAACCAAAAAAGAGATGACGATGCGAGAAGAGCGAAAAGGCGAGATCTATATGTTACTGCTCTCGGTCTTGGAGAGCTGGTTTCCTATTTTGTCACTTTTCAGTATTGCCCTGATCGGGGCGATCTACAGTTACGCATTCACCGTCCTTATCGCGACTGTCGTCTTTGTAGGACTGGTCATCTACCAGAAAAAAACCGCTGAGCTTTTTCAAAGAGATGCGCTTAAAGACCTGCTGTGGACCACCTTCTATATCAACCTTCTTTTCGTTCTTCTATTTATAGGTCTGCGTTACACGACAGCAGGCAACCTGGCGGTCATCATCTTTCTTCAGCTGCTTTTCGCCTATCTCTATTTTAATCTCTTTGGCCGTGACAGACTCAGCCCGACACATACGTTCGGTGCGGTGATGATGAGCATCGGAGCCTTTACTATTCTTATCCCCGATGATCTCAGTCTCAACAAAGGCGATCTTATTGTGCTGCTCGCAGCAGCGATCGCACCCCTGGCCAACCTCTATCAGAAGCGGGCCCGCAGCTATGTCAGCTCTGAAAGTATCCTGGCCTTCAGAAATATCATTGGACTCCCTCTGATCTTTGCGCTCGCCTACATTGCTGAACCGATGCCGAGCGTTGAGAACCTGCTCAAGGCACTCCCGTATCTCATGGTGATCGCTCTTTTGGTCTTTGTCGTCGCAAAGGTCTTATGGATCGAAGCGCTCCACCGCATCTCGATCACCAAGATGAGTGCGATGCTGGCAATCGCACCGCTTTTTACCCTGATCTTCGCCTATTTTGTGCTCAATGAGGTTCCCGAAGTGCGTCAGGTATTCGGCATTATCCCGATCCTGATCGGCGGTTACCTTATCACCAAACCCGAGAAAAAAGCTGATGTTTAAAGAGGCGCACCAACGACTCTTTGCATGGTACGAACAAAACGGCCGCCATGATCTTCCATGGCGTCAAAGCAGTGATGCCTATGCGATCTGGGTCAGTGAGATCATGCTCCAACAGACACAGGTCAAGACCGTGCTCGAACGCTTCTACTTTCCGTTTCTGGAGCGGTTCCCCACCCTTCAAGCACTGGCAGAAGCCCATGAAGACGATGTCCTGAAACAGTGGGAAGGGCTCGGCTACTACACCCGAGCCCGAAATCTTCACAAGACGGCGCAGCTCTGCCGAAACGCACTGCCGCAAAGTGTCACCGAGCTGGTCGCCCTTCCCGGAATCGGTCAAAGTACCGCCCACGCCGTGGCTGCTTTCGCCTACCACACCCCCGTGCCCATCATGGATGCCAACGTCAAGCGAATTCTTTACAGGGTCTTCGGTGTCAAAAAAGCGAACGACAAAGCCTTATGGGAGCTTGCGTACCGCCTCTTTGATGAAGAACACCCCTTTGCGTACAACCAGGCGATGATGGATGTCGGTTCGCTGGTCTGTCTGGCAAAACGGGCAGATTGCGAGATCTGTCCGTTTAACAGCGTCTGCAGAGCCAGACGTGATGATCCGCTCCTCTACCCGGAAAAAAAGGTGAAAAAACAGGTCCCTGTACGTCATAAACACATCGTGATACATGAGCACAGGAACCGCTATGCCCTGCGTCAGAGAGAGACACGCTTTTTACACGGTCTTTGGGGATTTTTGGAGCATGATGAAGCACAGCCGATGGCAACTATAGGCGAGATAAGGCACCAATACTCCCATTTTCACCTGCATGCCAAAGTCTATCACTCTCTCGCAACAGTCGAGGAGGATGTTGAGTGGTACACCAGAGAGCAGATCAAAGAGTTGGCTTTGAGCGGTGCCGACCATAAAGCGTTTGCACTGCTGGAAAAAAGTAGTGTATAATCACCCCTTCTAACCGCCTAAACAAAGGAAATCAATGAGTATTGTTCTCATATCCATTTTAACCGTTTTGCTGCTCTCTCGAATTTTACAGCGCCAACTCTCCCTCCCGTTGCCTATCGGTATTATGTCACTCACCCTCATCGTCTACTCCTTTTTTCCGGAGATGATCAATCTTTCGGCCAATGAAAACTTTGATGAGATCCTGTTGTTGCTTCTGCCACTGATACTGTTACCGGATGCGATGAACTTCAAACTCACCGACCTGAAAAAACATGGCCTGGCTATCTTCTATCTCTCCTTTGTCGCTGTTGTTCTCTCTATCATTGCCGGTATTGTGCTTAACTTCGCATCACCGAGCGAATACACCTTCACCATCGGCATGCTGATCTCTCTTTTTGCGATGGTACTCGCAACGGATGCCGTCAGTGTCAGCTCCATCTTCTCGCAGTTTGAACTGCCCCACTCGCTTAAAGTTTTGACGGAGGGGGAATCGCTTTTCAATGATGCCACGGCCATGATCGCCTTTTTGTTTATCGGCCTTCCGCTTATGAGCGGCGCCGAGATCACGGCAAGCGACGTTTCATTTATACTGGTTAAAGTACTTCTCGGCTCCCTTGCTGTCGGCGTCGTTGTGGGCTATGTCGCGAAAATTGTCCTGGGGCTGCTCCACACCGTTGTCGATGAGTTCATTATCATCCTGCTCACAGGCTATACGGCCTTTGTGATCGCCGAACTTCACGCTATCCATGTCTCCGGTATCTTGGCGCTTATTACCGCTATCATGACCCTTAAATACTTCATCAACAAAAGCATGAAACAGTTCAGCGAGGATGAGGAGCTCATCACGGATGAAAAGCGAGAGAGACTCAGCTCTCGTGAACGTCTGATCACGACGCAGGCACGCATCGATGCCAACAAACAATCCATCGCTTTTTTTGCCCTCTTTGCCAACGCCCTGCTCTTTGTGAGCCTGGCCGAATTGATAGAGATCGACAAGCTTTTCAGCTACGCCTATGAGATCATCCTGCTCTTTTTGGTCACCACGATTATCAGGGCTATAATGATGTTAAAGTTCTCGCTAATTACACGGACAAGCGGGCGAATGACCAATGTCAACTACAGGTGGTGGGCTATCTTGACGTTCTCCGGGATAAAAGGGGGACTCTCTATCATCATGGTGCATCAGCTGCCTGACAGCTTTGTCTACAAGGAGATGTTCACCCAGGTGGTCATGGGTGTCATTTTACTCTCTATCTTTGTCTATGCTGCCGGTCTGATCGCAGTTATCGCCTATTATAAAGAGGCTTTTAAAAATGATATGGAACTCGAAAAGGTGTCCCACTAATCGCTGTAGAGGTAGATCAGGTCACTGCTGCCGACATCAACCGTGAGCTCTTTTTGCAGCTTCACATCTTTATTGACCGGCTGTATCGTGACAAAGGGTTCATTGGAGAACCTTGAAAAACGCAAGTTGGCACCAAGCGCACTTTCCAGATGCATTGCACCCACAAATACGATCAGTTTTTCGTTCTCTTTGAGCTTCTCTGCGAGCTTTGCGCTCTCTCTGCCCATCATGCTGTCCCATGCAACCTGAACTCGGTACATCCGTTCGCTGCACTCCTGCACAGATTCACCATTCTTTATTTTATGGCAGTGGTTAAAAAAAGGTGCCAGAAGCTGTTGATGCGCCGTGACATTGAGGTCAAGACTGTCGTAAAACGCTCTCTGATCGTCACTCATCGCCGTTGTATTTTGCTCAGATACCATCTGTTTAAACGACTTCTCCATATTGATACCGTACAGCTTTCCGCCATTGGCTATGACCGCGCTGTAGATGGGTTCCGAGAGGTTGAAGTCGTAGCCGACTTTCTTTTTCCAGTTGAGTGCTTTTGAGCCGTTGCTGTCGAGTTCTCCGTCTACATACTGCTGTAAAAGAGTGTTGTCCTTCGGCGTGAACCACTCGTTTGCCAAGGCGATTCGGTATCCGCGCCCGGAGAGCCCGTTGACCAACTCTGTCATCACCTTATGCGCATTGGCACTGTGGTGATGATCGCCCACAAAAATGACCGCATAGGGTTCGACACGATCAATAAAGCCCTTCTTGTCCAGACACTGGGCAGATTGCAGTGAATAATAGTCGCATGTTGTCGGCACCTTATGTGTTATAACGGTTCTCTCTTTTGAACTGCAGCCTGCTATAAGTAGTAATATGCCGATAAAAAATGATATTTGTTTCAATGCTAATTTCCTTTGCAGTATAATAACAGATATTATTGTAATAGGCAGACAATGGCATTCAACCTCAAACACTATCTTTTTCGTGCCTTTCGCGAACTTCTGTTATATCACCATAACTCGCTTGAGTTCAGAGCCAAACTTTATGCCGCATTGATCGCAGCCAATGAACAATTTGGAGAGTGCGAACTTGACATTGTCGAAAAGGCCGGATTGGCTATCTATAACGATGAAAACAGGGCTAACACACTCCGCCTCACCGTAGAGGAGTACCTTGAAAAGATCGTCGAAGACAACGGACTGGCGATTGACGAACTGATCGAGCATCTTATGATGGATCTGAAAGATTATCCCCGTTATGCAGACAAGATCACCATAGAAGAGTATGAAAAGATCATGACGTGTTGTGAAGATGAAGAGAGCAGAATATATCAAGAGCGGATCATCGCTCTTTACCAAAGGTTAAAAGATGATTATGAAAAACGTCGTAAGTAGTCTGTTTCTACTTCTGCTTTTAAGCGGTTGCGAAAACAGAACCGAACCTGTCGAAATGGAAGATGAAACACAGATGCCACCGCTGGAACAATATGAACAAGGTCATATTGAAACGCACTCTACAGAGTAGAAACGACCTCTATGACCGCTGGTATGGGACGAGCTGGTACCCCTCTCTAGCCAACTTCATAACCCCGCCGACAAGGTTTTTTACATTATAACCCTGCTGTTTCATAAAACCGGCTACCTGTGCCGTACGGGAGCCTGTACGGCAGATCAAACCTATCTCGACATCTTTACCACCGAGCTCATCCATCTGCTTTAAAAAGCCCTCTGCGTCATAGCCGCCGCGCTCATCAAAAAAAGTGATAGTCTTACTACCCGGGACAATACCGGTCTCCATCCATTCACCTTCTGTGCGGATGTCTACGATGATCATCTCTGAATTTTCCAATAGTTCTTTGTCGGGAGTCACATTAATACTCATTATGTACCTTATAAATAAAATTCAATATAATTATACCTAAACTGGCAGACACAATCTTTAGAGATAAAAAGCAACTCGGGTATTTAAGTTGATACTGAAGAGTATTTTCAAACTGCCTATTTTACATTGATCTCATCAGCAGAAACCGCCGTACCAAAGAACGGACCTTGCATCATCACATAGCCCTGTTCTTTCAAACGTTCTTTCTCCTGATCACTTTCAACACCGTCAGCATGGAGCTGCAATCCCATACTGCTGATTAAAGCACTTACTGCCGTGATTGCCACACTATTGTCTGCCATATCTGTGATCAACGCACGTGCGATCTTGACATTGTGCACCGGCAAGCGGCTAAGGTAGAGCAGTGATGTATCTGAGACTCCAAAATCACTAATCGTCAGTCTAAAGTCCATCTCCGCCAATGTCTGTAGTGCTTTGAGGGAACGTTTTTGCTCATTGATGAGTTCACTTTCAGATACCGTGATCTCAATCTCCTGCGCATGAACACCGTGGCTCTCTATCAAGTTCTTCAGTGTAGCCGTAAACGCTTTGTCCAGGACCGTCTTCATAGAGAGGTTGAGGATGATCCGTCTATTTTCCATCCCTTTCGCTCTCCATAACCCTGTCTGCGCAATAGCTGCTTTCAACATCCACTGCTCTATCTTGATAAAGACGCCCATGTCCCTTGCCAGCTGTTTAAAATCACTGAAGTCGATAAGCCCGTTATCAGGATGCTGCCATTTAACATCGACTGCATAACCGGAGACAATATCGTGATCGACATCGACCTGCGGCTGATAAGAGAGTGTAAGTTCCTCGTTTTCAACAGCGCTGCGCAAGGCCGTCTCGTCTGCCATACGTTTGAGTGCAAGCTCTTTCATCTGCGGCGTATAGAACTGATAATTGTCACGACCTTCCTCTTTAGCCTTGTACATCGCAGTATCGGCACTTTTAATGAGTTGTTCGGACGTCTCGCCGTTTTGAGGATAGACACTGATACCGATACTTGTTCCAAGATACAGTGTCTGTTCGCCCAGGATAATAGGCTCTTTGACAATAGAGACGATCTTATTTGCGACGACGGAGATCGCTTCCTGGGTATGAAGGTTCTCCATGATCACCATGAACTCATCGCCGCCTAAACGTGCGATCGTATCTTCTG
This sequence comes from Sulfurimonadaceae bacterium, assembly GCA_041571435.1. Classification (GTDB taxonomy): domain Bacteria; phylum Campylobacterota; class Campylobacteria; order Campylobacterales; family Sulfurimonadaceae; genus Sulfonitrofixus. Next base: position 13,016 of record JBFFUI010000037.1, on the reverse strand, counting down.
TCCTGACGCTGGCATTAAGCCGTTTCGCAAAAAACTTCAGAACTTCATCACCGACCTCATGCCCCAGGGTATCATTGATCTCTTTGAAATGATCAAGGTCGATAAAAAAGAGCGCGATCTCTTCATGATGGCGTTTAGCCTTGCTAATCGCCTGTTCCAGACGGTCATTGAAGAGGGCTCTGTTCGGCAGGCCCGTTAGTGCATCATGATGCGCTTTGTAGGCCAGAGAATCTTTCTGACGGTTCAACTCGGTATGCGTCTTATCGAGATCGTCCAACATACTGTTGAAGTTCTTTGCCAACTCACCTATTTCATCTTGACTGTAGACCGGGATCTTGTTATTAAGGTTTTTTGTCTCAATGATCTTGCTGGTCAACGTGTTTAGCTGAGCAATAGGATGCAGGATAGAGTCTCGTAGAAGTGCCCGGTATTTGTAGGTCACAAGAATAGAGGCAATGACAATAAGGGCCAAGACAAGAATCTCAAAAAGCATCTGATAAATAAAGGCATAGATCGAGGCAACAATGACAATCGATCCTACCTGCATCTCATCAGCCACAATAGGAACAAGGGTATATAGCTGCATTCCTCGCCACTGCTGACGTCCATCTCGCCTAAGATGCTCTAACATCTCTTTGTCGATTTTCTGTTCTCCGGCAATATGATAACTGCCAAGGACATTGGACTCTTTTCCCAATACATAAGCGTGATGGACCTCGTCTTTATGTCGAAGTGAAAAGAGGATCTTGCGGATCTGCTCCGTGTCATCAAACAAAACGGCCGGTGCGATATTGTCGGCAACGACCATAGTCAGCGTGTTAACATGATTTTCAAGCAGCAATTTTTCATTGTTATATTGATAGATAAGTATAAAAAAGATGGAGATGGACCCGACCAACGCCACCGTTGAAACACCCATGAAACGCAGTTTTTTGGCGATGGAAAGATTATTATAATAGTGAAATAGTTTTTTGTACATATTGGTTTGCACGGTTCCCTTTTTCTAGATAAGCGGTATCTAAAACACAAAAGTACCAGAACGCAAAGTCTCCAGTAACCTTTTTATTTTTTATATCCTACCATTTTTGACTTTATATAGTGTTCACAAATGACTGTTTTAGGTTATATTCAGGGGTTTAAGAGGTGCACTGATTTACAATATGTCATGAATATCCGTAAAAGGTTCACGTTCAAAAAGAGGAGTATCAGTTTGAGACATTTGGTAAATATCATCACCGTTGTAATGTTCTCGGTACTCTCCACTTCGCTTTTGTTTACAGGTTGTACCAAACAACCTAAAGAGATAGAGCAAGTCAAAGAGATAGTGTTTCCAGTGACAATGTATGTCAAAAAAGACGCCCCGCCTTTTAAACAGGGGCAATCTGTATCGGTTCTCTCCATAGATGGTGATCTCGCCATAACCCAAGAAGGCAAGATCCCTCTCTCCAACCTTGAAGAGCAGCGAAGCACCTTCAGACTGACCATCAATACGCAACCTTCTGCAACCATCAGGATTTTGAATATAAAGCCAAAATACAGTGACGGCATGTGGCTTTCACCTGGACAATATCATATCCAGATTACACAACCCGGTTACAAAACCTATGAAAAGTGGATCACTGTCGACAATGACATAACATTGAACATACAGCTCAAGATATCTATCTCAAAAGCCAACGGTACGATATCGTGGCTGAAAGAAGAGCATCTTTTCTCCACAGGAGACCGTATCTGGTATTACGCGGAGGACGAAGCAGAAAAGATGAACTGGCAGGCGGCAACAGAGTACTGCCGTAATCTCGATATCACCACCTACGGCTATCACAGCAGCGATTTCATGCTGCCGACTGACACAGAACTGCTGCAGCTCTACCGTAATAAACCGCTCATTGTGGCCCCTAATATCTACTGGACATCAACGACGGACAGTGAGCATGAAAGTTATGCCAAATACGTCAATCTTGGCAGCGGTGCGAACAGCTGGTACAAAAAATATGGAAAGACATATACAATGTGCCTGCAGCAACTGCACTATCCGGAGAAGCTCTCCCTCCAAGAACTAGCATCGGCGCTTTTTGACCAAGAGATGAGCCGTGAGATCTCTCTGGTACTCATTGAGGAAAAGCCATCGCTAAATCAACGTGCATTAGATGCTTTGCAGATGGCACTCTTTGTAAAATATGGCTCGCCGTTGATCCGAAATGTTGCCTACAATGCAGAAAAAAGGGAGCTGACCTTTGACCTTATTTCACAAAACCATGATGAAAAAGGGGTGCCTTATTATCAAAAGAAGGTGACCCTTGAGGTTGAAAACAGTGATGCGCAGGCGATGCGTTCAAAACTTACGGACCCGAACTTCACACCTATCGTAGAGTTCAAAGTCACCGAAGGTCAGCTCAGTTTCATCGGTATCTAGTGCCTGCGTACGATCTTACAGTGAAAAACGTTCCGGATCAAAAAAGCTTTCATCGGAAATATTTGAAAATGCGGCGTTGACCGAGGTAAAGATGTCGGGGTATTTCTCTTCCATCCCTTTTAACATCTCTTTCATCTCAGCTCGGGCATAGGGCATCTTCACGTCAAAACGCATACTAGGGCAGGCCTCATCGCCAATCGCTTCAAGACCGTTATCTTCAGCAAAAGCACGAAGTTGACGCTCACGCATCTGGATCAGCGGACGGATGACGATCAGTCCGTTCCCGGCTCTGTATTTCGGTGACAACGCCCGCATCTGTCCATTATAGATAAGGTTCATAAAAAAGCTCTCGACCGCATCGTCGAGGTGATGTCCCAAGGCAACTTTGTTGCAGCCGAACTTCTCTGCTGCCGAGTAGAGCGATCCGCGTCGCATGCGTGAGAAGAAAGAGCAGAATGAGGAGTTTTTACGGATCTTCTCCTGGGCCGTCTCATAGATCTTTGTGTCATGGATCTCATAGCGGATGCCATACTCTTTACAGTGCTTGGCCAAATAGTCAAAGTTCTCGCCCATCCCATAGCCGACCGTCACCGCAATAAACTCAAAGTCAAAAGGAGCGCGACGCTGCTGCTCTTTGAGCGCATGGATCAACGTCAAAGAGTCTTTACCGCCACTCAGCCCGACAAGTATCCTATCCCCCTCTTCTATCAGTTCAAAGGCACCGTTGGTCTTCCCCAACTGCTTCATGATTTTTTTAGAAGGGACGATAGAGGGTGTTTTATCTCTCAAGTCTATCAACCATTTTCATAATAAAATCGGCGCTGATCTTTGCCGAACTCTCCATAAATGCATCGAAATTAAAACTCGCGTCCGTATCCGCCGTGTCACTGATGGCACGCAAGATAAAGACAGGGACATTCAGGGAGTGACAGACAACGGCTACCGAAGCACCTTCCATCTCCAAAGCGTCCGCCTTGAACGTACGCTCAATGAAGGCTTTACGTTCAGGATCGTGAACGAACTGATCACCGGTGGCTATCACACCCTCTTGCAGAGCGACATCCATCTCACCGGCCACTTCAACGGCAAGTTTTCGCAAGGCCTTGTCCGTTTCGACAAACTGCGAACCGCCCGGTACAAAACCGTGCGGGTGACCAAAGGCGGTTATATCCAGGTCATGCTGACACAACGAGCTTGCAGCAATCAGGTCACCGATCTTAAGTGCCGGGTTAATCCCACCGGCCACACCGGAAAAGAGCATCTTCTCAACGCCGAAATGGTGGATCATCGTACTTGCCGTCAGTGTTGAAAAAACCTTGCCTATTTTCGAGTAGGCGATCACAAGGTCAACACCCTTATAGTTCGCCTCATAATAGGTATTGTCAGCAATATCCGTACTCGTATACTTACCCACTTTTTCGAGGATAGGTGCGATCTCTTCGGGCATTGCACCCATAATTCCTATTTTCAATGCAGTTCCTTCTATATCACTTCTATTATATTATCAAATTTTGGCAGTTCAACCGTGATCTCGCCTTTTGTGTTCAAGAGGCGGCTGCCGCCCCAGAAACCCAGACCGTCTTCAAACCCGACACGGTTGACAAAGACCACTTCGGCCTGCATATCTTGTGCAGCTTTTGCCAGCAGTTTCTGCCAGGTTGCTTCAATCTCAAGACCTTTGTCATTGAAACCACGTGCCGGTGATGCTGCAAGAACATAGATGATCTCAGGATGTTCGTCTTCAAGATCTTCCATAAGGTTCACCTCCCAGAGATCCTCACAGACCAGCATCGCAGCACGGCCAAATCGCGTCCCGAAACTTTTGATCTGGTTTCCCGGTCTAAAGTAGCGTGCTTCTTCAAACATCCCGTAGTTAGGCAGGTGTACTTTATGATGGGCATGGACCATTGTCCCCTGCGAAAAGTAGAGCGCGGCATTATAAAACCCGTTCACCTCTTTCAGCGCAGCACCGATGACAATGTCGATATTTAGACTTGCCTCTTTCAGGACACTCAATTCATCTAATGACCATGCATCTTCATGCAGCTTATCCTGCAGCATATAACCATTAAGAGAGAGTTCGGGAAAAATAATAACATCGGAGAGTTCGGATGCACGCTCGATATATGACAGAGCCTCATCCAGATTACTTCGGTTTAATCGAGGTGCATTCTGGACAAGGGTCAGGCCCTTAGGAAACCGGCTCATGAAAGCTCTTCAAGGACCTTTTGCAGTGAGTCCATATCACTCACATTCAATGTCGGCATATCTTTGTTGATACGGCGGTTCATCCCTTTGAGAACAGAACCGTTACCAAACTCGATCGCCATATCGACATCCTCTTTGATCGCAACAATCGACTGCTTGTAAAGAACAGGTTTGACCAACTGTTCTGTTACCAGTTCGAGCGCCTGCTGTTTTGTTTCATATGGTTTAGCCGTGACATTGGAAATGACCGGTGCGACAAACGGATCATGCAGCATACGCTCAAGCTCTGCTTTCAGCGGTGCCTGTGCAGGTGCCAGAAGCGGGCAGTGACTGGCGACAGACATGTTCAACAGCAGTGCACGTTTTGCACCGGCCTCTTTGAATGCGTCTTCCATGCTTGCAAGGTCCGGTTTAAGACCGGCAATAACCAGTTGCCCGTCCTGATTGTAGTTCGCCGGCCAGATCTTTTTGTTCTCTTTGTTACGGGCATCGAGACAGATCTGCTCTATCGATGCATCGTCAAGACCGACAATAGCCATCATACCGGCTTCGATTCCCTCGCATGCTGCCTGCATCAAGGTACCACGCTGGTGTACGAGTTCAACAGCATCAAGGTAATCAATGGCACCTGCAGCGCAAAGAGCAGAGATCTCACCGAGCGAGTGACCAAGCAGAAGCGTCGGCTTGAGATCAAGTTTTTGCTGGAACAGTTTATAGGCAATAATGCTCACAAGTAAAATAGCGGGTTGCGTGTACGCCGTTTGGTTGATCTGCTCATTCTCTTCAAAAAGAAGTGCTTTAAAATCTACACCAATACGTGCACCTGCCTTGTCAAACATCTCTTTTGCAAGATCAGAGTTCTCATAAAAAGACTTACCCATCCCGATTGTCTGACTTCCCTGGCCAGGGAAGATCATCGCAACTCTTTTACTCATAAATTTTCCTTTTATTTATCTTTGTTATTCCAGACCATATTGGCTGTTTTCGGCTATCTTCTTGCGAAGAGTGTTCCTGTTAAGTCCCAGCTTGTCAGAGAGCTGAAGTTGAGACTTGAACTGTTTTAACCCGACACGGATCAACGGTACCTCATACAGATGCAGAAACTTTCGATAATCATTTTGTGAGCCGAGTTTATCACTCAAATACTGCTCTATTATCCCGATCAGATTGTTTTCGCTGATGTTGCTGAACTGGTAGTGTAAAAAAAGCTGTCTGCGAAGCGAGATGGCATTTTTACTAAGATCAAACTCATATGTCGGCATCTCAAACGGCTTATCCTCACCAAAGATGGCATTTGCTTCATCTATGAAAAGTTCCATCAATGGCTCAATGTCTTCCAAGCGCTCACGCAATGGCGGGATATGAATACGAACACTAAAGTTCTCCTCCATCAGCTCATTTAGAGCAGTATCCCTGCTTGTAACAAGCACACGTACGTTTGATGCAGCGATCGCATCGATAAGGCGTTTGAGATTAGGTGCCTCTTCAATATGAGTAATAATAATCTCTTTGTTACTGTTGATCGCCTCTAAAAGTTCATCAAAATTTTCTGTGCTGAATATCGGGGCATTAGGAAGAATGTAACGAGCAAGTGTCAGCTTACCCGTTCCATGTTCACCGTAAATAAGTGCATTTACGTTGAGTGTTTTTAATAGATTCGCAGTTTTAAATGCTTCTGCAGAAGCACGCGATGTCCCTAAAAAACTAGTGACAGCCACAGCCTGAGCCACATGACTCACCTTTAGCAGGAGCATTTTCAGCTGGAACACCGGAAAGGATTTCGTCAGCTGAAGCGTCGCGCACGTTGTTGATTGTAACAGTGAACATCAATTCTTTACCCGCAAGTGGGTGGTTAAAGTCAACTGTGACTTCCTCTTCACCGATCTCTTTAACAGTGACCTGAACAGTACCGCCATCTTCACCTTGACCGTATAGTGTTTGTCCTACTTCAAGCTCGATACCGGCAAATTGCTCTTTTGGTACCGATTGTGTTGCTTCAGCGTTGTATTCACCGTATGCATCTTCAGGTTTAACAAGAACATCGCCCTTATCACCAATAGACATGTTAGCAATTCCAGCTTCAAGACCTGGAATGATCTGACCTTTTCCGTAGATAAATACCAGTGGAGCACCACCTACATTTGAGTCAACGATCGTTGCTCCGTCTTTTACTTCGTATTCAATAGAAACAACTTGATTTTCTGAAATTGACATTTTAATTCCTCTTTTGGCCAATTTGGCTTTTTGATAATTTAACCGCGATTTTAGCAGATTAATCTATGGATTGGCTGAAAATTAATCAGTAGCCTGTCCTGTAGCATCAATAGTCAGTTGAAATAGATGAAAAGTGCAATTTATTTGTCTTTGAATTGGCAAAAAATCAGTTAGCGAAGAGGAAATAAGAAGAATGAAAATAGAAAGCCTGTGCAGGAATCCAGTGTTAAGCTGTATTCAATGCGTGATACACTGCATTACAGCTTTGACAGGTAACTTTCTGCTTTTTGAGCTTCACTGGAACCCGGGTATTTGGCGATAACAGCATTATAAAACTTTTTCGCATTTATAACGTCTCCCGTTTTTTCCATTGAATAAGCAGTACGTAACATCAACGTCGGCATGTACGATGCTTTCTTATAGCGGGATGCGCTCTCTTTATAGTGCGCGATAGCCGGACCGTAGTCATTCAGTGCAAAGTAGCATTGCGCAATCATATAGTGGCTGTAGGCAGGTTTATATTTGCGGTTCACCAGTTCTTTGTAATCGTTTAGAGCTTTTGAATAGTTCTTCTTGTCATAATGTCTCTTTGCCTGTGTGGCAAGATCACCGCTACTAACTGTTGAACTGCTCTGTTTAGCCTTCTTTTTCAGTTCATTTGCAACCAGTAGCTTAAAGGCATTGACATCTTCTACCAGTGCATTATGCTCTTCTTTTGTCACACTCTGTTCATCAATAAGCTTGCCCAACTCTTCGATCGCCGTTTTAAGTTGGACAATATTTTCATTGTTGGTTGCGATCCGCGTTTCAAGTGCCAGTAGGCGCTCTTGGGTATTGGCACCTTCATTTTCGCGTGTTTTGGTAATATCACCTAGCGCAACTTTGTTTTTCTGCGATTTCATCGCAATCGATTCCAGAACAGACTGAAGCCCGTCAATACGCTCTCGAAGAGACTCAATCTCACTTTTTTGGGAGTTGAGTTTGCGATTGTTCTGCTTTAACGACTTGTTGTTCTGAAGAATCTTCTTTTCAGCTGCAGTAAGCCCATACGGGTTGTCGCTGTCAAGGTCACCTGCACCAAATGCCGATGGTTCATCGGCTAAAAGGGTGAAAGAAAGAAAAAAAAGGGAAAGAGATAGTGCGATACGCATTTACAATCTATGGTAGAAGTTTGAAGTCGACACGACGGTTTTTAGACCAGCACTCTTGTGTTTTTTCAGTACAGACAGGATTACTTGAACCATAACTTACCAAGTTGATACGCTCGGCAGCAATACCGTCATTGATCAGCTCATCTTTAACCGCGTTAGCACGCTTAAGACCAAGTGCGAAGTTATATTCGTCTGAGCCCCACTCATCACAATTACCTTCAAGTTTAAGTGAATAGTTACTTGCGATGTTCATAGCTTCAGTATCACTTTTAACAAGTTTCACGTTTTGACGTAGTGTATCAATATCTTCATCCGCCAATTTGTATTTGTCAAATCCAAAATAGATAGGCGACATTTTTGCTTCAATACTCTCTAGTGTCAATGCTCCTGCATCGAGATCAGTCGACTTAATACCTGCTTGTGTATCTGCTGCACTGCCTTCGTCAACAATATTAATCTCTTCCTGGTTAGCATTTGCTGCCGAATCATCGACTGTCGGTTCAGTACCGCCACACCCTGTAAATACTAACATCGCAGTAATCGTACTTGCGTAAAGTAAAGCTTTCATTTTATTCCTTCGGATAGTTTGATAGGCGATTTTAGCTTTTTTTTTATAAAGAGAAGCTAATCGTATCAATTTTCAGAATTATAATGAAGAATATGCAACAAAGAGTAAACTTGATCGTGGAAAAGTTTTTAAAATCTGACATTAGGTGAAAAAGAGAAAAAGGCCCCTATTTCAAGGGACCAAAGAGGTCATATTACTTCCCAACTATGGAAGGATTACCAGTCGATCGACTGTATAGGACCGCCTGTAAGCGGGAAAAGATAATTTTTGTTCTGGTTAAGGCGAATCACACCGATGGAGCTCTGGTTTTTGTATTTTTTAACAAATAGTACCGTACCGCCGTCTCGCGAGAAGAGAGGGTGTTCATTAATACCGGTTACCGTCAATCGACGGATGAAGTCTGTTTTAGTCGAAATCAGATGCAGATTAAAGGTGTTGTTCGAAAATGCGTTTGAACTTTCACGTGCTTTATAGATGATGTAGTTGTCATGCGCCGTACATGAGGAATTGCTTTTTCCGACATAGACCATCTGCTCGGTTGCTTGAGAAGCGATCTGTTTAGAGAAAACATTCGGATAACCCAGGCGATTTGAGATAAAAGCGATTCTGCCATCTGCCATGTATTGTGCATTAACATCGATGCCGCTGTATTTGGTGATCCGCGTCAGCTTTTTGGAAGAGGTGTCATATTCATAAATATCCGGCTGTCCTTTCGGTGCCATTGTAAGCAGCAGTTTTTTACCATCCTCACTAACATCCGAACAGACCAGCATACCGTCTGATGATAGTATAGAGACATCACTTTTATCATATACACCGTGTTTGCGCAGTTCAGGCGTTCCACTGGTCAGGCTTGTGTAGTAAAAATATTGTTTACTCTCGTCTGTCCATTTAGGAAAGACGTTCAGACCGGTGCGCTTGATCGAGAACTGATAGCTCAAGGTATAGTCGGTGATCAGGATCTCTGAAGTACGCGGGCTTGTCGATCTGGATATGATTACTTTCTCTTTCATCCAGTCAACCGGATCTTCACCCATAAAATCATTGATAGCAGCTGCGATTGTATGGACTAAAAAGACATACTGTTTTGGGTTTTTGATACGATAGTTAAGTTCATGCATCACCTTGTCGTTGTTGATAAGATTGACATTTACGACCATCACTCCGTTATCATCTACCAGCTGGTAGCGAAGTACATAATCTAACTCTTTATGCGTGTCAGCGACATGCTCGTCACCAAAGTCAACTTTGACATAGTCACGATCGACATTGAAGATACTCAGTACATTCAAATCACTTACCATGACACGAAAAAAACGCTGACTTAGACCGTCGCTGAAATCGACAGACGCATCTTCTACTGCAATAGAAGGAAACGAATCAACACTCTTTTTGACCTCGATGGTGGCATCCGAACCCCACAATATAAGTGCTGAAAAGATCACTCCAAAGATAATACGCATTATTACTCCTCAACTGTTAAAATAATGTCCAGCGAGATCGACTTCCCGTCTGGATTTTTTGGAAATGTCATCCGCTTCAGGCGTCTATCCAATCTGTCAACTTCTTCGTTGAAAATAGGGACACCGGAATAGACTAGAACCCGGTAACTGGTGACATTTCCATTTGCATCAAGTCGCACACGGACCTTGGCACTTTCGCCTTCACTGCTGGCCGGTGGATAGAACTTGGCTTTGACTTGTGCGTGTATTTTAGCCAAATATTCATTTACCTCTGGTGCCGTGGAAGCTGACCCGCCGACCACTTCTATAGAGGGCTTTACCAGATCTAAGGTTTTGATCGTGTCACTCGCCTTATGTGTTTGTGTGGCCTCTTTCTTCTCTATCCGTTTTTCTATAGCAGCCAGACGTTTCGAATCGATCTTCTCCTCTTTCTTCTCTACTTTTGTATCGGCACTCTGTGTCCATACATCGTCAAAGAGAGAAGAGACGTCCGTTTCGACCGTTTCGGGTGTCGTTTCCATCTCGTCCGTAACAGGTTCAGGTTCGGGTAAGGGTTCCTCTTTAGGTGTCGGTTTCGGATCGGGTTTTGCATTATTTTTTGTTGGTAAGGGGACGACCATGTCAAGTGAAACCGATATGTAGTTGTCTTTTTGCATCGCAAAGGTCTCAATCGAGCTTTTGTGAAGGATGACCAGAATAAAGAGAAGGACAACGGCGAAAAAAAGGCTGAAAGAGATAAGGCCGCTTATGTAAAAATAGCGATCTTCTTGGCTGCTTTGCACCATTACCTACCCTGCCTGTTTTTGAAAGTGTAACGTGTTGCGATTAACCGTTAGTAGCAAGTGAGACTTCGGTAAATCCCGCTTGTTTGACCGCACCGAGAATAGACATGACCAGGCCATAATCCAATGTCTTGTCTGCACTGATCAGCACCGTCGCCTCTTTGTCAAGTTTTTCAGCATAACGATAGAAGTTATCGGTAAAACCTGCAAGCTCGAAATTCTCTTTGTTGACAGCTACGTTGCCGTTTTCGTCAACAGTGATATGCACAGGCGCTTTTTTCTCGATCTGTTTTGTTGCAGAACCTTGCGGCAGTTTAATCATCTCTTCATAGATGACAGTTGGTGCGATGACCATGAGAATAGCCAAAAGGACAAGCATCACGTCAACAAGCGGCGTGATGTTAAGTTCCGGAGATTCTTCCCAATCGAAATCGTTCATTATGCCTCTTCAGCCATCTGTGAAAGTACGGAATCACGTTGCATACGGATAAGACCGTTAAGCTCAAAGGCACGGCGCTTTAATATCTGGTGATAGGTGTACGCAAAGATCGCGACAAAAATTCCGCCGGCAGTGGCTATTAGCGCATCGGAGACGCCTGCGGCGATCATGTTCATGCCACCGGCACCGCCAATATTATCAAAGGTGTCCAAAATAGAGACAACTGTACCAAACAGGCCGATAAACGGTGAAGTTGATGCAACAACTGAGAGGTATGAGAGCCCTTTTGTAGACTCTTTGCTTGCGGAGAACATCCCAAGATCAAAGATCTCTCTTGTTACTTTGGAACTGGCACTTAAAAACTTGTAGAGGTAAGCATTCGTTGCTACGTTTTCACCACCCATAAGAAGTTGTTCAAGCGAGAGTGTTTCACGTTCTATCCAGCTGTTAAGAGAGAAAAAACGGTAGTAAAAGACCCAGTTTACCAGTATGAAGTAGATCGAGAGAAGTGCCAACACCATAAGTGTGACACTGTGACTTTGGGAGATAAAGTCAGAAAAGTTTTCCATAAGCCTACACTAGCTTATGTGCTGCCGATTCGATCTTTGCAGATACAGAAGCGATAGCAAGATTAGAGTCAGAGACGTCTGCAAGAAGTGTCTTGGCATCATCAAGTGCTTTGGCGATTTCGCTTTCGCTTTCGCCGCGAATTGCAACAGCACCGTCAACAAGTACAACAACTTTCTCTTCGTTGACCTGGACAACACCCCAGTTTACAACGATAGATTCGACACTTTTATCCTCTTTTTCTATGTCGACAACACCTGCTTTAAGCTGTGTTGTGAGAGAAGCGTGATGAGGAAGAACACCAAATTCCCCCTCTTCACCAGGTAGTGTAACCTCAAGGGCAGTACCATCGTAGATAAGTCCGCTCGGTGTTACAACTTCTAATTTAAGAGTTTCCATTGTTAGCCTTTATGTTAAAGAGTAGCCGAGCTACTATTTTTTCTCGGCTTTAGCGATAGCCTCTTTCATATCACCAACCATGTAGAATGCAGATTCCGGCATATGGTCATATTCACCCTCAAGGATTCCTTTGAAACCTTTGATTGTGTCTTCAAGGCTAACATATTTACCAGGTGCACCTGTAAATACTTCAGCAACGAAGAATGGCTGAGAAAGGAACTTCTCGATCTTACGAGCACGTTCAACGATCGATTTGTCGTCTTCAGAAAGTTCGTCCATACCAAGAATCGCGATGATATCCTGAAGGTCTTTGTACTTCTGAAGTGTCTGCTGTACACCACGAGCCACTTTGTAGTGCTCTTCACCGATGATCGCAGGATCAAGAAGGCGAGATGTAGAGTCAAGAGGATCAACTGCAGGATAGATACCTTTTTCAGCGATCTTACGGTTAAGTACTGTTGTTGCATCAAGGTGAGCAAAAACAGATGCCGGAGCCGGATCCGTCAAGTCATCCGCAGGAACATATACAGCTTGAACAGAAGTAATTGAACCCTTAGTTGTTGATGTAATACGGTCTTGAAGCGCACCCATCTCACGAGAAAGTGTCGGCTGGTAACCAACAGCTGATGGGATACGGCCAAGAAGTGCTGACATCTCAGAACCAGACTGTGCAAAACGGAAGATGTTATCGATGAACATAAGAACATCAAGACCCTTCTCATCACGGAAATACTCAGCCATTGTAAGACCAGTAAGCGCGATACGGTTACGTGCTCCTGGAGGCTCAGACATTTGACCGTAGCACAGTG
>JBFFUI010000036.1:0-24286 GCA_041571435.1 Sulfurimonadaceae bacterium | reverse complement strand
TGATGCCGGTTTCAAATGGAGTAACGTCAAGTTTATCAGCGATAAGTCAGTTGATACAGAACAGGTCCACTTTAGAGGGACAGACGCTTACGATACTGGCGCAAAACACGTTGACGGTGATGTTTGTTTCAAAGATACGGCCCTTGCATTGACTGATGCGACGACTTACAGCGACCTGAACTCCAAGCCGGATACAAACCCGGTTGGTGAGAACACGGCGTATGATTTCTTTGTAACTAATACGCTCTATACAGGTGCAGGGACATTGAATGTTGACGACGACATTACATGTGCCGGTGCAACTGAGACGGCTATCTGGAAAGGTAAAGCGGGTTCAAACGATCCACTGGAGACTCCGGCACCGTAACGCCGACTCCAAACAGGGAGGGATATCCTCCTGTTTTATTACCGCTTAGGCGTTATGCCTAACCACTCTTCTTCTTGCTCTATCATCTCGTAAACAGAAACTTTGAACATCAACATAAGCTACACGATGTTTTTCATAAAAACAGCATAATGGCTGCGGTGATATCGTCCTATCTCTACAGCAAAACATCTCAATGACCTGATCTATGTAACAATTCAGAGACAATGAAAAACCCTGTTTTTAGGGCTTTGCAAGCTGTTTTACAGCGTTGAAGCTTTTTAAATTGACAATGTAACCAAAATGTTGCATAGAAGTAACGTATGCGTAACCCCTCTCATCTATTATTTCACCATCTTAATTTACTTGGGGAATCCATGTCTACAAAAATGCAAAATATTGCTTTGTCTTTGTTGATCGCTGGTACGTCATTGATGGCAAACAGCGACAATATGGCGGAATCGCTGATGAAACTTCGTGCCGAAGTGGAGCAGCTTGACAGTTCAATCGCAGATGAGAAAGATGCCTTCAAAGGCTCGATGAAATCTCTTCGCCTGCAAAAAAATGATCTTGAAGCGATGATCGCAAGAGAAGACCTTCGTATCAAACAGCTCTCTGCCGAGATGGCTAAAGTGAAAAAAGAGGTCCAGGAAACCGGCAAGAACTCTGTCGGTCTGAAACCGTTGGTCCTTGACGCGCTTGCATCGCTGGAAAAAGATATCCGTGTGCAGATCCCGTTCAAAACAGCGGACCGCATCGCGGATATCCAGCGTATTCAGAAGCAGGTTGAAAACGATGAGATCACAGCACAAAAAGGGCTGGTCTTGACATGGAACTCTTACGGTGATGCCATTCGTATGAGCAAAGAGAACGGTATCTTCAAACAGACTATCACGCTTAACGGGCAGGACCGTCTTGCCGAAGTAGCCCGCGTCGGTACCATGATGATGTATTTCAAAACACCCGACGAAGAGATGGGTTATGTTGTGAAAAACGGTGCAAACTGGGAGTACAAGCAGGTCATCGAAAAAGAGAAAAAAGATCAGATCGCTTCACTCTTTGATGCATTTAAAAAGCAGATACGCACAGGTTACTTCACATTGCCGAATGCGCTAGTTGTGACGGAGGTGAAATAATGAAAAAGTTACTTATGGCAGTGCTACTGTTAGCAACGACCCTGTTTGGTGCGACGGACACACAACTTGACCGTGCCTATGCAAAAGAGTTTGCCTATATGAAAGCACAGAAGAAGATGCTTACTGAGCGTCTGGAGCGTGTAACCGCAGAGAATGCGCAGAAACTTGAAGCGGCTAAAGCAGAGCTCAATGCGCTGCAAAACAGTGTTCTTGCAAAACAGAGCAAAAGCGAACAGATGAACGACATGCTTTACGCGGCACAGCAAAATGCACAAAACGTAAGCGACGATGTCTCTATGGTCGAATCGGTTGTTCTGCAGGCACAATCGACACTGAAGCCGTACGGTGTGACGGTCAAGGCAGACAAAGCGAACTACCAAGAAGCGCTTAAGTCGATCTTTGCACAGTCGGATATGTTGATCAAGCAGCTGGCACAGATTGAAGTGACCAAGGCACCGTTCTATCTCAATGACGGTACCGAGAAACTGGGCACGGTGGTCAAAGTGGGCAACATCGCCCGTTACGGTGTCGACGGCTCAAATGCGGGTGCACTGGTTCCGGCAGGTGAAGGCAAGTTTAAACTTTACGATGAGCCGCAGGCGGTTGAGACAGCGGTGGCATTGTCAGAATCCAAGATGCCTGAGACACTGAACATCTTTATCTACGAGAACAGTACAAAAGAGATCGATGACAAGGTTGAGAAGAGCGCTTATTCTGTCGTAAACTCGGGTGGGATCATCGGCTGGGTGATTGTCGGTCTTGGCCTGTTCGGTCTCCTTCTGGCACTGTTCAGAACGCTCTTCCTGGTCGGTGCAAACGCGAAAACGGCTTCATTGCCGCAGTCGACATTGGCAGCACTTCTGGATGGCGGTCAGTCAAAAGCCCTAGCGTACCTTAAAGAGCAGAAAGGGGCGACGGCGCGTGTACTTAAAGCGACTGTCCGAAACCTTGATGCGGAACGTGAGCACGTTGAAGATGTAGTGATGGAGTCGATCATGCATGAAAGCAGTCGGCTTGACCGCTTCGGTTCGGCCATCATGGTGATCGCAGCCGTTGCACCGCTTCTGGGTCTGCTGGGTACGGTCACGGGTATGATCGCGACCTTCGACATCATTACCGAATTCGGTACAGGTGACCCTAAACTGCTTTCAGGCGGTATCTCGATCGCACTTGTCACGACTGAACTGGGTCTGATCGTTGCGATCCCGATATTGCTTATCGGAAACATGCTGAGTGCATGGGCAGAGAAGATCAAAGATGCGATGGAGCATTCAGCGCTGCATTTGATCAACGAGTATAACAAGCAGAAGTAATGATAGCCATTTACATCGAGGGTTTTTTTGACTACATGAGCAGTGGCGGTTTCGTCATGTGGCCGCTCTTTTTCGCAGCCATGTTCCTGTGGTTTGGGTTGGGATTCAGGTTTCATACCCTGAAGCGCGGCTCACGTAAAAGTGTCCGTACCCTCATCCGTAAGTATCACGAACACAAGCGCACCAAGGTTGTCGGCATCATCGACAGTGCCATTCAAGACGGCATGGCGATCGTCAAGGAGTACGGCGGTACAAAAACAGCCCGTAAACTGATCGACGACAAGTTTTACGACTATGAGCTAGAGATCAAAAAGTATTCGAAGATGGTGATGACGATCGTTGCCATAGCACCGCTAATCGGACTGTTGGGAACGGTGGTCGGGATGATCGAGACCTTTGACTCTCTGGCATCTGCATCACTGTTCACCCAGAGTGGCGGTATCGCAGGCGGTATCTCGCAGGCACTGTTTACAACCCAGCTGGGGCTGGTCGTTGCGGTTCCGGGTGTGATCATCGGCCGTCTTCTGGACCGCCGTGGCAATACGATGGAGCTCGAGCTCGAGCAGATAAAAGACATTTTATGTACAGAGGGAATAAAGGAAGATCATGAAGTTTAGAAGAAAAAAAGAGCAGGTCAGCGATGTCGATATGTCGCCGTTGATCGACATGGTATTTATCCTGTTGATCTTTTTCATGGTGAGCTCGACCTTTGTCAAAGATATGAAGCTCGACCTCGAACGACCGGGTGCCTCATCGGCATCCCGCGCTTCATCGAAGGTGATCCGCGTCTACATCGACAACACGGGCGAGACCTATGTGGACGGTCAGCCGGTCAAGACCTGGGCGATCCAGGGGAAACTTCGTGACATGATACGTGCGGCCACTGAGAAGTCTGTGCTTGTTGTGACAGACGATTCGATCGCGGTTGAAAAACTGATCGATGTGGTTGACCAGTGCCGTCTTTCTGGTGCAAAAGATGTTGCGGTAGCAACCAAAAAAGAGGTCGGTTAAGGTGCGTAAACCAGCAGTTTCGACCTACATCAAGTCTGTACTGTGGATGGTCTTTGGTGTTGTGTTTGTCTTTGGCACCGTCATCATGATGAATGAAGCCGGCGGCATCCACGAGACAAAGAAAAAAGAGAGCACGGCCAATTTTGAGATCCAAAAAGTGGTCAAGCCTAAACCGAAGCCGAAGCCAAAACCGAAGCCAAAACCGCAAAAAGCGCAGACAAAACGCACGGCACCGACACCGAACCTGAGTTCCAATCTGGGCGGTATCGACACTGGTCTTGACGCGTTTATGAGTGATGATACAGGGATGGATGATGCCCTTTTGGGTGATGTCGGAAAAGATGTCGTCATGACCGGAGAATCGGTCGACGTCGCGCCCAAACCGGCGCAGCGTTCAGCCATGGAGTACCCGAAAGCAGCCCGAAAGAACGGGGTGACCGGCTATGTCCTGATGAACCTGCTTATCAGCAAAAACGGTCAGGTCGAAAAAGTCAAAGTGCTTCAGTCGGAACCGGCCGGTGTATTTGACGAGGTGGCCGAAGCGGGTGTACGCAGCTGGACCTTCACACCGGCACAGTATCAGGGACAGCCCGTAAAAGTGTGGGCAAAACAGAAGATCAGATTCGATCTGCAATAAGAGAAGAGCAATGAAATTAATTTTTATACTATTAACCGTCTTACAACTGACGCTTCTTGCCGCTGAAAAGGGCAAGAACGATGAAGTCGATCATGTCGCACTGGCGGCACTGTTGATGAAAGACGGCCACTATGCCCGTGCTGCGGAGACACTCAATGAAGCGGATACGACGCAAGAGGATTTTGACTTTGTGCTCTACTATACGATCAAAGGACTGATCTTTACCAAGCAGCAGCTGTATAAAGTCGCCAATGAGCAGTTTTACAAGGCGATAGAGAGCGGACAGACAGAACCGACGATCTATCTCTATATCGCGCAGAATAACTTTAAACTGCACGATTATCAGGGGACTATCGATGCCCTTGACAAAGCGGGCGATATCGCTGTAGCTAAATCGCAGCTTCTGGCATTGCGCGCAGAGTGCCACTGGAAGCTTGAACAGCATGCAGAGGCGCTGGACACGCTGGCAGAGACGATCCGGAAGTTCCCGGACTACGTAGGTGTCTACAAACAGCGTTTCAACTATTTTGTTGAGCTGGAACTCTATCAAAGTGCACTAGAAGACGCAGAGATCTATCTGGCCAATGAAAAACCGAATGCCAAGACCTACCTATCCTTTATCGGTGCGCTTCGTAAAAGCGGTGCAATGCAAAAAGCGACCATTCTGGCAGAGCGCGGCAATCTGCTGTTCTTTGATAACGCCGAGATGACGGTGATGCTGGCGCATCTCTACCTCGATCAGCAGATGATACAGAGTGCGGCAAACCTGTTTGACCAGGCGTCGATCGAAGACGCCAAGTACACCAAAGAAGCCTCGGAGATGCTGCGCCGTGCCCGTGAGTTTACGCTTTCGCTCTATAAAAATGCCCAGCTAAACGACACCAAAGAGAAATACAAACAGCGCATTGCGATCTATCTCGAATTCGGCGAGTATGAGCGTGTTGTCGCAACGGCCAGTGCGCTGGAACGCAGCGGTCTCCTGGAAGATGAGAACATCCGTTATGCCCTCGCATATGCATATTATATGACCTCGGACTTCGAAAAAAGCGAAGCGCAGCTCAGAGAACTGACACGTCCTGACCTGTTCGACAAAGCGACGGAGCTGCGTAAAAACATGGAAAAATGCCAAAACAACTCATGGGAATGTGAATTATGAAAACACTGCTAATACTGATAACGTTTGTTACGGCACTATTGGCCGCCGATACGGGTGAACTCTCTTTCTATCTGATGAAAGACGGCAAGCCTCTTGCCGAGCAGGAGACGGTCATCTTCAAAAAAGCGCAGCAGCAGACGGCAGATGTCGTCGGTTTTTCGACCCGTCAGGCAAGCTTTAAAACCGATGCCGACGGCTATATCTTCGCGGTATTGCCGACCGGTTCGTACCAGATCCAGGTCGTTGCTAAAGTCGATGGCAAACCCAAGGCCTTTGTAAAAAAGAACTTTGTCATCAAAAAAGATAAAGAGTCTCAGATCATTGTCGCGCTTAACGAGAGCAACAGCGTAGCATTCGAGGATGATGAAGCGCCTAAGGCGGCTGCCGCCGATAACAATGTCTCCGAGACACTTGCGGCAAAGAAAGGGACGGTACTGCTGACACTGACCTCTTCGGAAGACCAGAAACCGATTGCCGATGCCCGTGTCTTTGTCAGGGGACAGAGCTTTGACGCCAAGACAGATGCAAAAGGGTTCCTTGCACTGACTTTGCCGGCCGGGGAACAGACGATTTCGGTTATTCACAGCGACTTCAGTTCGCAGACACTGAAAGTCACTGTGGCGGCAGATGAAAGTATGAACAAGATCGTCGAAATGAGCCCCGCATCGATGGAACTTGACGAGTTCGTTGTCCTGGCGCCGCATGTCGAGGGATCAGTGGCGTCAGTGATCGCAGAAGAGCGTAACAGCGATGCGGTCGGGAACGTCCTGGGGTCCGAACAGTTCTCTAAAAGCGGCGACAGCAGTGTCGCTTCGGCACTCAAAAGGGTAAGCGGTATCACCATCGTCGGCGGCAAATATGTCTATGTCCGTGGACTTGGTGACCGTTATTCGACGGTGATGCTCAACGATCTGCATGTACCGTCGCCTGAACCGACGAAAAGGGTCGTTCCGCTGGATATCTTCCCGACGTCGGTTGTCGAAAGCATCACGATACAGAAGTCCTACACCGGTGACCTTCCTGCCTCGTTCGGGGGCGGAACGGTGCTCATAAAGAGCAAGGATATCCCTGAAGGCAATGACGGCTATGCGGCATTGGGCATGGAAGTGATCATGAACAGTGCTACCGGCAAAGAGGGGACGACCAACAGCGACAATCCGGTTGCCCTGCCTGAGAGCGTGATAAGCGGCGGCAACACAGTCGGTAGTACGGCAGTCACATACGATGTGATCAACAGCCGGACATTGAAGCACGAAAGTGCGACCCTCAATCCGGGTACGAAGGTGGAGCTCTCTGCCGGTAAAAGTTTTGCGGTCACCGATGATATCACATTAGGTGCGTCCGGTACTGTCTACTATAAAAACACGGCTGAGAACGACCGCACAATCTATGACAAATATTTTTACGATCTCAATTCGAAACAGGTGTACCATGACAACCACACGGAGGCAGACATCACGACCTTTAACACCGAGCTTGCCGGGATGGTCAATCTTGGTATGAACTATTACGGTAACAACAAGATCAAATACACCTTCTTTACGTCGCAGCATATCAGCGATACAACGACACTTTCGTCGATCGACTACACCGGGGCGACAGAAGACCGAGAAAAGACCTACTACGAATACGTTGAAAAAGGGCTCATGTCGAACCAGCTCAGCGGTGAGAACGAGCTGCGGTTCACGAACTCGACCGACGGTTATTTTGACAATATCAAGATCGACTGGGCTGCAGAAAACTCGACAGCGAAGCGCGATGAACCGGGGACCGTTGAATACAACTATCTGCATCAGACTTCGGGGCTGAACTGGGACAGAAAGAACTGGTATTATTACTTCCTTCTGGAAGATACGGTCGATAACTACCGTGCCGATTTCACTCTGCCGTTTGTGTTTAACGACAACGACAACTATACACAGGCGGGGGTCTTTATCTATAACAAAAGCAGGAACTTCGACAGCCGACGTTTTAAGATGCTGAGCAACAACTTCAACGACATGCCCGAAGATATGGACACTATCTACGACAAGTATGCCAGCTCTCTTTATTTCTCGGCGTCCTACCGCGACACCGACTCCTATGAGGCGACTCAGGATGTGACGGCATTTTATCTCAAACAGCTGCTCTCCGTGACACATGACTTTGACATCGTGGCGTCGGTAAGACAGGAGGACTCTCGCCAGCAGTTGACAGATGCCGCCGCCGCGTACGCACCGTTGGAGACATCGGATCTCTTCCCGAGTCTGGGTCTGACCTACCGTTTTGACGATGATGACATGCAGTTGCGATTTGCCTATGCGTCAACGATCAGCAGACCCGACTTTCGTGAGTTCAGTAACAGCCGCTACAAAGATCCGGTAACGGAGAATATCGTCTTCGGAAATCCGGATCTCAAAGCGACCTATATCAACCATTACGACCTGAAGTACGAGTGGTATATGAACGCTGACGAGGTCTTCTCTCTTGCCCTGTTTGCCAAAGAGTTTACCAATCCGATCGAAAAGGTGATCAAGCTGGACGACTCCCAGGACAATATTTTCCAGGAGACCTATCAAAATGCGGACTCTGCGACAAGTTACGGGGTCGAGGTCGATTACCGAAAACGTTTCGGTTTCATCAGTGAGAGCCTCGACAAACTGCTCTTTGCGACCAATGTCGCACTGATCCAGTCCAATATCAAGCTAAACAGTGACCCGAACAATGCGTTTACAAGCCGTCTGACGACAACAGACAGGGCGATGCAGGGACAGTCACCGTATGTCGTGAACTTTACATTGGGCTATGACGATCCGGACAAAGGTGACAGTGCGCTGCTCTTGTTCAACCAGATCGGCGAACGTATTGTCTCTCTGGGGACCGACAAAAACGAGGACATCTACGAACAGCCTTTTTCAAAGCTTGATTTCGTGACGCAGTGGAAGCTGAACAACTATTATCTCAAAGATAGCGATTTTACCTACTCGCTCAAGTTCAAGGCGCAAAACCTGCTCGACAGCAGCGTCGAATACACGCAGGGCGACCTGACGACGGCGACGACCAAACCGGGAAGAGAGTTCAGCCTCTCGGTGAAGATCGCATACTGATGCGACCGATTCTCCTCATCTTGTGGAGTTTCAGCCTCGCATATGCAGGCGTGCTTACCGACCCGACTACCGCCTTTATGTGGCAGGACGTCGCAGAGAACCGCGGGGTCATCCTGACCTGGAACGAAGCGAAAGAGGAGTGTGAAGCACTTGAACTTGAGGGCTTTGACGACTGGTGGCTGCCGAGTGAGAACGAGATGGCGACGATCGTCGACATCTCCCGTCCCGCCGGCCGGAAGATCAAAAAGGGCTTTGTCTACTACAAGAAAGATGCGGTCTACTGGACTGCCAGCACCTACGCATGGAATGCACCACACGCCTGGGTCGTCGACTTCGGCAGCGGGGCCAGCTACACCCTGCCCAAAGAGGAGCGCCGTTTTGTCCGCTGTGTCAGATGCAGTGATTTTAAGCGCTGCATTGAGCTTTTTTACGAAAAGTAGCCTCAGCGCTTAACCGCGTTTTCAACACATCAACGGCATAATCGCGTATAAATATCAGGGATTTTCCCACAATTAGGACGTTTATGCTGGATTTTGCAAAGTTTATCAAATATTCAAAACCGGGGCCGCGGTACACATCTTACCCGACCGCTCTGGAGTTTAGTGATGCTTTCACCTATGATGACTACCTCAAAAAGCTCGATGCACAAGAGAGCTCGCGTCCGCTTTCACTCTATTTTCACCTGCCGTTCTGCCGCAATGCCTGTTACTTCTGCGGCTGTAATGTCGTCTTCACCTCCAAAGAGGATAAGATGATGCGCTACATCGACTACCTAAAACGCGAGATGGAGATATTGACACAGCATGTCGACACCTCCCGCGAGGTGATACAGATGCACTTCGGCGGCGGTACACCGACCTTCTTCAGCGCCGAGCAGCTTGAAGAGATCATCAAGATGATCAAGAGCCATTTCAAGAACTTCAGCGCCGATGCCGAGATCTCGTGTGAGATAGACCCGCGTCACATCGACGAAGCGCAGATGAAGGTGATGAGCGAGCAGGGCTTCAACCGCGTCAGCTTCGGGATCCAGGACTTCAATGATAAAGTACAGGTCGCCGTGCACCGTGTTCAGCCCTATGACATCACGAAAAAAGCGATGGACCTGGCCCGCAAGTACAACATGGTCTCGGTCAACGTCGACCTGATCTACGGCTTGCCGTACCAGAGCCTCGAGACCTTCAAGGAGACGCTCAAACTCTCATTGACACTCAACCCGGACCGTTTTGCCGTCTTCAACTACGCCCATGTGCCGTGGCTGAAAAAGACGATGCGCAAGATCGACGAGACGACGCTGCCGATGCCGGATGAAAAACTGCAGATCATGCAGTACACCATCGACTTTTTGACGGAAAACGGTTACAAGATGATCGGGATGGACCACTTTGCCAAGCCGGAGGACGAACTGTTCAAAGCGATCGAAAAGGGTGAACTTCACCGTAACTTCCAGGGCTATACCACTAAAGGCGGTGCGGACCTTGTCGGTGTCGGTCTCACCTCGATCGGCGAAGGCAATGACTACTACGCTCAGAACTTCAAGGAGATGAAGGATTATGAAGCGGCGATTGATGCCGGCAAGCTGCCGTTTGAACGCGGTGTCACGCTGAGTGAAGACGACATGATCCGCCAGCATGTCATCATGGAGCTGATGAGTAATTTCAAGATGGATATCAAACGTTTCAATGCTGACTTCGATGTGGATTTCAACACCTACTTCGCAGAGGACCTTCCGGCACTTCAGCCCTTCATCGATGAAGAACTGGTCCGTGTCGACGACGACCAGATCGTCTGCTCGGAGACCGGTACGCTTCTTATCCGAAACATCGCAATGGTGTTCGACGCCTACATGAACAAACATGCAGGCTCTAAAAAGACCTTCAGCAAGACAGTGTGATGGGCAACGTACAAAAACGGCCGGAAGATATTTTCAACTACGCCGAGACAAGTGATGCGTGTATCAAGTGCGGGATGTGTATCCCGGTCTGTACGATCCACAATGTCAATGCCGATGAGGTGACATCGCCGCGCGGGTTTATCGATCTGTTGGGGGCCTACCAAAGCGGCAACCTTGAGCTGGATAAAAATGCCAAAGATATCTTCGAAAGCTGTTTTCTCTGTACCAACTGTGTCGATATCTGTCCCAAATCACTACCAACGGACATGGTCATCGAACAGGTACGCGCCGATATCGCCGACAAGTTCGGCATAGCCTGGTTCAAGAGAGCCTTCTTCTACCTGCTACGCCACCGTTTCACGATGGATGTGCTCTTCAAAATGGGTTATGTCTTCCAGACCTGCGGTTTCAAGATCAAAGCAGAGACCAACTCCATGGAGCCGCGTTTCAGACTGCCGATCATCAAAAAAGACCGTCTGCTGCCGAGTATGGGCAAGACCTCGTTTCTTAATGCCAATCCCGAGAAGATCGACAATGGCGGCAAACGCAAAGTCGCGATCTTTATCGGCTGTCTGGCCAACTACAACTATACCGAGATCGGCAAGGGACTTCTGGAGATTCTGGAGGCGCTTGAGATCGATGCTTTCATCCCGAAAAAACAGCTCTGTTGCGGGGCACCTGCCTACTTCACGGGTGATTTCGACACGGTCGATCATAATGCGAAAAAGAACATTGAATATTTCGAGAGCTTTATCGACGATGTTGAGGCCATCATCATTCCCGAAGCCACGTGTAGCGCGATGATCAAGATCGACTATGAGCACTTTTTCCATGACCAGCCGGAGTGGCTGGAGCGGGCGAAAAAGCTCAAGGACAAGGTCTTTATGGCGACCGAGTGGCTGGAACACCATACCCATCTTGAACATCTCCTGTCGTCCAAGGGCAGAAGTGACCTGGTGGTGACCTATCATGACCCGTGCCACGCCAGAAAAATGCAGGGGGTTCACAACGAACCGCGGACTCTTATCAAACAGAACTATGTACTGACCGAGATGAGCGATCCGAACGCCTGCTGCGGGTTCGGCGGGGTGACGATGCAGACCGAGAAGTACCATTTTGCCAAGGCGGCAGGTGTACCGAAAGCGGCAATGATCAAAGAGACCGGGGCAGAGGTCGTTTCGGCAGAGTGTTCGGCCTGTCGTATGCAGATCAATAACTCGCTCTATCAGGCGGAGGTCGAGACGATCTTCAAGAATCCGATCGAACTGATCGCTGAAGCGCTGAAAAAATAGTGAACAAGCTGCTGATCGTATGGTCGACCGAGGAGGTCGAGGTGGCCAAGAAGATGGTGCTGCTCTACGGCAGTGTCATCCTGCCGCGCGGCTACTGGGATGAAGCGCACCTGATGATCTGGGGGCCGTCTGCCAGAGTACTTGCGGAAAGTGACGAGCTTCAGGCAATGCTCAAAACAGTCCAGGAAAGCGGGGTCGAGACATCAGCCTGTATTGTCTGCACAGACGACTACGGCGTGAGTGCGAAGCTCGAATCTCTGGGTGTGACGACAATGCATACAGGCGAGCTGTTGACGGAAGCGCTGCAGAGCGACTGGAAAGTCATCACGTTCTAGCCCTGCTGCAGAGACGTTCAGCCGGCACTTATCCTCTTTTTAGGTAGACGCGGAAGCGTCGCCCTCTCCTGGTGTCACTTTTGCTTAAGTTGTTTGAGAATACAATAGTCAAAAGAGCGCAGTATCAGAGCGGCTCAAAAAAAAGGGTCTCTCTGATCACAGTGCCATAAAGGCGTGTGCATATGAACGAATTCGAGCTTGGTGGACTGCTTCTTTCCCTCTCTTTTGTATTTGTACTGACCTACACCTTCGGCCACCTCCTTTCTAAGTTCCGTATCCCCAACATTCTGGCGGCACTCTTTGTCGGGATGGCCCTGAGTTATACGCCTTTTTCTGTCTTTATCCACTCGGTGACGGCGTTTGAGAGTACCTTTTCGTTCCTGGCCGATCTTGGGGTCCTTTTCCTTCTCTTTTATATCGGACTCCAGATCGAACTGGGGCAGATGCGCCAATCAAGTACGCAGATCATTTGGCTGACGGTATTGAACACAGTGATCCCTTTCTTCTTCGGTCTCTTGGCAATGCTGCTATACGGCTACGGCTGGGCCATCGCCCTCGTCATCGGGATGACCAGGATGCCGACAGCCGAAGCGGTGATCGTACCGATTCTCGATGAGTTCAAGATGATCAAGACGCGCGTCGGAACTTATATTATCGGTGCCGGTGTGCTCGATGACATCATCGAAGTGATCCTTGTCGGTATCGTCTCGGTCTGGATCGGGACGAAGACGGGTCAGAGCCACGGCGGGGTGGCCGGACTACTGGCCGGTATCTTTGTCTTTATGCTGGTCTCCTGGGCCTTCTATAGATGGATACCGTACCTGATGCAGAAGTGGGAGCCGGAAAATCTGAGCACACTGATGCTCTTTTCGCTGGTCATCCTTTTTGGTTTCGGCGGTTTCGGCGAGTATGTCGAACTGGGGATGGTCGTCGGCGCGATCACAGCGGGGGTGATCATGCGCCCGCTCTTTGAGCGCGAAGAGCATAAAGGGGAGATGCTTACCCAAACGACACAGACGCTGAGTTACGGGTTTTTCGGCGTCCTCTTCTTCTTCTGGGTTGGTTTCAATGCCGATATGGAGGGGTTCGTTCAGGAACCTCTGCTGGCAATCGTACTCTATCTCGCCGGGACATTGGGAAAACTTTTCGGTGTCCTGCTGATGGTGCCGATGAAAAAGATGGGCCTGCGTGAGGCGATCATCGTCGGGGTAGGGCTGGATGCGAGGTTGACGACGGAGATTATTGTTGCCCAGCTGCTCTACAGTACGGCGATCATCGATTTGAAACTCTTTACAGCCCTGATCGCAGCCTCCTCTTTTACCGCGATCACCGTCCCGTTGATCTTCACGCTGCTGATCCGTTTGTGGGGAAAAGAGAGTTATGCAACAAGATAGCGGCGGGTGGTACCGACAAGCGTCGGACGAAGCGGTTACAGCCTTTCAGAGCGATGCCAAAGGGGGACTGAGCGAAGAGGCGGCAAAAAAAAAGGCGGCAGAAGAGGGACCGAATGAACTGGTCCGCATCGACAAAACACCCTGGTACAAGGTGCTGCTGCGCCAGTTCACCGATCTGCTGATCCTGATCCTTTTCGCCGCGGCGGCCATCTCTCTGGCTATCGGCGAGATCGGCGATGCCGTGACGATCCTGGTGATCATTCTGCTCAACGGGGTACTCGGCTTTGTTCAGGAGTTTAAAGCCGAAAACGCCATCGAGGCCCTGCGGCAGATGCTGCATCCTACGGCAAAAGTGCTCCGCGATGCCGAAGAGCAGCTCATCGATGCGAAGGAGCTTGTGCGCGGCGACATCATCCTGCTGGAGATCGGTGACAAGGTCCCTGCCGACCTGCGTCTGCTTGAGAGCTACAACCTGAAAGTCGATGAGTCCTCGCTGACCGGAGAGTCGGCATCGGTGCACAAAAACAGCGACACGATCCGTGACGAGAGGGCACTCCAAGAGCAGTCGAACATGGCGTGGATGGGCACGGCCGTCGTCAACGGACGGGGCAGCGGTGTGGTCGTCGAGACCGGGATGAAGACCCAGTTCGGCCATATTGCGCAGATGACGCAGCGCGTCGAAACAGCGCCGACGCCCCTGCAGAAACAGTTGGCCGTCCTGGGCAGAAAACTGGGGGCCTATTCGGTTGCCATCTCACTGCTGGTCGCCCTGATAGGATGGCTGCTGGGCAAAGATCCGGTCGAGATGTTTATGACCGGCGTCGCCCTGGCGGTCGCCGTGGTGCCCGAGGGGCTGCCTGCCGTTGTTACCATCACCCTCGCACTCGGCATCAAGGCGATGGCAAAACAGAAGGCGCTGCTCAGACGGCTTCAGGCAGCCGAAACACTCGGTGCGGCCACGACGATCTGTACGGACAAGACGGGGACACTGACGAAAAACCAGATGACGGTGAAAAAGATCTGGCTGCCGGAGGGGGAGATCGAGGTCACCGGAAGCGGGTATGATCCTGCCGGCCACTTCGAAGAGGCCGGCAAGAAGATCGATTACAAAACGTATCCGGGCCTGATGCTGCTGCTAAGAAGCGCTCTGGTCTGCAACCATGCAAAAGTCCGCAAAAGTGATGGCGGCTGGGAAGCGATCGGGGAACCGACCGAAGCGGCGCTGGTTGCTGCCGCTTACAAAGCGTGGCTCTATGAGGACGACAGCGACAGAACGGTCAGCGAGTTCTCTTTCAACTCCGCACGCAAACGGATGAGTGTCATCGTACATGGCAAAGAGGCGTTGACGGCTTATGTCAAAGGGGCGCCGGAGGTGATCCTGGAGCGAAGCACCGGCGTCTTCAAAGCGGGCAGGGCGGTGAGGCTCGATACAGCGCAGAGAGAGGCAGCTGTAGCGGCATATCAAGCGATGGCCGTCAGCGGGATGCGGACACTGGCCGTCGCCTATCGTGAGCTTTCTCATGAGACGAAGCTCTCCGAAGAGAGCGTTGAGAACGAGCTTGTCCTGCTCGGTATTGTCGGGATCATCGATCCGCCGCATGCGGAGGTCCCGGATGCGATCAGTATGGCGGAGAGCGCCGGTATCCGGGTAATCATGATCACCGGCGACAACCCTGACACGGCGCTTTCCGTCGCTGACGCTATCGGCCTGAAAGCAGAGCGTGCGGTCACCTCCAGTGAACTCTCCACAATGGAAGATGACGAACTCACCGGGATGTTCAAGGAGAAGGTGCTCTTTGCCCGGACCCACCCGGAGGACAAGCTCAGGATCGTCGAGATCCTCAAGCGTCAAGGCGAGGTGGTCGCCATGACCGGCGACGGTGTGAACGACGCCCCCGCACTCAAAGAGGCGGACGTCGGCATCGCGATGGGGAAAAAAGGGACGGATGTCGCCAAGAGTGCTTCGGATATTGTACTGACCGACGATAACTTCGCCTCCATTGTCAATGCCGTCAAAGAGGGACGTCGCGAATTCGACAACATACAGAAGTTCGTGCAGTACCTTATGGCCTCCAACAGTGGCGAGGTGATCGCGATCTTTGTCAATATCCTGCTGGGCGGACCACTGATCCTGATCCCGGTTCAGATCCTCTGGATGAACCTGGTCACCGACGGGATGACGGCAGTCGCCCTCGGTGTCGAACCGGCGGAAAAGGGGCTCATGAAACGGCCGCCGAGAGGGGTGGACGAACCGATTCTCGACCGTTACGGTGCGACGATGATCATAGCGCTCGGAGTCTATGTCGGTCTGGCGACGCTCTGGCTCTTTCACCACTATCTGTCGCGGGACGCCGAAAACGCTCTTCTGCTTGCACAGACCGTCGCCTTTACAGGGATCATCGTCCTTGAGAAGATGATCGTCCTCAACTTCCGTTCACTGTGCGAACCGATCAACCTGGTAGGCTTCTTTACAAACAAGTGGCTTTTGTTGGCGATCGCCGTTACGGTGTCGCTTCAGGCCTGTGTGGTCTACGTACCGTTCTTGCAGGAGGCTTTTCAAACCACCGCTCTGGGATGGGAGGATTGGGGACTTATCATCCTTGTCGCGCTGCCGGTATTTGTTCTGACGGAGCTCTACAAGTGGATACGGTGGCGACAGCGGGAGAGAACGACGCTTCGATCTGAGGATTAAAACGCGAAGCGGTTGTTTGTAAACTTTCTGATAGGGTATTTGGATATACTTTTCCGACTATAATAAGGGCCTTTATTGATGGAATACTGGAATCATATCTACGAGCATTTTAATCCGATCGCGTTTACGATCTTCTCCTTCCCGGTACACTGGTACGGGATGATGTATGTGCTGGCACTTCTGAGTGCGCTTTTTGCCGCCAAAAGCATTGCCAAACGCGACAAAATGCCTATTGAACAGAGCCAGCTGGATGACTACTTTATCTATATCGAGGTCGGCATCATCCTCGGCGCGCGTCTGGGCTACATCCTCTTCTATGACGCCAATACGAGCTACTACCTGACCCATCCGTGGCAGATCTTCAACCCTTTCAACCCGGAGGGCGAGTTTGTCGGGATCCGCGGCATGAGCTACCACGGTGCCGTGATCGGCTGGTTCCTGGGCTCGCTCTACTACCATAAACGCCACAAAGAGGTCTCATACGGGACCCTTATGGACGTGGTCGCGATCGCCGTGCCGATAGGCTACATATTCGGGCGTATCGGCAACTTCCTGAACCAGGAGCTCGTGGGCCGGGCTACGGACCTTCCGTGGGGTATCTATGTCGACGGTGTGCTGCGCCACCCCTCCCAGCTCTACGAAGCGCTCCTGGAGGGGCTCGTCGTCTTTGCGGTGATCTATCTTTACCGTAACTACAAACGCTTCAACGGCGAACTGATCCTCCTCTACGGTTTTACCTACGGTGCGATGCGCTTTGTCGCAGAGTTCTGGCGCCAACCCGATGTGCAGCTCGGTTTTCTCTTTGGCGGATGGCTGACGATGGGACAGATGCTCAGTGCGATGATGATGGTGGCGGCGGTCGTGCTGTGGGTCTATTTTAATAAGAGGCTTGTTAAAAAGGCGTAGGCTTTTTCGTGGGATTATCTTCCTTGCTTTCGGTGCGTTTAATGGGCTCAACTCTTATTTCTTGCGACGTCTCTTTCCTTTTTGTTCCGCCAAAAAGGAAACGAAAAAGCTCTCGTGACGGCTTCGCGGTCGGTGGCTACCGACTACTTTCCTTTCAGTCGTTCCTTCGCTAAAAACGACAAAACTCGCTACGCTCAAACAATGCCGTTTTTTGATGCTTTTTCTCTCCTTACAGTCAACGCTGCAGATGCCACGAATTTATTAAGCGGTAACGCATTATAAAATGTTAAAGCAACTGCTTTAATCCCCATTTATATATACTTCTAAAACAGTTCATGCTGGAACCGCA
Source organism: Sulfurimonadaceae bacterium (assembly GCA_041571435.1). Lineage (GTDB taxonomy): Bacteria > Campylobacterota > Campylobacteria > Campylobacterales > Sulfurimonadaceae > Sulfonitrofixus. The sequence goes on along the minus strand of JBFFUI010000036.1, from coordinate 6,724 downwards.
CAAATGCAAAAAATACACACCAAGTAACCTAGTACAGACTGAAAAATGCGAGAGTTCACAACAGCCTCATAAAAGCGAAAGCTTTTAAATTCAAATAGATGCGTCACCGCTTGGCTCTTGTCGTGGCATCTGCAGAGCTGAGTGGAGTGAGCGGAGTTCCGTTAAGAAAATCACTCTGTTTGAGCCGTAGGCGAGTTAGGGATTTTTAGGAACAAAGCGAGCGGAAGGAAGGTACCCGATAGCCATCGGGCTCGAAGCCGTCACGAGAGCTTTTTTGTGTACTTTTTTTGCGGCAAAAAAAAGTATGAGAGAATTCAATAAAACTCATCTATGTAGACAAATGATGCTAATTCAATTAAAAAAACTACGCTTCATTCACCAGTTTCTGGTGCTGCTCGATAAGCTTGAGCAGCGCCAGGAAGAAGGCCGTGATGGCCGGTCCGAGTATCATCCCCCAAAAGCCGAATGCCCCAAGCCCCGCGACGATAGAGAAGAAGATCAGCAGCTCGTTTTTCTGCCCCTCCGACTTGACGATACGGAAGTTGATCTCTTTGATGATGACCGGCTTGATGAAGGTATCGGCAATGATCGAGATGACGATGATGGAGTAGAGTGCGATGAAGATCGCACTGCCCGTGTGGCCCATGGAGAGCTCGAAGATCATGAACGGCAGCCACAGCAGCGCCCCGCCGACGACCGGCAGCAGCGAAGCAAACCCGTAGAGTATGCCGAAAAGAAGACCGTTGTACCCCATAAAGGCAACCGCAATGCCAAAGAGGGCTCCTTCAAAGAGAGCGGTGGTCAAAATGGAGTAGAAGACGACGCTCATCATTGAGGAGAGCTCAAAGCTCAGGAGTGTCGCATCCTGCTGCGGCAGCTGGATGACAGATTTGAGATAATCAAAGATCGTTTTGCCGTAAAAATGCGAAAAGAAATAGAAGATGATGATCAAGAGGGCATTTTTAAGAAAGTTGGCACTGTAGCTGCCGATGGTCCCGGCCATGGTGAGGGTGTGTTTCGCAAGCTCCTTGATCTCGAGTTCACGCAGTCCGTCTTCTATGAAGGGCTGGGCAAATTGCAGATAGTGCGGCAGATGCTGTGCCCAGTCCATCATTTTGACATAGACCTTTTCGATGCTGACGAGGTCGATGTTGCTCAGGTAGATCGTAAACGTCGTCAAAAAGTACCCCAGCGGTACAAAAAAGAGAACGGCAAGGGTCACGGTCGAGATGAGCGATGCGATCAGGACGGAACCGCTCTTTTGGACCAGACGACGCTGTGCCGATGCGGTGGAGATCGCCAGAAGCGAGGCGATCATGATGGAGAGCAAAAAAGGGTAGTAGAGAAGGTACATCCAGTAGAGCGAGATGGCCAGTAGTGTCAGTATGATGTACTGCGGTTTCATCGGCCGCCCCTAGTCGTCAAAGAGCGTGTTCTGCTCTTGGGGCGCCTTGAACTTCAGGACCTCGTAACTCTTCTGCGTCGCGACACGTCCGCGTGCCGTACGTTCCAGGTAGCCGTTGGCAAGGAGGTAGGGCTCGAGGACATCCTCGACCGTCCCTTCGTCCTCACTGAGCGCGGCGGCGATGGTACTGAGCCCCATCGGCCGTCCTTTGGCCTGCATCAGGTACTCCAAAAGACGGATGTCCATCTCATCAAAACCGTAGTTATTGATGCCGAGCTGTTCGAGGGCGAAACTTGTCCGCTCGTGCAGGATCTTTGGCTCGTTGGCGACATCGGCAAAGTCACGCACGCGGCGCAGCAGTCTCAGGGCGATACGCGGCGTTCCCCGTGAACGTTTCGCGATCTCCAGCGCCGCCTCTTTGATGATCGCTTTGTCCAGTTTCTCCGAGGCCTGTGTGACGATCTTCGCCAGCTCTTCAGGCGAGTAGAAGTTCATACGAAAACTCATACCGAAACGGTCACGCAGCGGGTTGGAGAGCATCCCGGCACGGGTCGTCGCGCCGATGAGCGTAAAACGGGGGAGGTCGATCTTGACGGTCTGTGCGGCGGGGCCGCTGCCGATGATGATGTCGAGACGGAAGTCCTCCATGGCGGAGTAGAGGATCTCTTCGACCGCAGGGGAGAGACGGTGGATCTCATCGATAAAGAGGATGTCCCCCTCATCAAGGTTGGTCATGATGGCCGCAAGATCACCGCTTTTTTCGATCATCGGTGCTGCTGTCACCTTGATGCTCGCACCCATCTCATTGGCGATGATCAGCGCCAGCGTGGTCTTGCCCAGACCGGGAGGACCGTAAAAGAGGGTATGATCAAGGGCTTCATCGCGCATCTTGCTCGCCTCGATAAAGACACTCAGGTTCTTTTTGATCTGCTCCTGGCCGATGTACTCGTTCCATGCATCGGGGCGCAGCTTTGACTCACTGACCTCTTCGGCGTCAAATTGTTCGATCTCGACTATACGTTCCATTCAACCGGCACTTTCAATAGGTGTGGATCTCATCGGGGAACCGGCGCGCCTCGACGTCATCTTTATAGGTCTGCACCGCCTCTTTGACCAGCGCGGCACCGTCAAGATACTTCTTGACGAACTTGGGTGTAAAGGGTTCGAAAAGCCCCAGCATGTCGGAGAAGACAAGGACCTGTCCGTCAACACTGCTGCCGGCACCGATCCCGATGACCGGAACTTTGACGGCTTTGGCGACGTGCATCGCGACCTCGGCTTTCACCCCTTCGATCACGATACAGAAGGCCCCGGCTTTTTCGATGGCCAGTGCATCGGTGATCAGTGCTTTGGCCTCCTCTTCGCTCTTGCCTTTGACCTTGTAGCCGCCTTCACCGCGCACCGACTGCGGCAGCAGGCCGATGTGGCCGCAGACGGCGATGCCGTTGTCGACAAGATGTTTGACGATCGGCGCCTTCTCCTCGCCCCCTTCGATCTTTACCGCATCGGCAAGGGACTCCTGAAAGACGCGAGTGGCATTCTCCAGCGCTTTGTCGGCGTTGGTGTAGGTACCAAAAGGCATGTCTGCGATGACAAAGGAGTTCTCTGCACCGTTACAGACCGCCTGGGTATGGTAGATCATCTGATCCAGTGTGGCACTGAGGGTATCTTTCTTACCGCCGAAACTCATATTGAGGCTGTCGCCGACGAGGATGATGTCGGCAATGGGGTCGAAAAGTCTTGCAAAGAGCGCATCATATGCCGTGATCATCGTCAGCGGACGTTCACCTTTGGCTTTTTGTATTTTCGTGATAGAGAGTTTTGTGTTCATCATGTTCTCATCTTGTAGGTATCTAAATTACGTGATTTTACCCAAAAGTGGTACAATTCCGTCTAAATATGGCAATTCTACTTTATATCCCCAGTTTGGAGACAGTTTGAAACATCTTGTAGCGTATATTACGACGGGTTTTCCCGAAAAAGCATTTACCGTCGACCTTGCCCTTGCCTTAGGCGAGAGCGGGGTCGACTCACTGGAGCTGGGCGTCCCTTTTTCTGACCCGGTAGCCGACGGTCCCGTGATCGAAAAAGCCAACTTCCTGGCACTCGAAAAAGGACTTCGCTTCAGCGATGTCCTGGAACTTTCCGAACAGATCGCACCGAAAGTCGACACGCTGTGGATGGGATATTTCAACCCGTTTTACCAGTACGGTATGGAAGCGCTTCTGAAAAAAGCAAACGAGATCGGCGTCAGCGGTATGATCATCCCCGACCTGCCGCACGAAGAGGCGCTGCCGTATCAAAACCTGTTCGATGACTATGGTGTCAGTAACATCTGTTTTGTCGCACCGACGGACAGCGATGCCCGTGTCAAAGAGGTTGTCTCCGATGCGAAGAAGTTCATCTACCTGGTCGCGTATGCCGGGATCACCGGCAGCGGCCAGAGCGAAGACCTGCAGCCCATCATCACCTCCATCAAAAACTACACGCAAACACCGGTCTATGTCGGTTTCGGTGTGAATGAGAAGACGGCCAAAGAGAAGGTGCTTGGTGCAGACGGTGTCATCGTCGGTTCGGCCTTTGTCAACATCTTGCTTCAGGACGATATTTCCCTGACAGAGAAGATCAAACGCTGTTCTGCCGTTGCTGACGAGATCAAAGCGAAGATCAACGAATGAGAGCTTTTATTGTCACACTGCTGATCTCAGTCTCCCTGATCGCCAGCGAGATCGAGACAACGACGCTTGAACAGAAGCTGTCACAACCCGAACAAGAGACAGCACTGACGCACGACGAGCTGATGGACAGGGTCCTCTACACCAACCTTATTGGTGCCGGTGTGGTGACACTCTGGGGTGTCGCCTTCTGGGACTACTTCAGCATTGGCATGCGGACAAACAACGAGGGGTGGTTTGAAGGCGACACCAAGTACGGCGGTGCGGACAAACTGGGCCATATGTACTCGACCTACCTCTGGTCACTGGGTTTCGGCTCGCTGTATGAGTCCTGGGGTATGGAGAGTGACGAAGCAGCTATCTACGGTTCATTGACCTCATGGACCTTCCAGGCGATCATGGAAGTGGGGGACTCGTTCAGCAAGACGGAGGGTTTCTCCTACGAAGACATGCTCATGAACACGCTCGGCTCACTATTTTACTATGCCCGTGAGACCTACCCGAGCCTCAAAAACAAACTGGACATGCGTGTGGAGTATGCGCCAAACTTTGATTCGGGAGCGGACTTCTTTACGCAGTACAACTCCATGAAATATGTCTTTGCACTGAAGTTCAGCGGTTTTGAGAGCATGAGACACAACTTCATGAAGTACGGCGAGTTCCAAGTCGGTTACTACACACGCGGCTATCAGAACCATGAAGCGTATGCGCAAAAAGAGCGCATCCTCTACGCGGCGTTCGGTATCAGCATCGCCGAGATCGTACGCGCGACAGGATGGGAGAAGACCTCCAAAGTGTTTAACTACTACCAGGTGCCATACACCTACGTACCGTTCGGGTATGACTTCGATTCGGACAGCTACGTCGCGCCATATTCGCGGCCATATTTCGGTACAAAACTGTAGGCAGAGCGATCTGCCGAACCTCCACTCGTCTGACACAGGCCTCTCTCTTGACACTATAACAAGCCTGTAGGGCTGCTGCGGCAGAAAACGTGTATGTGTCGTTTTGAACGGGTGATTTGAACTGTAGATTGTTTTGTGGTTGAATTGTTGATTGGTGGAGACGTGGGGGATCGAACCCCAGTCCAAAAATAGCTAGAAAAAGGCGTCTACATGCTTAGAGACGTTGTTTGGTTTAATCAGCTTTCACACAACGTGCAAGGTTAGGGCTGACGAGCCTCAAAGGTTCGTTTTGCGCTGAGACAGACGCAAAATATATCTGCATGAGGGTTATACTTCGAACCCTGACTATCCAGAGTCATCAGGTGAAGCAGCCCGCCGACCGTAAGGCCGGGGTTAAAGACTTATGCTACTGCGTAAGCTGGGCGGTAATTTGTGTTGTTTGCGTTTAAGCAAGTTGAGCCGTGTAACCGGATGCTCAGCCGGGCATGCAACCAGATCCCGAACTACTCCTGTCGAAGCCAAGTCGTCCCCAGATCATTATGGTTAGATGGTACAAATTACATGGTGGAATTATACCATAAAAACCGTTGGCGAATCGAGTGTTTTTGTTTACTTTTTGCCCTTTCAATTGCTGCGTCATCCGGACGGCTCATTTTCATATTTCCGTATCTTTTGTGTTCTCTCCTGTTTAATCCGAATGTAGTTTTAATCGTCCAGTGGCTATAATCGCGTATTATAACTGCCGATGTACGATTCGGTAACAGAGAGAGGGTGGTCTTGGTTTTGACAGTAATCAGCGACAGCAGAAGAACAGGGGTCCGCAAGTGACGTGCCGCAAGGTCATGATCGTCTTCGGTACCCGCCCCGAGGCCATCAAGATGGCACCGCTCGTCAAAGCGTTTCAGCGCCATGCGGACCTTTTTGAGACCAAAGTGTGCGTTACGGCCCAGCACAGAGAGATGCTCGACCAGGTGCTCGAGCTTTTCGAGATCGTGCCGGACTATGACCTTGACATCATGAAGCCGGGACAGGACCTCTACGACGTCACCGCCAACGTCCTTTTAGGCATGAAGCCGGTATTGAGTGATTTTAAACCGGATGTCGTCTTTGTCCACGGCGACACCTCGACGACTTTTGCGGCGTCGCTGGCGGCGTTCTACCAGCAGATCCGCGTTGCGCATATTGAAGCGGGTCTTAGAACAGGCGACATCTACTCGCCTTGGCCGGAAGAGGCGAACCGTCAGTTGACGACGCAGATCACCGCCTACCACTTTGCGCCGACCGAGACCAGCAGAGCGAACCTTCTGCGCGAGAACGTCAATGCACGAAGCATTCATGTGACCGGAAACACGGTCATCGATGCGCTCTTTTTAGCCTTGGAGAAGATCAAGTCCGACAAGCAGCTTGAAACAGAGATCATCGACCACCTCGCTACGCTGAACTACAGCATCCAGGACGATAAAAAGATCATTCTTGTCACGGGCCACCGCAGGGAGAGCCACGGGCAGGGGTTCATCAACATCTGCACGGCGCTTAAAGCGATCGCGCTGAGTAACCCGGAGATTGACATCGTCTACCCGGTGCACCTTAACCCCAACGTCCAGAAACCGGTCAAAGCGCTTCTGAGCGACATTGATAATGTCTATCTCATAGAGCCGCTGCAGTATGAGCAGTTCATCTACATGATGGACAAGTCCTGCTTCATCATCACCGACAGCGGCGGGGTGCAGGAAGAGGCG
>JBFFUI010000035.1:0-24515 GCA_041571435.1 Sulfurimonadaceae bacterium | reverse complement strand
GGGTACACTGCTTTTTGGCGCTGATCCCTATAGCTGGAGTCTTAAAACAACAAAAAGCAGCGTCTATGTCAATGAAGCCGTTGAGATAGAGTACACCTGCCGTTTTACCGACAGGGCCTTTCTTCATGTCATCGAGTTCGCACCCCAAAGCGAGAATGATGCCTACCGTCTTCTGCCGTTAGGCGTGGTAGAGAAGGTGACCGATGGCAGACGCAGTGTCACCTACCGATACGTGCTTTTCCCAAAACAGCCCGGTGAGAACAGGTATTCGTTCACTGCATTGATGCGCAAGACGACAAAAGCGTCGATAGAAAACTCCGTAATCGGACGTGATAACGTAGAGAATTACGCCTTTACAGATACCAAGGTCACGCTGCCTGCCGTACTGCTGGAGGTCCTGCCGCATAAGGAACGTATGACAGGCCGTTTTACACTGAATGTGATGCTCGACAAGAACGAGGTGAAAGCATATGATCCGGTGCATCTTGACATCAAGGTCAAGGGTGAGGGCGATTTTGATCAGATGCAGGATTTCGAACTTGCAATTGAGGGAGTCAAAATCTTCAGCGAACCAGGTAAAAAAGAGTACAGGTTGACCAAGAACGGTTTTAAGGGAGCATGGGAGCAGAAATTCTCGCTTGTCAGTGACAGAGATTTCAAGATCGATCCCTTAGAACTCCGTTATTTCGATATTGCCAAAAAAGAGCGTGTGGTACTCCGTTCAGAACCTTTTACTGTTCATGTTCAGGAGGCTTATACCAAAGAAGAGCTACTTGACGAAGTAGAAGACGAGAGCACCAGTTGGTGGTCCTGGAGCTATTTGAACTATCTTTTAACCTTTATCACGGGTGTCATACTGGGCCGTCTCCTGTCGAAATTTAAGTGGCGCAAGAGAGAGGTGAAAGGGTTTGAAGCGGAAATAGAAGCATGCCGGTCTGTAAACAGTGTGCTGACAAAGCTGGTGATACAGGGCGATGAACGTTTTATACCGCTGATCCAAAAATATGAGGCTTTGGGTCATACCGCCTCTCTGCGCGAACTGAAAAAAGAGATCAGTTTTCTATTGAAAAGTGATACAATTACTGAATAAAGGGTAAAGATGTTTAACAAAATCGAAGCGATAAAAAGTGAAGTGGCCAAGGTCGTCGTCGGTCAGGAGAAGATGATCGACAGTCTGTTGATCGGGCTGCTTTGTGAAGGCCATATTCTTATTGAAGGGATCCCGGGCCTGGCAAAGACCACAACGGTGAATGCCCTGGCAAAAAGTCTCGGTCTCGGCTTTAAACGGGTACAGTTTACACCCGACCTGCTTCCTTCCGACATTCTGGGAGCTGAGATCTATGACCCGCAACAAAATGACTTCAAGATCAAAAAAGGGCCGGTTTTTACCAACCTGCTCCTTGCAGATGAGATTAACCGTGCGCCGGCCAAAGTACAGTCGGCGCTTTTGGAAGTGATGCAGGAGCGACAGGTCACCATCGGTGAGGAGAGTTTTGCGATGGATCTGCCGTTTTTTGTTATGGCAACGCAAAACCCGATCGAGCAGGAAGGCGTCTATCAACTTCCGGAAGCGCAGCTGGACCGTTTTATGCTCAAGATGGTGGTCGGCTACAACTCTAAAGAGGAGGAGTTGGAGATCGCCCGCCGCGTTGCAACCGGGGCAGTCCAGGAGATTCAGGCGGTCGTGGATAGAGATGAGCTTGTAAAGATGAAAAAAGAGGTCCAAAAGATCCATATAGATGAAGAGGTGGAACGCTATATGATCGAGCTTGTTTCCGCTACGCGTGATCCAGCGGCCTACGGCCTTGGAGAGATCGACGAATATATCCAGTTCGGCGCCTCTCCCCGTGTTAGTATTGACATGTTCAAAGCGGTTAAAGCAATGGCTTATCTGCGAGGCAAAGACTTTGTGACACCGGTGGATGTTGCCTATGTCGCCAAAGAGCTGATGCGCCACCGTATCGTCCTCTCTTACGAGGCCGAAGCAGAAGGTGTGACGACGGATGAACTGATCGTCAAGATCTTAGAAGCGGTGGCGATCCCGTAGGGTGATGATATGTCAACATTGAACAAAATCCTGGTCAGAGCACGCCGTCAAGTCTTTAGTGAGATGATCGGTAACAACCCCTCGATATTTCATGGTGAAGGGTATGACTTTATCGAACTGCGCGAGTATATGCCGGGCGATGACATCCGTCATATTGACTGGAATATCACGGCAAAGATGCAAAAACCGTATATCAAGATCTTTAAAGAGGAACGTGAGCTCAATATCGTGATCGCTTCAATGCTCAACGGCAGTGTCCATTTCGGGACAAAAAAGTTTAAACAGGAGCTGATTGCCGAGGTGGTCGCCAATCTCTCATACGCAGTCTTGCATAACGGTGATCTGTTGAGTACCCACATCTATGCAGACAGACTTTACAGTGAAAACAGACCGACAAAAAAGGTATCGTCCATCACCAAGAGTGTCGATGAGATATTGACGTTTGATGCGATCAACAAGGTCGCCAACTACAAGCTTTTGGCAGAGACGCTCTATAAACGAGTCCGCAGGCGTTCTCTTATACTGGTTGTGGCAGATTTTTTTGACCTGCCCGATTTCAGGCTTTTGGCCAAGAAACATGAGGTGATCGCCATTATCGTGCGCGACCGTCTGGAAGAGAAACCGCCGGTGATGGGTTTTGCATCGCTGCGTGATCCCGAGACGGGCCAACAGCTTGAAGGTGACTACTCCCAAAAAAGTGTCAATACCTATGCTGCAAAGGTGCATGCACATGATCGGGAACTCTACGGGAGACTACGAAAAGACGGTGTGCGTTTCACAAAGATCTATACAGACGAGAACAGCGCCATAGCGCTGCGGCGACTTTTTGAAGGACAGCTCTGATGGCGGTTTCATACGATATCCCGCTACATGACATCAAACCGCTCATGGATGTGCCCGACAGCTCCTTAACGCTCTTTATCGTCTTGGTTGTCATCGTCACGGTACTATTTGCAGGCGGCCTCTACCTTCTGTACCGTTTTATTAAAAACCGCAAGATCGTCAATAAAAGAAAGACGCACTACAATGCACTCATAAGGGTTGACTTGACGGAACCTAAAAAAGCGGCCTATTCCATTACCGAACACGGACGGGCATTTGCCGATGATTCACCGCGGCTGAAAGAGGCTTATGCGAACCTTGTTTCACGCCTGGAAATATATAAATACAAGAAGGTCGTTTCCCCTATCGATGAAGAGAGCAGGAGTTATTACGAGATCTATCTTGGGATGATCGATGTTTGAAGGGCTCTATTTCGAGTACCCTAAAGCCCTGAGTTTTGTTTTCATCTATATCGCTTGCGAAGTCTACTGTAAACTTCGTTCCTCGGCGATTTATTTTCCAAATACCGCTGCGTTAACCAGAGAGACGGAAACTGTCTCAACGATGATGTGGCTTCTGAAGTGGCTGAGCATCGTATTGTTGGTTCTTGCCTTTATGTCACCGGTCAAAGATGCTGCACTGGAACTTGACACTGCCGAAGGATATGAGATTGCGCTGGTACTGGATGCCAGCCGATCAATGGCGGCCAAGGCTTTTGATCCGAAACAACCAAAGCGTAGCCGGTTCGATGCGGTCAAAAAGATCGTCAACGATTTCATCGCTACCCGCCGGGATGATAACCTCGGTCTGGTGCTCTTCGGGGACTATGCTTTCATCGCTGCGCCATTGACGAATGACAAAGCAGTCCTGAAGCAGATCGTGTCGCACCAGGAAGTCGGTATGGCGGGCAAGTCCACGGCACTTTTTGAGGCGGTAGCCCAGGCTGTAAACCTTTTACACCGATCCAAAGCGAAGAACAGGATCGCGATCTTGCTTAGCGATGGTTACAACACTGCCGGCAATCAGATATCCCTGAAGACGGCGATGGCCCTCTCAAAAAAAGAGAAGGTACGGTTCTATACGATCGGTATCGGCAGTGAGAACGGGTATGACGCTGTTTCGTTGAACACTATTGCCAAAGAGAGCGGCGGTAAAAGTTTCCGTGCCGTTGATGCAAACGAGTTGAAGCAGATCTACAACGAGATCGATATGCTGGAAAAGTCGCAGATCGAACATTTTGACTACATGTTCAAACAGTACTTCTATATCTATCCGCTTTTTATGGCTTTTTTTACCTTGCTGATCTATGTCTATCTGCGCAATAGAAGAGGGTGGCTATGAGTTTTTTACACCCGGAGTTTATCTATCTGATGTTGCCGGTACTGCTTCTGCTCTTTGGTCTGTTGCTGACCCAGAGCGATCCGCAAGAGCATTTTTTTTCACCGGAAGCAGTGGCAAAACTGCGGGTTGACACCAAAAGGCTCTCGGCCAAAACACGAAATGTCCTCTACTTTTTGATGCTTTTCTTTATCATTCTGGCACTTGCAGGGCCAGTCATCGAAAAAGGGCATGCCGATGTAAAAGTAAAGGATGATCTCTTCTATGTCGCACTGGATATCAGCGACTCCATGTTGTGTGAAGATGTCTTCCCCAATCGTCTGAGCTTGGGAAAACAGAAAGTACTGCAACTGCTGCGACAAGAGAACCAACATCGTATCGGCCTGATCGCCTTTGCTAAGAGCAGCTATCTGGTAGCACCGCCGACCTTTGACCATAAGATGCTTGCATTTTTGCTCAAGTCGATGGACAACAGCTATACCAGTGAACACGGTACTAACATCCTGAATCTCCTGAAAGCGGCAGCCAAGCAGTTTCAAGGCAGAGAGGAGAAGCGATTGCTGCTTGTCAGTGACGGCGGAGACAAGCCGGTGTTCACCGAAGAGATCGCGTATGCTAAAAAAGAGGGGATCAAGATCTATCTGCTTGCGATGGGTACGGAGAAGGGGACTGTCATTCCGAAGAGAGACGGTGCGCTTCGTCAAGGGGATGCGGCGGTTATCAGTCGGGTCAACCGTGCTGCTGAGATGTTGGCTAAAGAGAGTGGCGGGGCCGTATTACAGATGGATGAGTTTTCGCCGCTGCTCGCTTCGAGGATGTCTGCACCTACAGAGCAGACGCGAAAAGCGATCTACTTCCACTTTTTTATTCTACCTATCGGTCTCGCAATGTTTATGCTGTTAGTCGCAACAAGTTCGTTTCACAAGGGTGAAAAGTACCATCTCCCTTTGCTGCTGCTGGCACTATTCAGCGGTCAGCCGCAGACCGCAGAGGCTGAGCTGTTTAACTATAAACGTTTGGAACAGGCACAAGAAGCTTACCGCCAGAAGGATTACCAGAGAAGTGCCAAAACCTATTCACAATATGCTTCGGAGAATAAGAGTGCAGAAGCGGCTTATAATGCGGCCAACAGCTATTATAGAAGCGGCCGGTATAAGATGGCCTTGGGGCTGTATGAGACTATCTCTTTTTCAGACAGTGAGAAAAACCATCAGCTTTATCACAATATGGGCAATGCCTTCGCAAAGATCGGCGATATAGAACATCTGAAAAAAGCGGTATCGGCTTATGAAAAGGCCTTGACGTTCCAAGAAGATCCGCAGAGCCGTGAAAATTTGGAACGTGTTAAAAAAGCACTACACGAACGGGAGGAGGCTATAAAGGGAAATGTCTTGAAGCAGGCCGGTTTAGCACATGCCAGAGCAGAAAGGCCCTCGATCAGTAGTGCAAGCCGAGGGAAAGACGGTGCGTTCAAGAGTGGGGAAAGCAAACCGCATGCAAGTAGAGTCATGAGCGACAGGGAGGCTAACAAGTGGCTAAAGACACTGCAGCAGCGTCAACATCCCCAAGCCCACAAGATAGATGTTCCGAAACCGGATGAAGGAGCAGACAGTGCAAAACCTTGGTAGCATGCTGCTTCTGCTTATGACGGTCATTGCTTTGAACGCGGACAGCAATGTCGCCCTGACCATGAAAGGTCCCGATCGCTCTCTCTTTGTCGGTGAACCCTTTGAACTAGAAGTGCGTTTGAAAATGTGCGGCACTGCGCAGAACGTGTTGCCTGTTTTTGTCGAACCGCAGATGGGACATCTCTGGATCAAAAGAACCTATAAGGTACTTCAATCGAAAGAGGATGCGTGTACGCTAAGCACAAAGCGGTATCTGCTTAGCGCACAACAGGACGGTCTCTTGCAGATCTCTCCGGCTGAGGTGCAGGTCGCTTTTGATCAGGTTGAACACGATGCATGGGGGAACCTCAGAGAAAAACGTAACTGGCAGAGCTATTATTCAAATGCGGTAGAGGTCTATGTAGCGCCTCTTCCGGAAGAGACGACTCTGGTCGGTGCATTTACGCTTGCATTTGACGTTGAGAACAGCGAAGTCGCTGCAGGAAAACCTCTGCATGGCGAGATTGTCGTTGAGGGTGAGGGTAATTTTGAGGACCTGTCGGTTAGACTGCCGGGCGTTGCGAATGCCAATATCTTTGCCGATGACCCAAGGCTGGTCCAGATGAGTAGCGGTAACAGAGAGTCATGGCGGCAAAAACTCACGTTTACGGGTGACCGTAATTTCACCATAGAACCAATATGTTTACGCTATTTTGACCCCTCAGAAGAGTCGGTGAAAGAGCTGAAAACAGAAGCGATCGCGATAGATGTCATCGGCGGAAATGACGCTTTACAGACGCGGGGCCGTGATGCTGAAACCGTTGACGAAAGCGAGGATCATGTCGTGGTATATGCGGCAACAGTTGCTCTCCTGGGTGTGCTACTGCTGCTCTTCCTGTTGAGAAACGGTTTGGGACAAAAACAGAAGAGAATAAAAGTGTCACATCGTCATCATAAAGAGGTGTTGCGTCTGCTTCTGGCGCATAGAGAGGATGAAGGGGTCTCTTCGGTGATAGAAGCGTTAGAAGCCCATATTTATGGGGGTAAAAAACTCTCTATCGATCAGAAAGAGGTGAAAAGTTTACTCAAAAAATACCGCTAGGTCTGCAAAGTGGGCTGTGCATTCTAAGAGAAGATATCTTCGAGTTCATTGCCCCGGCGCATCTTGTCGCTGACCTTCTCCCAATCATCGTTTTTGATCTCTTTTTTGAACTGTTCAAGTTCGGTCTGGAAGACCTCGATCGCGTCGATCAGATTCCCTTTGTTTTGTTTAAAGATATCTTCCCACATATGGGGTGATGACTTGGCCAGTCGGCTCATCGAGCGGAAACCTCCTGCGGCCATCGCCAGGATGTTGTATTTGTCCTCCTGTGCGAGGACGGAGTTGGCGATTGAGAAAGAGATGACATGGGGCATGTGACTGATGAAAGCGGCATGGCGGTCATGTTCATGGGCATGCATATAGCTCAGACGCATATGAATACCGGAAAAGATTCGCACGGCAGTCTCTTGCTGGTGTGTACCAGACTCTTCGAGATCACATAAGACCACGACCTGGTCTTTATAGAGCCCTTCGAATGCAGCGGACGGGCCATTGTGCTCCGTTCCAGTCATCGGGTGCGCTGCAACGAAATTTTTGCGGATACTCTGGGGCACGGCATTGACGATGATCTCTTTAGTGCTTCCAAGATCGATGACAGTTGTTGTTTCGGTGATCTTGCCTTCAAGACTCTGAAGTGTATTGATAACACCATTAACGGGAATGGCCAGGACAATAACGTCGAGCGTGCAGAGTTCCTCAAAATCGACAAGTTTTTCAACAAGATTAAGACGAAGTGCCTCTTTCTGGTGCTCTGTGTTGTGGTCAAGGCCGTAGATGTTAGAGACAAAGGAGAGTTTACGTAGACTGAGAGCCAGTGAACCACCCATTAGACCCAATCCGACTATACCGATTTTCATTGTTGACCTCTGCGCTTTTAAATTGTGCATAATGATAACGGAAACCTCTGAACAAATATCTTAGAAATCTTTACGTCAGGGTAGGTATTTACCCAGCATTAATGCTTCTATTGTTAAAATCACAGCCTAAAATTGACAGATGAGTGTTTCTAAAAAGTGCTGCCTTCAGGGGAATGTTTTTTAGAGATACTGATGAAAGATACAGATGAAGCTTCTTAAAGCCGCTACGGCGCTCTTACTATCCCTGCCGCTGTTTGCGGCAACGATCACCGATATCAAGTTTGTCGGTATGGTCCATATCTCAGAATCCATTGCAAAGAGCATGCTTAAAGTCGAGGTCGGTGACGAACTCGATCTAAAGCAGGTCGATGAGACGATCAAGACCTTTTTTAAACAGGGATATTTTACAGATATCTGGGCGGACGAGGAGAATGGTGTTCTGACGTTCCACTTCGTTGAAAAACCGATCATCTCCAAGATCAAGATGAGCGGCTGGAAAGAGAGCGACAAAGAGGCTCAAGACGCACTTTTACAGATCAAAAAAGGTGCGCTTTATGATGAAAAACGTCTCCAGGCTGCCAAAAAACGTATTATTGCCGCGCTTTCTCAAGAAGGAAAGATGGACTCTGTCGTTGAGATCGAGACGGAGTATCTGGACAATGGGAGTGTCGCAGTAGAGTTCAAGGTCAATGAAGGTGAGACGATCATCATCAAAGAGATGCAGTACTCCGGTAATGAAGGTCTGGATGCAGATGTTTTTGAAGCACAGACCGCCAATAAAGAAGAGCAGTGGATGGGCTGGTTCTGGGGCCGAAACGACGGTAAGATGCAGCTGGCAGAGCTGGGTTATGATCCACTTCGTATCCGTGATATCTATATGCAGAACGGTTATCTCGACGCCAAGATCGATGAACCGTTTGTCCGGGTTGATTTCGACTCCTATACTGCGCAGATGAGCTACCAGTTTATCGAAGGCGATGTCTACCGTGTAAGCGGTATTGTGCTTTCACAAAGCAAGCCAGTCATCGATGAAGCTATCTTGCGCGAGATTATAGAACTTGAGGTGCAGGAGCCTTTCAATATCAAGACATTCCGTGAGGATACCGACCGTATAAAGACCAAGATCGCGGATCTTGGTTACGCTTTTGTTCAGGTGGTCCCTGACCTTCGCAAAGACAAAGAGAAGAGAACGGTTGAGGTTGTATTCCGGGTCATCCCCGGTGAGAAAGTCTACATTAGAAATGTGATTATTGCCGGAAATGGCCGTACGCTTGATCGCATCGTCCGTCGTGAACTCTATCTCGGACCAGGTGAACGCTACAATCTGACCGATCTACGCGACTCTAAAAATGCACTGGGACGTACCGGTTATTTTGAGAGTTCGACGATCGAAGAGAAACGTATCGATGAAAAGACGATGGACCTTATTGTCAAGATCAAAGAAGCACCAACGGGTAACATCCAATTGGGTGGTGGTTACGGTTCGTACGGCGGTATCTTACTGAGCGTCGGCGTCAATGACCGTAATATCTTCGGTTCAGGCATCAATGTAGGGGTCCAGCTGGAGCACTCTCAGCGTACGAAAAACTATTCGTTTAATATCTCGAATCCGCGCTTGAACGACAGTGACTTCAGTGGAAACTTCTCGGTCTACAAATCGGTCTATGAATATAATGACTATACGGTCAACTCGGACGGTGTTACCCTCGGGGCAGGACACCGCTTTACCCGTTTTATTACCGGATATCTCGGTTATAACTATGCTGCTGTCAGCTACGAGGATATCGATCCGCAGTATTTCGTGCTCAATCCACAGCTGGAACAGTACTTTGAGAGTTATAACAAAAGTTCCATGACGATGAGTGCCAGTTTTGACAATACGGATGACTACTATCTGCCGCGTTCTGGCTGGGTAGTTTCACAATCGTTCGAAAAAGCGGGTATCGGCGCAGACGCCAATTTTTTCAAGAGCCGATCGACGTTGAATAAATACAACGGCTTGGAACCTTACCTTGGCTTTGATGCGATCTTCCGTTGGAAAAACCGTTATTACGCGGCGGCAGACACAGGTTTCTTGCCGCAGGCAGAGGGCTTTTATATGGGTGGCCTCGGTTCGGTACGTGGATATGAGTCCTACTCGCTGCCGTATATTATTGATAAAGACGGTAATGCTGTCCGTGTATCGGCAACGCAGACGGCATCAAGTAATATTGAGATGAGTTTTCCACTGGTTCCAAAAGCGAAAATGCGTTTCTCGCTCTTTTATGACCTGGGGTGGATTAGAACGGGACGTCCCGAACTTGGCGATGTGCCTGATATCTTCCGTATGGGTTACGGAGCAGGTTTAGAGTGGTTCTCACCTGTAGGGCCGCTGCAACTCGTGTTTGCCAACCCGGTTAATCCGGATACTAAGGACAAGATCTCGCATTTCGAATTTACCATCGGTCAGCGTTTTTAATAATCATTACAGGCGTTAGTGGCGCCTCCCCTTTCAGTGGACCAAGAGAGACTCTCTTAAAGGTAGCCTTAGCCTACTTTGAATTCAACCTCTATTTCATTACCGGTAATCGCATTGACGCCTTCTTTTACCAGATAAGCAGGCTCTTTTTCCGATGTGACGATTAACTTTCCATCTTCAACACCCAGTTCAAACCCGATCTTGGCGGGGTGATCTGCAAGTAAAGCGTCTGAAAGTGCCAGGATATTGGAGAGCTGATTGAGCGTTTCTATAGAAGGTAGAAGCGGCTCGAATTCGGCAACAAAGCTCTTTTTCACCCCTTTTCCATGTTGGTACAGTACCAGCATGGAGACCAGTGCGATCTCTTCATGGGTATAACCGTATTCAAGTGCTGTCAGGGTCAGGTAGTGACTGTGTTTTTGGAATGAGTAAAAGTGATGTGATGCACCGATCTTGGCGAGTTTTGCAGCGATCAGAAGCGGCTTTTCCAACGCCGGATCAAGTGCAAGCTCGTGCTGCAACTGTGAAAACAGTCGTTTGACCAGTTTAACACGCAGATTACGTTGTGCAGCATTATGTGTGTGCTGATCAATCAGGTAGGTGAGAGATGGGTTGAAGTTGGCAGGGAAAATGTCATTGTTGTGGCGAAGAAGATCGCTTAGGTAGACGCCTTCACGCACGCCGACGCCGCTACAGATAATCTTCTTGGCACCGACTTTTTTAATGATGCGGAGTAAGATAAGCGTGCCAGGTTTGATCACATCATAGCGCTCTTTTTTAACGCCGAGCTCTTTTAATTCCAACTTACTTTTAGCTTTAATGATCGACTCTCCAAGCTTGACAAGCTCTTTGGCATCAAAACTAAACCCGTGCAATTTGTGCAGCGGATGTTTTTTTGCTTTCAGCAGGATCTGAGCCAATGCGCGAAAGGTGCCGCCGACACCGATAAGATGTTTTTGATCACCAACATGCAGTTTTTCAAGTGCAGTGTCAATGTAGGTTTTGGCCCCTTCGATATCATCTTGGTCAAAAAAAAGCTCCTTGAGACGAACTGTACCGAGGTCCAATGAATCAGCATCGATCACTTTGGTATTCTCTATATAGGCGTATTCTGTCGAACCGCCGCCAATATCAAGCGTCATGGCATCCTGCTTGGCAAGTAGATTTGCACATGCAATCCCGCCTAGGTACGCTTCCTTCTCTCCGCTGATGACTTTGATGTTGAGACCAAGTTCTTTTTTCACCCGGGAGAGGAACTGCTTTTTATTGCCGGCATCGCGTACGGCTGATGTTGCGACACAGAGCATCTTTCGGACATCATACGACTCTGCGATCTGTAAAAAGTCTTTAAGGGCCATAAGTGCACGGTTCATGGCAGCTTCTTGAAGCTCTCCGCCGTTTTGATAGGCATCTTCTGCGATACGCACACGGGACTTGACCTCATGCAGCAGATGAAAAGCAAAGCGGCTTGTCTTCTCGATGATGATCATACGGGCGGAATTGGAACCGATATCAATGACTGCAGTACGTTTTGCCATAGGTTACACCTTATTATAAGCCAACAGGTTTGGCTTGAATCATTAAAACTTTAGAGAACATGATGTCAGTTCATAGGTTTTAGATGCGACAATTATAGAGAAAGGGGAGTTAAGAGAGGGTAAGAGAGAAGAGGACTACTCTTCTTCTTTTAAAATTTGTGCGTATTTAAATTGAAGTTCGGCAATGGTCTCGACATTGTCCTTATCGAGAACAAAACAGTCTACTGGGCAGACAGCGATACATGCTGGTTCATCATAGACATCAACACACTCAGTACAGCGGTCCGGATCGACGATGTAGATCGGGTCGCCTTCTTCAATAGCCTCAGTCGGACATTCTTCACGGCAGGCATCGCATGCAATACATTCATCATTAATCAAAAGTGCCATTGTAAACCTTATCAAGCGTAAAAATATTTCTAGCTCGATTTATAGCAGAAGAAACCTTGAAGTAATTTGAAATCGTAAATTTGTTTAAATTTGGTGTTATATCAGTTTTTAGATAATCTTTTCAAGGGCAGTATACAATGGAGTTTTGAGCGCAGTAGAAGTGAAGCGACGGCCCCGAGATGATCCTCCCGGTTTGCAAGTGTCAACTCCGCTCCAAGGGCATCGGCCGCACTTTTTGAAAGGAAGAGGCCGAGCCCGGCACCGGACTTGTTACCCTGGCGTTTGAACGGTGCAAAGAGATCGACTGTATCATCGATCCCGCACCCCTCATCGATCACTTCAATCAACAGCCCTTCATCGTTAAGCCTGCTCTGCAGTATGACTTTTTTCCCTTCGGGCGTAAATTTGAGTGCATTTTGCAAAAGATTTTGGATAATCTGGTTGAGAAGACTCTCCTGGAGAAGACACATAAAGGCGTCAGGTTGAAAATGCATCTGAAGCTCTTTTCCTTCAGATTCGGCCAGCAGAGCAAAGTCGTTTGCCTTGCGCCTAAGGATATCGATAACATCGGCCTGTATCGGTGTTTCAAGCTGGGCACCTTCCTGCCGTCCGATGTTCAGAATACTGGCCACAATGGCATTCATCTCATCAATACTCTGATTGCTAATCTTAATCGCTTCGATGTACTCTTCGGGCGTACGTTTTTTGATGGTTGTGACCTGATTTTTGAGCTTCATGACGGCAAGCGGCGTCTTGAGCTCGTGTGCGGCACCGATAAAAAGCTCTTTTTGGTACTTTACAAAGTTCTGTATACGATTGATAAGATGGTTTATACTTTCGCCCAGGGGAACAAACTCGTCGGGCAACTCTTGTACGACAATCGGGCGTATCATATGCTCATTCATGTTGGAAAGACGACGGTTCAGCCCCTTGATCGGAGAGATCAGCATTTTGGAAAAGATGATCGCATAGATGATAACCAGTAAAAAACCGATAGCATTGATGATAAATATTGAGTTGAGGATTTTTTGGAGAAGTTTTTTAGTCGGGGTAATGTCTTTGCTGATCTTGATATAGCTGCCTTCTTCCAAGCTGAAAGGGTAGTACAAGATAAGTTCGGTATGGGTGTTTATGGTGTTTTCTAGCAGCTCGATCGGCTCTTCCGTCGATACGTGTTTGACCAGCTCTACCGTCAGACCGAGGAGGGCGTCGTTATTGGTCTCCTGGGCATCGACAAGGGACTTGTAAGAGCAGATGTTTTCCGCGAAGCCGATCATCTCATTGCGTTTTTCATCATAAATCGAGGATTGTATAAACAGATAGAGAATCGATGAGAATGTGATCATCAAGGCAAGTGTGGCGATGATCAACTGGACAAGAAAACGGCTGCGAATACTACGATCTGAAAACAAAATAATCCTCTTGCCCTTGATGATACAGTTGCAACTGCATGATCAGAATAGTTTTAACGTTCAATATTTTAACAAGATAAAGCTGTCGTTTGATGAAAAGAGGGATTTTTAATAGATAGAGGTTTTGAATAAGGGAGTGGCTATGCATAACAAAGGAACAACGTTCCTTGTGTCATTGTATGCTTACGCTTCTTTAGGGAAGCAGAAACGGTAACCGCGGCGACGAACGGTTTCGATCGTTGTGATGTTAAGCGGTTTGTCCATTTTTTGTCGGATCTGGTTGATCGCAACTTCGATCACGTTAGGTGTAACCAGTTCCGGCTCTTCCCAGATCGCGTCAAGGAGCTGCTCTTTAGAGACGATCTGATCACGGTGACGTGCCAGGTGCGTCAGCACTTCAAAAGGCTTGCCTTTAAGTTCGATCTCAATGTTGTTATAGACGATTTTTTCCTCTTCAGGATTGATGATCAGATCATCGATCTCGATGATGTTGCTGCCGCCAAAACGAAGTTGTGCTTCGATACGTGCGACCAGAACGTCAAAGTCAAACGGCTTACGGATGTAATCGTCTGCACCGGCTTTAAGAGCAGTGATCTCACTTTCATTGTCATCACGGGCAGAAAGAACGACTACTTTTGTCTTAGGTGTGTTTGCTTTGATATCCGGGATGATGTCAACGCTGTTGCCATCAGGGAGCATCCAGTCCATCAGTACCAGGTCGTAGTTACGAATATCCAGGTAGTATTCACCGTCTTTAAGTGTCTCAACGACATCACTTTGGTAGCCAAATTCTTTAAGGCCTTCAGCCAAAGTCTTGTTTAGTGTTACTTCATCTTCAATGATAAGAATGCGCATGCATTACCTCATAAATATTAATTTTAGGGCGGAAGTATAACACAGTTTTAGGTTAAATTAATAATTTTTTAAATTTTCTTTAATATTCGAAGGTTTCGGAGAGGGAAACCTCGCAATTAGCGAGGATGTCTGGTTTAGATATTTTTAAGAAAAGGGTGGAAATAAGCGGAAACTCATGTTTTAACGTGCTTTTCAGACTTAAAAGAGCCTCTTCGATAAGCTCGAATTTTCTGTCAATCATCTGATCTTCAATATGTTTGGCGACCAGACCGTAGTCAAGAAACTGTTTATCATACGTATAGTGTATTGTGCAGTTGATTCGGACGCGCTGTTTGGTCGTACGTTCAAAATCCAGGATCCCGATAATCGTATCGAACTCCAGATCTTTGACCTCTATCTGCATCGTTTAAACAACCGCTTTCTCTTCGCCTTTGATCAGGCGGACGATATTGGGTATGTGCTTGTAAAAGAGAATAATAGTGATGATCACGACCGGTGCATGTGCCATTTCCGGATGGATGAAAAACGATGCGATCAGCAGTGCGACCACCCCTGTCAATGACGAGACGGATGAGATCTTAAGCGTCTTGGCCATGATCCCCCAGACCACAAAACCGATCAGCGTCTCAAACGGGAGCATGATCAGCAGAACACCCAGACCTGTTGCGATCCCTTTGCCGCCTTCAAACCAGAGGTAAGGGCTGAAACAGTGACCGACGACAGCTAGGACGGCAACACCCCAGAGTGTGGATTCCGGCATACCTGCTAGCATTGCAACTAGTAAAACGACAATCCCTTTCAGTGCATCAAGCAAGAGTGTCGCCGCCCCCAGTTTTTTAGCGAGTGAAGGGTTGGTCTCTTTTACGACGCGCAGTACATTGGTTGCACCGATACTTTTGGAACCGCCCTCTTTGACATTGACGCCGGCGAAGAACTTGGCAAGCAGAAGACCAAAAGGGATACCGCCTACAAGATAGGCTGCGATATAAAATTGTGCATTGGTATTAAAAAGAAAATCCATAAACAGTATAACCTTGACTTGAAATGTGGGTGAATTCTACATAAATAAGGGTTATATATCGATAAATTATCAAATGAAAAACTGTGCTAACCCAAACTTTGTTATAATCGCGAAATAATATCTATAAAGTATCAATTACACTTTATGCAGAAGGGACGTGTTTGAACTACACAACTGAAGAACTCAAAGAGAAGATCAATGACCTTAAAAAGCGCCTTGATGTAACGGTTGTTGCACATTTTTATCAGCGTGATGAGGTCTTTGAGATGGGTGATATCACAGGCGATTCGCTCGAACTTGCAAAAAAGACAATGGCAGATGACTCGGAATTTGTCGTTTTCTGCGGGGTCGCTTTTATGGGGCAGAGCGTTAAGGTCCTGAGCCCTGAAAAGCGTGTGTTAATGCCAAAACTTGCTTGCTGTTCAATGGCGCGTATGATCGACTCAATGTACTATGATGATGCGGTCAAAGCGATGGAGGCGCAGGGGATTAAAAAAGAGGATATCCTGCCGATAACCTATATTAACTCCAATGCTGATGTCAAAGCGAAAGTCGGCAAGATGGGCGGCATGGTCTGTACCAGCTCCAATGCGAAGATGATTATCGAGAATGCACTGAAAGAGGGGAAAAAGATTCTCTTTGTTCCCGACCGCTGCCTGGGTCAGAATATCGCCAGGATGATGGATCTTAAATCGGCCGTGATCGGCGAGGATGAAGATCTTGCAAGTGCGGATATTATCTGTTACAACGGCTTTTGTGCGGTACATCAGCTTTTTACCGTTGATGACATCACTTTTTACCGTAAAAAGTATCCGGGTATCAAGATCGTGACGCACCCTGAATGTGACCCGGCCGTCTGTGAGGCATCTGACTTTGTTGGTTCGACGTCACAGATCATCAAGTACATCGCCGACCTTGACCCTGAAGAGAAAGTGGCCGTCGGTACCGAGTTCAATCTGGTCCACCGCCTGCGCCCGAAAAATACCTATGTGCTCTCTTCGACGAAACCGGAGTGTCCGACGATGAATGAGACTACACTTGAAGATCTCTATCTGACACTTAAGTCGATTGAAGACGGTGAACCTATCAATGAGATCTTTGTTGATGAAGAGACCCGTAAATGGGCGAAGATCGCTTTAGACCGGATGTTGGCACTGTAATGAAGAGATTTGTCCTGGAAACACTGGCGGAAGATGTCGGCAGGGGCGACCTTTACGCGCTGGTCTTTGAACCGCAAGCAGCATCGGCCAACATCATTGCAAAAAGCGAAGGCGTACTTGCCGGAGAGAAGTATTGTGATGTGCTCGCCAAAGAAGAGGGATTGGTCATTACCTGGCATAAACATGACAGTGACACCTTCTTAAAAGGTGAGCTGATCGCTGTTGTAGAGAGTGATTCGCATACGCTGTTGAAGTGCGAGCGCACCCTACTGAATATGCTGCTTCATGCCTCATCAATAGCGACGTTGACCCGTAAGTTTGCCGATATAGTCGCACCGTATGGTACCCGTCTGCTTGATACGCGCAAAACCCGCCCTATGCTGCGTGTTTTTGAGAAGTATGCTACACGCTGCGGCGGGGCGGTCAACCATAGAATGGGGCTGGACGACTGTCTGATGTTAAAAGATACCCATCTGAAGACGATCGAGGACCTTCCAGCGTTTATGGCCAAAGCGCGACAGGCCATCCCTTTTACGTCGAAAATAGAGATCGAAGCAGAGAGCTTTGAGCAGGCAAAGCTTTTTATGGCCGCAGGTGCAGACATCGTAATGTGTGACAATATGACACCGGAACAACTTTCGGAGGTCGTGCAATATAAAAAAGAGAACTACCCGGGCATCCTGCTGGAAGCCAGCGGCAATATCTCTCTGGAGACCATAGAAGCGTATGCAAAAACAGGTGTGGATGCCATCAGCTCGGGTGCGTTGATCCACCAGGCCAACTGGATCGACCTCTCAATGAAAGTCAATTAGGCAGATTTTGTTTGAAACCATAGAAAATGCCGAGCATATTGTCCTTATCGCACATATCAATCCAGATGCTGATTCCTTAGGTGCAGCGTCGGCGATGTACACACATCTGATGCGCCTGGAAAAAAAGGTGACGCTTTTTTGCGTGACCGAGCGGATAAACCCCCGTTTGGCATTTTTACCATGGTTTGATAAAATCCGTCATCAATTCCCTGCAAGTGCCGATCTTGCGATAGGTTTTGATTGCGGGGCATACAAGCGGCTTGGTGTTGATATCAGCTGCTCGCTGATCAATGTCGATCATCATAAGAGCAATGAACGCTACGGTGATATCAATGTCATAGATACAACAGCGATCAGTACAACACAGGTCCTTTTTGATGCCTTTCGTGAGAAGGGTATAAAGATAAACCCGAAGATGGCGACAGCACTCTATGCCGGTCTTTTGGACGATTCACACGGGTTTTTGGCACCAAAGACAAATACCCGTTCGTTCGCCATGGCAGCAGAGCTGATAGAGGCGAAAGCGGCACTGTCCGAGTGTGCCGACGAACTGTTCCATCAGCACTCCCTGGCAGCATTGCGTCTAAAGGGTTTGATGTTATCAAAGATGCATTTGCTTTTTGATGCCAGGCTCGTCGTTCATCTGGTCACAAAAGAGATGATGGCACAAACAGGCGGCCGTGAGGTTGATTGTGAAGCGCCGCTTGAGGAGAGTATGGGGTTGCCTCACGTTGAGGTGGCGCTGATGCTGCGAGAAAACCGTAACGGTACACTAAAAGGGTCATTGCGTTCTCGCGGTGATATCGATGTTGAGGTTATCGCAAAGCATTTCGGTGGCGGCGGGCATATGCATGCTGCCGGCTTTGATATCCAAGCGGGATCGCTGGATGCAGTGAAAGATAAAGTAATCAGTCTGATTAAAGAGGAGTTTAGATGAGAAAAAGATCAAATTTTGGTTCAGTGATAGTCAGCGTTGCCTTTCTGGCAATAATCGGTGGGATTGTCTACCTGTATAACTCAGCGATGTTCGAACGTGAAAAGCCAGTGATTACGATCGATAATAGCGGTTTTTGGAACCTCCGTGCTCCTTTGGCTGTCAAGATTGATGATGCCAGCGGGCTTATGTCCTACAAGGTGACACTTCAAAGCGGCAATGAACAGTTTGTTTTAGCGGATGAGGAGTTCGAAGCGCCCCAAAGCACGCAGACGCTGGAGTTGACAACACCGAAACGCGTCTATGCACTGAAAAACAAAGAAGTGACGATCACGGTAGAAGCCACAGATGCCAGCAAATGGAACTTCTTTGCCGGTAACACCGCATCTGAAACGACGACACTGCAGGTCGATAAAAAACGTCCTTATCTCTCTACGATCGCTTCATCTTACCGTATTATCAAAGGCGGCTCGGCCGTTGTTATCTTCAAGGCGGAAGATGACAATATGGAGTCGTTTTATGTTGAGACGAACTTTGGCAAACGTTTCACCGCACAGCCCTTTTATAAAGAGGGCTACTATGTGACTTTGATCGCCTGGCCGGTGACAGAAGAGACGTTCCGTGCTACGATCATAGCAAAAGACAGTGCCGGCAACGTCGCTAAAACATCCGTGCCTGTTATCCCGTATAACAAAAACTATAAGATCTCAAGGATTAGCTTGAGTGATAATTTCCTCAACGGAAAGGTGTCCGAACTGGCATATGCATACGGTGCCGAAGACGGTGCGGATCTGATCGAACGTTTTAAGTTTGTGAATGAAGAGATGCGTAAAAGAAACGAGGAACTGATCCATACGCTTACGTCAAAAGTAAGCGACACAATGGTGAACAACTTCCCTATCAAAAAGATGTACCCGCTTAAAAACGCAGAGGTCGTTGCACAGTTCGGCGATCACCGCATCTACTCATACCAGGGCAGTCAGGTCTCTGAAGCGTATCACCTTGGACTGGATCTGGCAAGCAACGCGATGTCACCGATCCTGACGCAAAACCCGGCCGTTGTTACCTTTGCGGAAGAGAACGGGATCTATGGAAACATGCCGGTTCTCTACCATGGACTCGGACTCTATACGATCTACGGACACTGTTCCGCTATGATGGTCAAAGAGGGCGATTCGCTTCGTTCCAACGAGACGGTCGGCAAAACAGGTCGCAGCGGTTACGCTATGGGTGACCATCTCCACTTCGGTGTACTAGTCCAGGGTATCGAGGTCCGTCCGCAGGAGTGGATGGATCAGGATTGGATCCGAAAAAGCATTACGGACCCGATGCGTGAAGCGAGAAAGCTGATCAACCAGCGCTAAAACCTTAACGCGAGTTGTTAATCCGGCGGTGCTGGTGCCAAAGCAATAATATTTTGCTATAATGGAGCATATAATAAGCACAAAGTGTGTGTAATCAGTTATTGATGTAAGAAGGATTTAAGTGACACAAATGACAATTAAAAAAGCAGTTGAACTTGTCGGGATAGGCCTTCATAAAGGCAATCCGGTTCGTCTGCGTCTTGAACCTCTTGAAGCCAACAGCGGTATTGTCTTTTACCGCAAAGATGTTGAGGTCTCAATACCCCTGAAACCGGAAAATGTTGTTGATACAAAGATGGCAACAGTCATCGGTCGCGAAGGGCATTTCATCTCTACGATCGAACACCTTCTTTCTGCTGTTTATGCCTACGGTATCGATAATCTGCGTGTCGTTGTCGATGCTGATGAGATCCCGGTCATGGACGGCTCAAGTGCCAGTTTCTGTATTTTGCTCGATGAAGCGGGTATTCAAAACCAGAATGTGCCTAAAAAGATCATCCGTATCAAAAAAGAGGTCACCGTTAAAGAGGGTGACAAATATGTCAAGCTTATTCCATCAAATGATCTGAAATACGACTTTACCATCAAGTTCGCGCATCCGGTTATTGCGGAGCAGAGTTTTGTTCTCAACTTTAACAAGGTCAACTACAAACATGAGATCTCCCGTGCAAGAACGTTCGGTTTTTTACATGAGATGCAGTACCTTCAGTCAAAAGGACTGGCGCTGGGTGCCAGCCTTGACAATGCCGTCGGTCTGGATGACAAAAAAGTGATGAATCCCGAGGGGCTGCGTTACACAGACGAATTTGTACGTCACAAGATATTGGACGCCATAGGCGATATGTCACTGCTGGGACTGAACTTTATCGGTTCATATGAGGCATTTGCCGGTAGTCATGATCTTAACCACAAGCTTACTCTTGCGCTTTTGAAAGACCCTGAAAACTATGAAGTTGTTGAACTCTCCGGTGCCGAGGAGAAGGAGATGGCAAAAGCCTATGCATGATCTTGTCGTCATTGCATTGACCTCGCCGATTATCATCGGTGTCTATAAAGACAGAGAACTTATAGAGACGATCAAAAGTGAAGAGCGGAGTTCTGAGATCCTGCCGGAACTTTTTGAGACTCTTCTTGACAGATATGAGATCGATCATATCGTTTATGCCAAAGGACCCGGCAGTTTTATGGCGATCAAAGTGAGCTTTATATTTCTGCGTACACTCTGTATCGTCAAAAATATATCCCTTTTGGCAACAGATGCATTTTACTTTAACGACAATGCTCCAATAAAAGCAGTTGGAAAGCTCTATTTTGTTAAAAATAGGGATACAATCGAGACAGAGGCCCTCAGCGAAGTACCTGCAATGAAGTTTACTCTGCCCCAACAATTAATTTTAGAAGATTTTAGTCAAGATACGGCGCCTTTTTATGGCATCGGCGCAGTAGGATAAGGAAAATAAGTGACAATAAGTGTACCTGCAACCAGCGCAAACCTAGGACCAGGATTTGACTCTCTAGGGCTGGCCGTAGACCTACGCAACAAGGTTGAGTTCAAACCTTCGCGTTTTTTCAGTGTCAACATAAAGGGCGAAGGCGAGGGCAACCCCCGTCTTAAAGGCAACAACCTTTTTGTCAGTATCTTTAATGAGCACTACAAGCGTCTGACCAGTAAACGACAAAATTTCAAGTTTACTTTTTACAACAATATTCCGCTTTCACGCGGTTTGGGCAGTTCATCAGCCGTCATTGTAGCGGCGATCGCAACGGCTCACGAGGCGGCCGGGGTCCGTGTGTCCAAGCGTCGCATCCTGAACCATGCCCTTGTGTATGAAGCCCATCCGGATAACATTACACCTGCTGTGATGGGCGGGTTTAATGCGGCTACGGTTGAAAAGCAGAAGGTCTTTTCACAGAAAAAGCATCTTCCCGATTACATCAAAGCGGTTGTCGTCATTCCGAACAAGCCGATCTCGACTGCCAAGTCACGTACAACCCTGCCGCGTTCGTACTCTAAAGAGAATGCAGTTTTCAACCTCTCCCACACGGCATTGACGGTGGCGGCATTTTTTAACGAGGATTGGGAGATGCTACGTCTTGCGACCCAGGACCGTTTCCATCAGAAGGTTCGTATGAAGATGTTGCCAGAGCTTTTTGCTATTCAGAAAACGGCATATGAACAGGGTGCGCTTATGAGTACGCTTTCAGGCTCAGGTTCCACCTTTTTTTCAATGGTCTATGATGAGGATGCTCCTAAACTGCAGGAACTTTTTTCACGACAATACCCAGACTACAATGTCAAAACTTTGGATTTTGACAACCACGGGATCATAACTGAACGTTAATACGTTTGGTTTTTAGACTTCTCCCGTATTTCAAGGAAGATTTAGATATAATGGCGCCAATTGTAAACTATCCCCAAAGGATGTGTGTTGCTTGCCGTGAACGCTTTGCGCAGAAGGCGCTCTTGCGTCTACAATGCGAGCAGCAGCATCTTAGCTCTTACAGCGGTTCGGGACGGAGTTTTTATCTCTGTTTTGAATGTGTTGAAAATGAGAAGAAAGTGACTCGTGCCCTGGCCCGAGTATGTAAAAGTGGGGATATGCATTACCTCTCGACCCAATTAAAGGAGATCATCGCTGATGTCAGACAAAGTTAGAGTACACGAGATTGCTAAAGAACTCGGTATCGATTCAAAAGAAGTTGTAGCCAAAGCCGCAGAAATGGGGTTAGATATTAAGACAGCTTCTTCTTCCGTATCAATGAATGATGCAGAACAGATAGCGAACTATATTATCAATGGTGCACCTGCTCCAAAGCCTGCAACACCTAAAGTTACTGTGAAAAAAGCAGCGAAAAAAGAAGAAAATGCTCCTGAAAATGAAGAAAAAACAGCAGTGAGCGAAAAGAAAGCAGAGGCAGAAGAAAAGCCTGCTGAAAAAGTGGAAGCTGAGAAAGCGCCTGCAGCGACAAAACCTGTTGAAGAAAAAGCCGAAAAAGCTCCTGAAAAAGCAGCTGAAAAGGCGCCTGCCGAGAAGGAGGCTGCAGCCGAAGCACCTAAGGCCGCACCAATCAAACGTTCGGGTCTGAAGATCGTTAAAAAGAAGAAGCCGAAGATTGACACTAACGCCAATGCGGCATCAGCATCATCAGAAGCTTTGAAAGTCTCTTCATATGGAAAAGTCAGTGAAGATGTTCTCAAAGAGCTTCAAGAACGTAAGGCGAAGAAAAAAAGCAAAGGCGGTGCTGCCAAAAAATCTACAGGGCAAGCCATTGACATCTTCGGCGGAAGCATGTCGGATGTCTCTATGGATTATGAAGAGGATCAAGTTGTATTGCTTGACCTTAAAGAGATTGATAAAGAGATCCCTAAAGAAGAGCCTAAAAAACCACGTCAACCACGTCCTGTCGGCCGTAACCCGAAAGCAGGCCAAAACAGAGGCCAGGGTCGAGGCCGTCAAGTCTCTCGTGGCAAACGTAAAAAATATACTAAGACTGTTGAAGATGAGATTATTACGCACGTAGAGATTCCTGAAGATATCCGTGTTTATGAGTTTGCAGAGGCGATCGGAAAAAGTATGTCCGATGTCATCAAGGTCCTGTTTGAACTCGGTATGATGGTCACGAAAAATGACTTCCTGAAAAAAGATGAGATCGAGATCCTTGCCGAAGAGTTCGGCGTTGAAGTGACAACGATCGATCCAAGAGATGCCTTTAACTATGAAGAAGAGTATGATGAGGCAGAAGTTGTAGATGAAAATCTTCAAGAACGTCCGCCGGTTATTACGATCATGGGTCACGTCGACCACGGTAAGACATCACTTCTGGATGCGATCCGCAGTGCACGTGTCGCAAGCGGCGAAGCCGGCGGGATCACCCAGCATATCGGCGCCTACTCGATTGAGAAGAACGGTAAACAGATCACCTTCCTGGATACTCCGGGTCACGCGGCATTCTCTGCGATGCGTAAACGCGGTTCAGAAGTGACGGATATCATTATTATCGTTGTTGCTGCGGACGACGGTGTTAAACCGCAAACGGAAGAGGCGATCAAACACGCTAAAGAAGCTGGTGTTCCAGTCATTGTTGCGGTCAACAAGATGGATAAAGAGTCGGCAAACCCTGAACTGGTCAAAGGCCAGATGGCTGAGCGTGAGATGACGCCGGTCGATTGGGGCGGTGATATTGAGTTCGTTCCGGTTTCTGCCAAGACAGGCGAAGGTATCGAGGATCTGCTTGAAAACATCCTTCTGACAGCTGAAGTTCTTGAACTTAAAGCGAACCCGAATGCCAAAGCAAAAGCAGTTGTTGTTGAAAGTTCTGTTGAAAAAGGGCGCGGTCCTGTAGCAACGGTTATCGTTCAAAACGGAACGCTTAAAGTCGGCGACAATGTTGTCTGCGGTAGCGCTTACGGTCGTGTCAAAGCAATGATCAATGATCAAAAGAAGATGGTCAAGTCACTGGGTCTTTCCGACACAGCTGTCGTTGTTGGGCTTAACACGGTTCCACCTTCTGGTGAAGTTATGATCGCGATGGACTCGGACAAAGAGACGCGTGAACTGGCAACTAAACGTGCAGAATATGACCGTATGAAAGAGCTTTCCGCAAGTACTAAGACATCACTTGACGAGCTTACGGCATTGATCGCAGAGGGTAACCTCAAATCATTGAAAGTGGTGCTTAAGACCGATGTCCATGGTTCTCTTGAAGCAATCAAGACAAGTCTGAGCGAACTACGTAATGACGAAGTCAAAGTCGAAGTGATCTCATCCGGTGTGGGTGGTGTGACTGAGAATGATGT
>JBFFUI010000034.1:0-24799 GCA_041571435.1 Sulfurimonadaceae bacterium | reverse complement strand
TTGCAAGCTGTGGGATCTTTTTACCGCCAAAAAGAAGCAGTACAACTGCAAGAATTAAAATAAGTTCAAACCCGCCTGGAATCTGTGGCATAAGGTCTCCTTGATTAT
Organism: Sulfurimonadaceae bacterium; assembly: GCA_041571435.1. GTDB lineage: Bacteria > Campylobacterota > Campylobacteria > Campylobacterales > Sulfurimonadaceae > Sulfonitrofixus. Next base: position 24,691 of record JBFFUI010000034.1, on the reverse strand, counting down.
TAATTATTTGCCGAAAGTATAACTCTTAGATGCTGTATTAGGGCTAAAATTCTATTACTCAAACTGTTCACTTAAGGCAATTAAGTAACACTAAGCCCTTTTAGAGCTCTTTCAAGACCTGTTCGATACGTACCAATACCTCTTTGATCTTCTCGGGAAAGGTGAAAAGTTCACGTTTTACCGTGCTTGACAGCTCCTGTCCCTCTTCGATCTCATTTAAAATACCGATCATATTACGTAGGTAGTTTCGCTGATAACTGCAGGTGCTGCAGGCCTTGATCTCTTCGCACATACCGTCGTTCAAACTTACATATGCCTCTTCTACAGCACTGCAAAGATCATCAATAAACGTTGGGTTTTTCAGTTGTGCGCCATAGCTTTGTGTATTGACCATAGCTTCGATACCCTGAAACTGCTTTTTAATGTTCTGAATCGTCTCTTTCATTATGATTCCTTATATGTCTTTCTTTGCGTAGTATAGGAGTTTAAAGATGAAAAAAAGCTAAAGTCTACCTGTCTGTATTGTTTATTGTTTTTAACCGTCTGATGTACAAAAAGACCAGAAGCACCAATGCCCCGAGGATAGCTAATGTGATCTGGTGCAGGTACATCGTTATCAACTCTTTTTGCTCGCCCAATATGTATCCGAGTATGATCAGGACCATGCTCCAGATACCTGCGCCCAGAGCCGTATAGAAGGTAAAAGGAAGCAGCGCCATTTTGGAAAGGCCGGCCGGGATTGAAATAAGTTGACGGATACCCGGAATCAGACGGCCGGTAAAGGTTGAGATGGGACCGTGTTTTTCAAAGAATCTCTCCATCTTCTCCATCGAACTGTTTGAGATAAAGATATATTTTCCAAAACGCATCAAAAGTTGACGTCCGATCAATAAAGCGCCCAGATAATTGATAAAGGCACCGGCCAGAGAACCGAGCAGTGAGGCAATAAAGATAAGTGTGATATCCATTTTCCCCTGCTGTGCCAGGTACCCTGCCGGGACCAGGACCACCTCGCTCGGGAAAGGTATAAAAGAGCTCTCTACCATCATGAGAAGAAAAATCCCCATATACCCCATGTCTAATATATTCTGGACAAGCCACTGTACAAGATCAGCTAACATCTAAATTCTCCTCTATGTTCTCTATTATCGCTTCGGCACCGCCTTTACGGCTAAGTTCCATCAAACCGCGGCTCTTCTCTTCAAGATCACTATCCAGAATACTGATCAGATTGCGCGAGTAGGACGCACTCTCGCGCTGTGACCAGGCCAATCCTTTATCGGCAAGATAACGGGCGTTGTAAAATTGATGATCACCTGCCGCATACGGGTAGGGTACAAATAGTGCCGGCAACCCGTTTGCCGTAAGTTCCCAAAGTGTGCTGGCACCCGCCCGGCTGACCGCAAGATCGGCACGTTCGATCAGTGCAGGAAGTTCTTTGGTAAAACTGTAGAGTTCAACATCCAGTTTCTGATCCTCGTACGCTTTCTGCACACGCTTAAAATCACGTTCGCCACATTGATGGATCACCTTAATGCCTTTGGCTACACAGACCGCTGCTGTCTCCAAGGCAAGGTTGTTGATAAACTGTGCTCCCTGCGATCCCCCTAAAAAGACGATTGTCCTGATCTTTTTTCTGAGATGGGCCGTGGTAAAGAAAACGTCCCTCACCGGATAGTCTGTAACCGCAGAGTGCGCATCATAAGAGCTGTAAAAAGCACGGGCGTAAGGTTTCATCATCGTGTTCAGACGGCCCATGACCGCATTCTGTTCATGAATAAAAAAGGGAATCTGCTTCGTATAGGATGCAAAGGTAGCTGCCGCTGCAGAATAACCGCCAACGGATATGACGGCATCGATCTTCTCCCTTGCCAAGATCTTTCGCGACGTAAGGACTGCACGAAAGATCTTGATCAGCGCCCACAACTTGCCGAGATATTTTCGGTTGACCACCCCGCTGGTGTCAAGAAAGTGGCGCTGTTCAAAACGGACCTCATCTTTGAACCACGTCTGGTCCTGACCTGAGGAAGAACCGATATAGATCGCGTCATGTCCCCGCTCTTTCACGGCTTCCAGAAGTGCTGCCGCTATTGCGAGGTGTCCGCCGGTACCGCCGCCTGTGATTGCTACTCTCATCTTATTCCTGACTGTTTAACTTGACTTTTCGCGATGCCATCAAGACCATTCCGACGCCGATTGAGGCTGCGATCATTGCCGAACCGCCGTAACTCAAAAACGGTACCGAAATACCCTTGATCGGCGTGATACCGCTGATACCGAAAGCGTTGATCAAAAAGGTAAAGGCGATAATAAGACCGATACCGATACTGAAAAGATAACTCTTTTCATCCTGGCTACGATTGGCGATCTTGAAAATTCGATGCAGGATGGCCAGAAAGATCATCGTTACCAGCATGACTCCGATAAAGCCGAACTCCTCAGCAATTCCGGCCAAGACGAAATCCGTATGGACCTCTGACAGGAAACCGAGTTTAAAGGTACCGTTGGCTAGACCTGAGCCGAAAATACCGCCGTTGTTGATCGCATTGAGTGAATGTGAGATCTGGTAAGGCTCGGAGTAGCTCTCGACATGCAATTTGCTAAGCAGCCAGCTGGGCAGAAAAGGTTCCAGCTGTGTCTGGGCAAGTGACCACCATGACTTGATCCTGGCAATCCGGTGCTCCGCAGTAAAGATGAAGATCAGAAAAAAGAAGAGCGCCGTACCCATCAGCGTTATAAATACCTTACCGCTGCTTCCCGCAAAGATCAACATAAAAAGAAGCGCCATGCTTAAGACGACAACCTGTCCAAGGTCTTTTTGCATCACTGCGATGAGCGCCATCACAAACACAAAAAAGATCAGATAAGGGGCTATCCGCAGATATTCCTGTTTCAGTCCCATACCGCCATGGTGACCAAGTTTTCGTGAAAAACTCCAGGCAAGGAAATAGACAAACCCCACCTTGAAAAACTCGACCGGTGCCAAAGAAAAACCGGCCACTTTGATCCACCGTTTTGCACCGCCCACTTCACTCACGATACTCGCAGGCATGAACGGCATGGCAAGCATCAGCAAAAAGCTGCCTGCAAAAAGGGTGAGTCCAAGACGTTTTAACCAGACGTCAGGGTCAAGTTGTGAAAGCGTCCACATAATCAGGATGGAGAGCAGCCCGAAAGCGGACTGGCGAATCACAAAATGGAAATCACTGTAGCCGAAGAGTACGACGATATAGCTTGAAAGTGAGTACGAAAAAATAATACTGATGCCGATAAGCACTACAGTCAAGATAAAGAGTTGTCGATCAGCCATGATGTTCCACTATGCGAATATGTAGTGACATTTTAGCGTTTTGGGTTTAAAGTTGAGCGAGATGTCCAAGCGTGTCCCACCCTCTATTTGCATTGCGAATTTTTAAGTTCATAACTGCGTTGACCGTCAAAGAACAGTGCATTGTCCTGACGTTTGATGTTGATCAGCCGGTCAAACCCGTCATCGCCTTGAAGTATCAGTGTCTCATCTTCAACAGACCACTGCCCCAGCTTCTGCTCTTTCACACGTGAAAGCCCACCTGCCACTGTTCGGTCTTCATGAAGCAGGTAACGTCCGTTGGAACAGAGCCAAAGCTCACGTTTCTCCTCATAGGCACCATCACGTTGCATATAGGCAAAGTGGGCACCGCTTAAACGCATCTCCAAGTCCTGAAGGGCATTTTGCAGCTGTTTCGTCGGTGTAAAAGTAAGGGTCTGAACAATGTTCATCGCAGTCGCCTTTACCGCACTGTCATTCGCCTTATCATACCGGACATTCATCACTACCGCTCTCTCCTGCGGTCCCAAAACGACATAGACCAGGTGTGCCCTGTTATCCTGACCGCCTGCCGTCGCATAGGACCGGCTGTAGATATGCATACCGATTTTGACAATACGTCCTTGGGGGAAAAGTTTGGTACTCTCGTTCAGATAGTGCGGTTTATTGAGATAGGTTATCGCTTCTGAAGCATTCATACGTTTTGCACGCAGGCGCATTGTATCTTTTGTCGCCTGCTGAAAAAGCAACAGCCCTTTGCTTTTTTTTGCGACCGCTTCCCATTGGTGCGGCAGTCCCATGCTGACACCCAATTGCATGACCGTCAGTTTTTTCGGGCCGCTGTAGTTTTTGTCCAGCTCCAGTTCAACACCAAAGAGCAGTATGGGCAACAGAAAAAGGCTTAGTAATAACTGCATCTACATCCCTCAGGTTTTATATTCAAACTATAACATAAAGCCACAAACACTTAACACCTTTATAATGATATTCTCGATATATTTTTGCATCTGAAAAAGAGGTGTTGCCGATATGGTTGATGACAATAACAAAGCTTCTAAAGTCCTGCTGCTTTTTATCTTTATTGTCATCGGTTTTTTGATCTTTTTGAGTACCATGTTCTACACCGCCGTCAAGCCGAGACATCTCCCCTCCCTTTTTACCTCTGACGCTACCAATGCGGAACGCGGCAGTATTATCAGTGCAGACGGTTTCCATCTCGCTATCACTAAAAAAGTCTACAAAGCAATGATCAATACCAAAAACCTTGATCCGGACAAAACAGAGCTCTTTATAGAGCTCTTCTCCATATACAGCGATATCCCCGTAAAGACCATCCGAAAAAAGCTGCGAAAAAAAGGGACGGTGACCCTGAGCTACAATGTCTCCGAACAGCATGCCCAGTACCTTAAGACCCTGGCTTACGAGCTGCGCCGTCTCAATGTCTTTAGAGAGTATAAGACAGCCAGCGGCCGCCATATTCTGCAGGGACTGGATGTCGTTGAAAGCGGTGAAGCGCGTATCTACCCCTATGGTGATCTGCTGACGCCGGTCATCGGTTATCCCAAAAAGCATGAAGATCATGGCTACACACGCTCTCGCGGGATGAAAGGGATCGAACGCAATTACAATGACGAACTCAACCCCCAGAAAAATGGTCTTCAACGCGGTCTTCGTGATGTCAACGGATACATGATACTCAACAAAGAGAGCAAGACCGAATATGCCGAGAACGGTATGGATGTCAAATTGACGATCCCGGTCACACTGCAGTCACGTGTTGAACGGATGTGTGACAACATGAAAGAGAAGATGGGCGCACGTCAGATCATGGTCACCATTATGGAGGCAGAGAGCGGAAAGATACTGACCCTGGCCTCTTCCAACCGCTTTAAACCCAAAGATATCAGGCAAGAAGACATCGCTTCACTGCAGGTGCATGCCGTCGAATACAGCTTTGAGCCGGGTTCTGTGTTGAAACCGATCGTCTTTGCCTTGTTGATGAAGCATCAACAGGTCAATCCCTATGAAGTCGTTAACGTCCATAACGGACGATTCAAGATCGGAAAACGGTGGATCACGGATGAGCATAAAGAGGACTATCTAAGCGCGGAAAACGTCATCGTCCACTCTTCCAATATCGGGATCGCGCAATTGGCACAGCGCCTGAGGGCCAATGACTATTACCAGGGTCTGATCGACTTCGGCTTTACCCAAGCCTCCGGGATCGATCTGACCAATGAGTACAAAGGGAAGATCCCTAGCATGCGTCAACTTGATTCAGAGACCTACAAAGCCAGTGCCTCTTACGGCTACGCCATGCGCGCCAACCTTGTTCAACTCCTCAAGGCCTATAACGTCTTTAACAACCACGGTCGCATGGTGACACCACGTCTGACAGAGGAGCTGATCGCCCAAAACGGCCGCAGGTTTCCAGTGGATAGTGGTGAGGCCGTTCAATTACTCACTCCCGAGATTGCCGAACGTATCAAACGCATCCTTATCAAAACCGCTGTTGAAGGAACGGGGCAGAAAGCCTTGGTTGAAGGGATCCTAATCGGTGGCAAAACAGGGACGGCACAGATCTCCGAACGTGGACGTTATCAGCAGAAGTACAACACCTCGTTTATCGGTTTTGCCGATGACGAGAAGAGTAACTACACCATCGGCGTCACGGTCGTGCGCCCAAAGATTGCCTACCGTTTTGCCGCACAGAGCGCCGCGCCTGTGTTTAGAAAGACGGTTGAACTGATGATCGAAGAGGGTCTTCTCAAACCGATGGTAGAGTGATCAAATATTTTATAAGCGCGGTGTGAAAAAACCTTTTTTCATCAGATCCAAATGTTGTCGAGTAGTCTTGTCCTGCCGCTGATGGCTTCGACCAGGACGATGGTGTTACCGATTTGTACCGTATTGATCGGCTGAAATGCCCGGTCGACGATTGTGACATACTCGACCTCCAACGGTGCCAGGATCTCGAGCATCTCTACTCTGATCTTCTCGACGTTCAACTCACCCCGCATCACCGTCTGTGTCGCTATGCGCAGAGAGGAGACGATCTTCAGTGCCTCTTGGCGTTCTTCGTCATCCAAATAGGCATTTCTAGAGCTCATCGCCAGCCCGTCTTTTTCACGCACTGTGTCCATCGGGACGATCTCGACGTTCATAAAGAGGTTCTCCACCATCGTCTCTATCAGCATCAGCTGCTGGGCATCTTTTTTACCGAAATAGGCACGTGTCGGATTGACGATGTTAAAGAGTTTGTTGACGACAGTCAGTACCCCTGAGAAATGGCCCGGACGGGAGGTCCCTTCCATGATATAACCTCTGACATTCGGGGCGTTAAGACTCACTTCGTCCCTGCCGTACATCGCGTCTACAGTGGGATAAAAAAGGTAGTCCACCCCACTGAGCTCGCACACCTTTTTGTCAGCCTCTTCTTTACGGGGATAGGCATCAAGGTCTTCACCTTCAAGGAATTGTGTAGGATTGACAAAGATGGAGACAACGACAATGTGGTTAGCATTTCGGGCCGCTTCGATCAATCTACGATGCCCAAGATGCAGCGCGCCCATCGTCGGCACAAAACCGATACTTCCATGCTCTTCTTTTAACAGTTTTTGCAATTCAAGCGGTGAATGTACAACCCTCATCTTTTAAGCCCTTATTGAATATAATCGCAATTATATCTAAGCTTTTTATAGAAAAATACATTAATCGAAATAATTAACTGTTGGATCTTCGCCATCGCAAGAATGAACGGTATACACGCTATTTTACGGAGTTACAATGGACCATTACGAATACAGCGAACTGCTGAAGACATTGAAAATAAAAATGGACAACATCGCCGGTGTCGTTCAGCCTGAGAAGATCAAAGAAAAGCTCAGCGAGATAGAAGCACTGGAAAACTCCGACGGCTTTTGGAATGATGCTGCCAATGCGGCTAACGTTCAGAAAGAGAAGACCCAACTGGAGCGCAAACTCGAGAAGTTCAACGTCGCATTAAATGCTCTGACCGACGCAGAAGAGCTCTATGAAATGGGGCAGGAGGAGAGCGACGAAGAGACCATCGAGATGCTCTTCTCCGAAGCGGGGAGTTTGGATGAACAGGTCAAAAGCATGGAGGTCTCTATGCTTTTGAGCGGCCCGCAGGATGCCAACAATGCCATCGTATCCATCCACCCGGGTGCGGGCGGTACAGAGTCCCAGGACTGGGCATCGATGCTGCTGCGCATGTACACCCGTTGGGCGGAACGCCATGACTTTAAAGTGGAGAAGATGGACTACCAGGCCGGCGACGAAGCCGGTATCAAAGATGCGACTATCATCATCCGCGGTGAGAATGCCTACGGTTATCTCAAGGTCGAAAACGGTATCCACCGTCTGGTGCGCATCAGCCCTTTTGACTCCAATGCCAAGCGGCACACTTCGTTTGCCTCGGTGATGGTCTCCCCGGAGATCGACGATGACATCGACATCACGATAGAGGATAAAGATATCCGCATCGATACCTACCGGGCCTCCGGTGCCGGCGGCCAGCACGTCAACAAAACTGAGTCCGCTATCCGTATCACCCATATCGAGACCGGCGTTGTCGTACAGTGTCAGAACGACCGTTCCCAGCATAAGAACAAGGCGGCCGCAATGAAGATGTTGAAATCGCGTCTCTATGAGTATGAGATGGCGCTCAAACAAGCCGAACTCGATGGAGTTGAAAAGAGCGAGATCGGCTGGGGCCACCAGATTCGCTCCTACGTTATGCAGCCTTATCAGCAGGTCAAAGACACCCGCTCTAATGAAGCCTACTCACAGGTCACTGCTATTTTGGATGGGGATATCGACAAGATGCTCGAAGGCGTTCTTATCGCACAGAGCAGAAGTTAGATTCGACTTAAAACGTGTCGGCTTTCGCCATAGCTAATCCAGTGCTAACATAAAAAAAACTATTATTACAGCTATGAACCATCTGTTAAAAGAGTGTGCACTCTCCGAAGAGTGCTCATATATTCCGGGACTGAACCAGACTACCCATTATAAGATCATTCATGAGTGCGATATTGAGTACAACGCCCATCTTATCGAGCGGGGTTGGCGTCGCTTCGGCAACATGTATTTTCGCCCGATGTGCGAGGGGTGCAGCGCCTGTGAAAGCATCAAGATTGATGTTGCCAACTATCACTTTTCCAAATCTGAACGCCGCGTCCTTAAAAAAAATGCCCACATTAGGACCGTTCTGCGACGCCCGACAGCCTCACATTCGCACGTAGCACTCTTTGAGAAATACCACGATTACATGCATGAAAGACGCGGCTGGGACAAACAGGATATCAATATCAAGAACTACTATATGTCTTTTGTTAACGGTTACAATGAGTATGGCTACGAAGTACTCTTTTTTGATGAGGACAAACTGATCGCTATCGACCTGATCGACATACTGCCTAACGGTATCTCATCCATATATTTCTATTATGACCCTGATTACAGCCATCTTTCTCTGGGCAGGTTCTCAATGCTTCGTCAGATCAGTTATGCCAAAACAAACAATCTTGAGTGGATCTATATGGGGTACTATGTCAAAGAGTGTCAGAGCCTTGCCTATAAAAGTGATTATAAACCCTACTTGACGCTGGAGGGAAACCCGAAAGAGGTAGAAGAGCCCAAGTGGTATAAAAAAGAGGAGAACTGAGTTCTAAGCGTTTGTTTACTCGATGCCCAACTCTTTTTTCTGCTTGTCCAGCACTTCCTTTTTCGCACGCTCTTTCTCTTCATTGACCGCACGTTCCAGTGCTTCGGCCTCTGCCTGCTGCTTGGCCCGCATACGTTTCAGGCTTGCCTCGTCTTCATCTGCATCCCTCTGTGCTGGACTTGCACTTTTCTTGATGACCGCTTCTTCTTTCTCAGCTTTGACATACTTATTGTAAAAAGGTACTAACGATGACAGGTTTTGATCTTCGTTAAACTCTTCGTAATAGTGCATAAGCTCTGTCTTATAATCCTCTGGATCGATTACGCCGATTGTGATCATTCCGTTGATCGTCTCGCTATCTTCATCTGCAATCGCCTCTTTAAAGCGTTTACGACTGTTGACGATAATGGCATCATGTTCTGTTGAGAGTTTGCGAAGTGCTTTAAGGTAGGCTTCACCATCAACAGACGCCCCCTCTTGGTCAAGGGCTAAGCCGATCTTTTTAGTTGCATTGGCAGAAGCGATATAACTGTCTATGTTTGTTGTGAACTCCTGCATCGATGCTAATTCTTTGAGCTTTTCAAATTTATCAACATCGTTATAGATGATATCACCAAGCGCTGCAAACGATTTGGGGGTTTGTGCAAATAGAGAAAGGGTCAGTGCAAGCAACAGCAGATATTTATTCATTGTTCAACCTAAAACATAATTCAATCATATTCTACAGTCAAATTACTAAAAGCGTCATATAAGTTGAAGTATTATCAAAAGAATAAAAAAGTTTGTTGGGTTCAGCGGAATAAATGAAGGATAGATGTTCTTGGCAGTAACAGCCAAGAACAGTGACCCTGAAGGATCACTTATAAATTGGTAAGGATTATCCGTTACGCTTTTTGATGATCTCTTCAGCAACGTTACGTGGAACTTCTTCGTAGTGATCGAATTCCATAGAGTATGTTGCACGACCCTGCGTAGCAGAACGAAGGTCAGTCGAGTAACCGAACATCTCTGAAAGTGGTACGAAAGCATCAACAATCTTGTTACCTGAACGGTCACCCATGTTGTTAACCTGACCACGACGACGGTTAAGGTCACCGATAACGTCACCCATGAAATCTTCAGGAACTTCAACTTCGACTTTCATCAACGGCTCAAGGATCGCTGGGTCAGCTTTACGTGCACCCTCTTTGAATCCCATTGAAGCAGCAAGTTTAAACGCCATCTCGTTCGAGTCGACATCGTGGTATGAACCGTCATAAAGTGTAACTTCAACATCTTCGATCGGGTAACCGGCAAGAACACCGTTTTGCATCGCTTCTTCACAACCTTTTTCAACAGCTGGGATGTATTCGCGAGGAACCGTACCACCTTTGATCTCATTGTGGAAGATATAACCTGTACCTGCTTCACCCGGCTTGATAGTAAGATAGACGTGTCCGAACTGACCACGACCACCCGACTGCTTAGCGTATTTGTACTCTTGGTTGACCTCTTTTTTGATCGTCTCACGGTAAGAAACCTGTGGCGCACCAACTTCAGCCTCAACCTTGAACTCACGGAACATACGGTCAACAAGGATCTCAAGGTGAAGCTCACCCATACCAGAGATGATTGTCTGACCAGACTCTTCGTCAGTGTGAACACGGAACGATGGATCTTCTGCAGCAAGTTTACCCAGTGCAATACCCATTTTTTCCTGGTCAGCTTTAGTCTTAGGCTCAACAGCAACCGAGATAACCGGCTCTGGGAAGTCCATACGCTCAAGAACGACTTTGTCTTCCGGAGCACACAGCGTATCACCTGTCGTTGTTGATTTAAGACCTACAACCGCACCGATCTCACCCGCGTAGATCTCTTTGACCTCTTCACGTTTGATCGCGTGCATCTTAACAATACGGCCAACACGCTCTTTCTTGTCTTTAGTCGTGTTGTGAACATATGAGCCAGACTCAAGTGAACCACGGTAAACACGGATGAAGGTAAGGACACCGACAAATGGATCGGTCATGATCTTGAATGCCAATGCAGCGAATGAACCGTCATCAGTCGATGGTACACTTACTTCCTCTTCTTCGTTATCCATCATCGTACCCTTGATCGCAGGTGCTTCTACCGGTGAAGGTAGGTAAGCAACAACTGCATCAAGAAGTGTCTGAACACCTTTGTTCTTGAACGCTGTACCCGCTGTCATCGGAACGATGTGCATACCGATAGTCGCTGCTTTGATTCCTGCAACGATCTCCTCTTCAGTAAGCTCTTCACCTTCCATGTATTTTTCCATAAGCTCTTCGTTACCGTCAACTGAAGAGATCTCTTCGATCATCTTCTCACGGTACTCTTCAGCTCTGTCTTGCATGTCAGCCGGGATATCTTCAACGTGGTAGTTAGAACCCATCGCTGCATCTTGATCCCAAACGATCGCTTTCATTTTTACAAGATCAACAACACCCTGGAAACCATCTTCAGCACCGATAGGAAGCTGAATTGGCACTGGGTTACCTTTCAAACGGTCACGAATCTGGTTTTCAACTTCGTAGAAGTCTGCACCTGTACGGTCCATCTTGTTTACAAAAACAATTGATGGCACGCCATAACGGTTACGTTGACGCCATACAGTCTCAGATTGCGGCTGAACACCACCGACCGCACAGAAAACAGATACTGCACCGTCAAGTACACGCATAGAACGCTCAACTTCGATCGTGAAGTCAACGTGGCCCGGAGTATCGATAATGTTGATCTGTTTACCACTCCATTCACAAGTTGTCGCAGCAGACGTAATCGTAATACCACGCTCTTGCTCTTGCTCCATCCAGTCCATTGTCGCCGCACCGTCGTGAACCTCACCGATCTTGTGCTCAACACCTGTATAGAAAAGAATACGTTCTGTTGTCGTTGTTTTACCCGCATCAATGTGCGCAGCAATACCGATGTTTCTTACATCTTCTAATTTATGTGATCTTGCCATAATTAATGTCCTATATATTTAGTTCGAAAATCGGAAATCGGAAATCGGAAAAGGGAGTAAGCTCCGCTTTCCGCTTTCCGTTTCTCGTTTTCCGGCATGTGGTAGAGCATGCCGAAGTATGCTCTACAACAGTTACGAAGTGATTACCAGCGGTAGTGAGCGAATGCTTTATTCGCTTCAGCCATACGGTAAGTGTCTTCTTTCTTCTTGAATGCTGCACCTTTGTCAGTTGCTGCTTCCATTAACTCGTTAGCCAAACGCTCAGCCATTGTGCGCTCGTTACGCTTGCGCGCAGCGTCAATGATCCAACGTAGTGCCAAAGAGAGTTGACGTACAGGACGAACTTCTACTGGAACTTGGTATGTTGCCCCACCTACACGGCGTGATTTAACTTCGATCACCGGTTTAACATTGTCAATCGCTGCATTAAATACTTCAACACCTTTAGTCTCACCACGTGATGAGATAATGTCTAGTGCGCTGTACATAATTTTTTCTGCAGTACTTTTTTTACCATCAAGCATAATCTTGTTGATGAATTTTGTAACTATTTTACTTCCGTAGATTGGATCTGGCATGATCTCACGTACGGGTGCTTTTCTTCTTCTCATAAGAGTTCCTCTTCAATTTTAAAAATTTACTCAAAGACCTTTGTCTCTGTTTTTGTCTCCTACAAAAATACTCTCTTTCAACTCACCTGAGTCTTCGGAGTTATTGCGTAGTTAACGGACTTTTGGTTGTTACTTAGGCTTCTTAGTTCCGTATTTAGAACGAGCTACAGTACGACCAGAAACACCAGCTGTATCAAGTGCACCACGAACGATGTGATACTTAACACCCGGTAAATCTTTTACACGACCACCACGTACAAGAACGATAGAGTGCTCTTGAAGGTTGTGACCCTCACCACCGATATACGAAATAACTTCGAATCCAGATGTAAGACGGACTTTGGCTACTTTACGTAGAGCCGAGTTTGGTTTTTTAGGTGTAGTTGTGTACACACGGGTACATACACCGCGACGCTGAGGGCACGAAACTAGTGCAGCAGATTTTGACTTCTTGACTACACGCTTGCGCTCTTTACGAATCAATTGATTGATTGTAGGCATACAATTCCTTTATAAAATAAGTTCCAGTAGATTACTCACGATGGAGTAATAAACGCGCGATTATACTCAAATCAGAATAAAGAGTAGCTTTAATATCATGGTTAAGTTGTCTGAAGTTTTGAGAGTGAGTAGGGTCAATAAGTCTTGAAATTGACGAAGTTATTATAAAGACCACGAGCAATAAATCGACATAAATTCTATGTTAACGTATGCTCATACATCTCTACATACCAAATATACCGGATCTATCTTCAAGAGTGGATACCGGTATAGTGATACGACTAAGTAGCTTATTTCGCCAGTTTGACTTCGCCGAAATGGTTGTAGATACTGTAGCCTGCTTCCATCCAGGCATCAAGCCCGCCCTTCAGGTAACGTACGTTTGTATAGCCGAGATGATACTTCATTGTCTGTGCAGCCAGTGCAGCACTTTTACCGACACGACAGTAGACAATGACCAGAGCATTTTTATTCGGGATTGCAGCGCCAACGTCAAATTCCAAGACACCGCGTGCGATCTCAACATTCTCTTCAGAATCAAAAGTGCCTTCCATACGCATATCTGCTTCACGGACATCAAGCGCGATAAAAGGCACTTCACCTTCATCGATCATTTTAAAGAGCTCTGCCGGCGTGATGGCCTGAACATTCTTCTCCGCCTTCTTGACCAAAGCTTCGCTGAGCGCATCTCCCGCCGTCAACGGCATTGTTAGACCAAATCCTATAAGAGCCGCAACGGCCAGTTTATGTAGTTTCATTTCATCTCCTTGTCATGTTATAAAGCATGTAACGCTCAACGAACGTGCCCTATCTGTTCATGCATTATATTTTGTAATATATTAAGTGATGATCTAATTACTTTAAAAAGGGTTAAGAGTGTAAAAGATTGTGTAGAAATGAAAAGTTTGCAGAAGATATCAATAGCCTCGTCTCTAGGTGAGCCTCCATTCAGGAGAGCTCAGAAACAGTCTAAGCGAATGGGTCTTTTCCCATTCGGCGTATTCTATAAACGTAAGGCTTACGCCTCTTCGTCTTCGTTGAACTGAATAGTCTGGTCTTTGTAGATACCCGTTCCAACTGGAATTGTACGTCCGATAATAACATTCTCTTTAAGATCAGTAAGATCATCGATCTTAGCAGAAACAGCCGCTTCAGTCAGGACTTTCGTCGTGTCCTGGAAAGATGCAGCAGAGATGATCGAGTCGGCACTGACCGAAGCCCGTGTAATACCGACCAGGAACGGTTCAGCGATCGCAGGTTCACCACCAAGACGAAGGATCTTCTCATTCTCCTCTTGGAACTTGTTATGTGAAATAAGATCACCTGGGATGAATTTTGTATCACCCGCAGCAACGATCTTGATCTGACGAAGCATCTGCGTAAAGATAACCTCGATGTGTTTGTCGGCGATACTAACACCCTGAGAACGGTAAACCGACTGAACCTCAGTAACAAGGTAGTTATACAGTGCTTTCGTTCCCATAATGCGTAGGATCTCATGTGATGACATCTGACCCGTCGTCAACTGCTCACCGGCGTGTACGAAGTCGCCTGCATTCACTAGTGCCTGCAGGTTTTTGTCAACAAAGTACTCTTTCATAATGCCGTTTTCAGATGCGATGATGATACGCTGCTTGCCACGTAGTGGTTTACCGAAGCTTACAACACCGTCGATCTCTGCGATCAATGCGATCTCTTTAGGACGGCGTGCTTCAAACAACTCAGATACACGCGGAAGACCACCGGTAATATCCGATGACTTCTGAAGTGCTTTCGGTGTTTTTGCCAGGATATCAGCAACTTGAACGTCAGCATTGTTCTCAACGTAGATCGCTGTTTTGGAACCAACCGAATAACGGATGATCTCACCCTCTTGCGTTGCAAGAACGATCGTCGGCTTATACTCAGCAGGGTAGTGGTCGTTTACCATTAGACGCGTCTTACCAGTCAACTCGTCAAACTGCTCGGTAACCGTTGTACCCGGAATAATATCCTCAAATGTTACCGTACCGTTAGACTCCGAGATGATCGGGTTAGAATATGGATCCCACTCTGCGATCACAATTGACTCATCCGTTGCCGGGTGTGCCAAAATAGAGTCTGCTGCAACAACAGCATCATCATCTGTATCCACAACTGAACCACGTGCGATATAGTGACGGATGGCTTCACGGTCATCACTGTCGACGACAACAGCAAAGAGGCCTTTTTCAGTCACGGTGTAACCTGACTTGATCTCTTTGTAACGCTCCAGGTAGTCACCTTTAAGTAAGAAGTACTTAACCGTTCCCGCTTCTTTGGCCTTGATCTTCTGTGTGATCGGTGCACCGTCTTGTACGGTTACCTCAGAAGCGTATGGAATACGGTTAGGTACGTTCCAGCCATCTTTGATCTTCTCAACAATTGACTCATCTGCATCGATCGATGTACCACTCTCGTAAGGAAGGTAGAGTTTACCTTCGATCTTACCGCTGACACCGGCGATCTCGCCCGGTTTTGCAACTTCATACTTACGAAGCGTGTAGCGCGCGATATTCTTACTGTCTTTACTGTCAGTAACCGTTACCAGAATCTCATCGTGGATCGTCTGGATATCCAATGTTCCGGCAAACGGTGCTTTGATCTTAGGTTCAACAAGGAGTACGGCCGCATTACGACGGTTGGCTACAATTGTTTTACCCTCTTTAGACTTGTAGGTCTTCATGTTGTAATAACGGATGAAACCTTCTTTGTCTGCAATGACCTGGCGCTCTTGCTGTGTACTAGACGCCGTACCACCAACGTGGAACGTACGAAGTGTCAGCTGTGTACCCGGCTCACCGATAGACTGTGCCGCAACGATACCGACTGCCTCACCTTTGCGGACCATATGACCCGTACCGAGGTTAAGACCATAACAAAGGGCACAGATACCGCCCTCTGACTTACATGTCGTCGGTGTACGGATGTGTGCCGACTTGATACCTGCTTCTGTCATCTTGGCTGCAGAGATCTCGTCGATCAATGTACCCTCTGGATAAAGGATCTCGTTCGTGATCGGATCGATCGCATCTTCTGCGAGTACACGACCGTAAACACGATCTTCCAACGGCTCGATCATAACGTTACCGTCTGAGATGTCCGTGATCTCGATACCTTCGTGTGTCCCACAGTCATGTTCAACAACTTTAACGTTTTGTGCAACGTCAACAAGCTTACGGGTCAAATAACCCGCATTCGCCGTTTTAAGTGCCGTATCCGCAAGACCTTTACGCGCACCGTGTGTCGAAATAAAGTACTCAAGGACGTTCAGTCCCTCTTTAAAGTTCGAGATAATCGGCGTCTCAATAATGTCACCGTTTGGTTTCGCCATTAGACCACGCATACCCGCCAACTGGCGAATCTGTGCAGCAGAACCACGCGCACCCGAATCAGCCATCATGTGAATCGAGTTAAAACCGTCTTTATCATTTTCGACCAAGTCCATCATCTGACCCGCAACCGTGTTGTTCGTGTCAGACCAGACGTCGATGATTTTGTTGTAGCGTTCTTGTTCCGTCAATAGACCCGCTTCGAACTGCTTCTGGATCTCGATGACCTTGTTTTTAGAAGCAGCGATCAACGCCTTTTTCTCATCCGGGATGATAATGTCGGCAATAGAGATCGATACACCCGCTTCGGTCGCCTGCTTGAAACCAAGATCTTTCAGACGGTCAAGGAAACCGGCTGTTACAGCGATACCACCGTGCTTCTGAACATAGTCTGCGATCGCATTGATGTTCTTTTTCTTCATTGTCTGGTTCCAGAGATCAACCGGCACGAACTCCGGAAGGATCTCTTTAAGCAGCATACGGCCGGCCGTCGTGTGGATCATACGTCCATCGACTTTTGTACGTACTTTCGCATGGATGTCCAGTGAACCTGTCTCAAGCGCGATCTTGATCTCATCGACGTTGGCGAACAGTTTGTTCGAACCTTTGACCCCGTTTTTCTCCAAAGAGATGTAGTAGAGACCAAGGACCATATCCTGTGAAGGCGTCGCGATCGCTTTACCGGATGCCGGAAGCAAGATGTTCATTGATGCCAGCATCAATACTTTTGCTTCGGCAATAGCTTCTGTTGACAACGGTACGTGAACAGCCATCTGGTCACCATCGAAGTCGGCATTGAAGGCCGCACAGACAAGAGGGTGAAGCTGGATCGCTTTACCGTCGATCAATTTAGGGTGGAACGCCTGAATTGAAAGCTTGTGCAGTGTCGGTGCACGGTTCAGCATGATCGGATAACCGTCAACGATCTCCGCTAGACATTCCCATACTTCGTTTGTTTGCGCTTCGATCATCTTCTTCGCCGCTTTGACGGTTGTTGCATACCCTTTGTCTTCAAGTTTTGCGATCAAATGCGGTTTGAAAAGCTCGATCGCCATCTTCTTAGGAAGACCACACTCGTCCATACGCAGTGACGGACCGACAACGATAACAGAACGTCCGGAGAAGTCAACACGCTTACCGAGAAGGTTTTGACGGAAACGACCCTGCTTACCTTTGATCACTTCAGAGAGTGATTTAAGCGGACGCTTGTTGGCACCCTTGACGGCGTTCGCACGGCGACCGTTGTCAAACAACGCATCAACAGACTCCTGAAGCATACGCTTCTCATTACGGACGATGATCTCCGGCGCTTCAAGTTCGATTAGACGCTTAAGACGCTGGTTACGGTTGATGACACGACGGTATAGGTCGTTCACATCAGAGACCGCAAACTTGCCGCCGTCAAGGCTGACAAGCGGACGAAGGTCTGGTGGAAGAACAGGAAGAGCCGTCAGCATCATCCACGCCGGGTTGTTACCCGAGTTTAGGAATGACTCGATGACTTTAAGACGCTTTACCAAAGTCTTGGTTTTAGCGACTGACTTCGTGTTATCCATGTCTTCTTTAAGCTGTGAAAAGATCTCAACAAGGTCAATATCTTCAAGCATCTCACGGATCGCTTCGCCACCCATCATCGCTTTGAAACCTGCTTCAGAGTAACGCGACATCAAAATACGGTACTGCTCTTCATTTAGAACATCATATTTCAATACCGGTGTAGACTCTTCGCCGTCATAGAATGCATCACCTGAATTCTTAACGATGTAGGCTTCGTAGTAAAGTACGCGTTCAAGGTCTTTCATCTTGACACCAAGAAGTGTACCGATACGTGACGGCAGTGAACTAACATACCAGATGTGTGCGACAGGCGTAACAAGGTCGATGTGACCCATACGTGTACGACGCACTTTAGTGGTTGTTA
The DNA here is from genome assembly GCA_041571435.1 of Sulfurimonadaceae bacterium. Taxonomy (GTDB): domain Bacteria; phylum Campylobacterota; class Campylobacteria; order Campylobacterales; family Sulfurimonadaceae; genus Sulfonitrofixus. Next base: position 6,344 of record JBFFUI010000034.1, on the reverse strand, counting down.
CTTCAACACCACACTTCTCACAGACAACGCCTTTGTAACGCATCTTTTTATATTTACCACAAAGACACTCGTAGTCACGTACCGGACCGAAGATCTTTGCACAGAACAGACCGTCGCGCTCAGGTTTAAGCGTACGGTAGTTGATCGTTTCAGGTTTTTTAACTTCACCGTGGCTCCAAGAGAGAACTTTCTCCGGGCTTGCCAAACGAAACTGAAGCTGTTTAATGTCTTTTGGACGGTTGTCTTCTGTAATCTCTATTGGTACTAATTTACTCATTGTCTTCTACCTCGTCAAAAATCTCTACGTCAAGCGCAAGTGCTTGCAACTCTTTTGTCAATACAAACAGGGTCTCTGGAATTCCGGATGCCGGAACCGCTTCACCTTTTGTCAATGCTTTGTACGCGTTGACACGTCCTTCGACGTCATCCGATTTGATTGTCAGCATCTCTTTAAGTACCGCAGAAGCACCATATGCCTCAAGCGCCCATACTTCCATCTCACCAAAACGCTGTCCACCGAAGAGTGCTTTACCACCGACCGGCTGCTGCGTAACGAGAGAGTAAGGCCCCGTAGAACGGGCGTGAACTTTCTCATCAACCAGGTGGTGCAGCTTAAGGATATACATGTAACCGACGTTGACACGCTCTTTGATCTGTTCACCTGTTTTACCATCGTACAGAACCGTTTTACCGTCACTGTCAAGTTTTGCAAGTTCGAACAGTTTCGCGAACTCTTCCGTATTGACACCTTCGAAGATCGGTGTTGCGAACTTGACACCGTTCGACCAGTCGCGTGCGAATGTCAATAGATCGTCATCGCTCATCTTAGCGATCACTTCGCCTGCGTTCATGAAACGCGCAACGTCAGCGATCTCTGTCATCTTCGTACGAAGCTGTGCGATAAAGTCGCTCTGTTTCGCTTCAAAAATATCCTGGATCTGGTGACCAAGTTCACGGCCCGCCATACCAAGGTGCATCTCAAGGATCTGTCCGATATTCATACGCGATGGTACACCTAGCGGGTTCAGACATACGTCAACCGAGCGGCCATCTGCCATGTACGGCATATCGACTTCAGGAACGATAATAGAGACAATACCCTTGTTACCGTGACGACCTGCCATCTTATCACCGACTTTTAGTTTACGTTTTGTTGCAATGTACACCTTGACAAATTTCGTAACACCGTTTGGAAGGATGTCATCTTTTTCAAGAATAGTCAGTTTCTCTTCATGCTCGTCACGGAACTTTTTCTTCTGTTTCTGGAAGTGGTTCTTCGTATTGTTATACTGTGCCTGTACCTCTTCAGAGAATGACTTGACAACATTGTTCATCGCAAAACGATTAACGTTTGCAAGGGCTTCGGCAGTAATGCGGTCACCCACTTTGTACTCAACGTCATTCACCGTCACGTCTGTAACAAGTTCCGCTTTCGTCAAGATCGACTCGATACGGATCATCTCCTCTTTGTCGATCATCAGTAGACGGTCATAGTGCTCACGCTCGAGCTCGTCGCGTTCCTGCTTCTCAAGTTCCAGTGCACGTGGGTCTTTGTCGTACCCTTTTTTCGTGAAGATCTTGATATCGACAACAACACCTTCCATTGATGGCGGGCAGTAAAGTGATTTGTTAACCACGTGACCCGCTTTCTCACCAAAGATCGCACGTAGAAGACGCTCTTCCGGAGTCGGTTTGACCTCACCTTTAGGCGAGACTTTACCGACCAGGATCATACCACCGCTTACGCTGGTACCGATCTTGACAATACCGCTCTCATCCAGGTGAGAAAGCTCGTCGTCACGGACGTTCGGGATGTCACGGGTGATCTCTTCGATACCGTGCTTAAGCTCACGTGCCTCACACTCTTTCTCATAAATGTGAACCGATGTATAAGCATCTTCACGGATCATACGTTCAGAGATAACGACTGCATCCTCATAGTTGTAACCGTTCCATGGCATAAACGCGACCATCGCATTAACACCAAGTGCCAGCTCACCGTGATCCATATTCGGACCATCGGCAATGATCTGACCGGCTTCGACCATTTGACCGACATGAACCGCCGCTTTTTGGCTGAATGTCGTGTTCTGGTTGGTACGAAGGTTCTTTTGAAGCGGGTAGTAATCGATAAAGGTACCGCCTTCATCTTCACCCAGTACAAAGACATGCTTTGCATCGACTTTTTCCACACGGCCGGCACGTTTCGCTTTAATACATTCCCAGGCATCACGGGCAACAAGTTTTTCAATACCTGTTCCGACCATCGGTGCTTGCGGTTTAAGAAGCGGCACAGCTTGACGCTGCATGTTCGATCCCATCAGCGCACGGTTCGCATCATCATGCTCAAGGAACGGGATAAGGGATGCAGCCACACCGACAACCATCTGAGATGAAAGGTCCATGTACTCACAATCCGTTGCTTTACCAAGCATGATCTCACCGTCTTTACGGATTTCGATCAACTCTTCGACAAAGTTACCGTCTGCATCGATAGCATTAGAAGCAGCTGCAATCGTTTTACCCTCTTCTTGTGTCGCCGTCAAATAAACAACGTTTTCTGGACCCGTCAGAACCTTACCGTCTTTAACCATGTTGTAAGGTGCTTCGATAAATCCAAGCTCATTAACTTTAGAGTAGGCTGCCAAAGTATTGATAAGACCAATATTCTGACCCTCCGGTGTCTCAATCGGACAGATACGGCCGTAGTGTGTCGGGTGAACGTCACGCACTTCAAAGCCGGCACGTTCTTTAACAAGACCACCCTCACCAAGTGCCGAAAGACGACGTTTATGCGTTACTTCTGAAAGCGGGTTCGTCTGGTCCATAAACTGAGACAACTGTCCGCCTGAGAAAAACTCCATGATCGTCGATGTGATCATCTTCGAGTTAATAAGGTCATGCGGCATAAGCTCAGACATCGGTCCACTCATCGTAGATAGTTTGTCTTTGATCGCTTTTTGCATCTTGATCAGACCATTGTGAAGCTCATTACCAAGAAGCTCACCGATCGAACGGATACGACGGTTACCAAGGTGATCACGGTCATCGATGTGACCCTGACCGTTTTTGACTTTAATAACGTATTTAACCGTGTTAATAATATCTTCGTTTGTCAGAACCGTAACATACTCAGGAATATCAAGTCCCAATTTGTGGTTCATCTTCATACGACCGACCTTTGTCAGATCATAACGTTCCGGGTCAAAGAACAGCTGGTTTACGAACGCTTTAGCTGCATCTTTTGTTACCGGCTCGCCAGGACGCATTACTTTATAGATACGGATCGCCGACAGGTCGTTTTCGTCTTCGATCTCTTCTGTCTGCTTAAGCAGCTTAAGCGAGTCTGCATCAGCATTGAATGCATTGATGATCGATGCATCAACACCTTCAGCCAGGTCATTCGCAATAACAAATTCAGTAACGCCGGCTTCTGCCATCTTTTTGAGTTTCGTTTCGTCAACAGATGTCATTGTGTCAAACAGGATCTCACCTGTTTCAGGATCAATGATCGGTTCTGCCAAATAACGCTCTACAAGGGTCTCTAACGGATATTGAACCGCTTTGACACCGTCATCAACGAACTTCTGCGCTTTTTTAGCCGTAAGGCGTTTGCCTGATGCCAAAAGCACTTCACCTGATTCTGATACAAGATCATAATCAAGACGACCGGCAAACTCGTCAGGTTGGAAGTTCATTGTGAACTGGTTCTCAGAGATATTGATCTTTTGAAGCGGGTAGAACATCTTCAAAATATCTTGTTTAGAGTAACCCATCGCACGGAACATGATAGTAACAGGCACTTTACGGCGTTTGTTGATTCGCATGTAAAGGATATCTTTCGGATCATATTCGAAATATAGCCATGAACCGCGATCTGGAATAATCTGACCTGTGTAGATCAGTTTGTTGCCCGCAGTCGTCGACTCCTCTTCTTTGAAGATTACACCCGGTGAACGGTGAAGTTGATTAACAACAACACGCTCAACACCGTTAACGACGAATGAAGTACGGTCCGTCATCAATGGGATGTCACGTACAAAGATAGACTGTTCTTTGATATCTTTGACGCCAAGCTTCTCTTTTGTGTTCTCATCACGGTCCCAAAGTACCAAACGTGTTTTCATCTTAAGCGATACTGCGTACGTCAGACCACGTTCCATACATTCACGAACGGTGTACTTAGGCGCGGCGACTTCGCTTCCAAGGTACTCGATCGTTAGACGGTTTTGTGCGTCATGGATTGGGAATGCAGAAGAGAAAACTTTTTCAATACCGCTTGTATCACGGTTTTTCTTTTCAATCATCAAAAAGTTTTCATAAGAACTTTGTTGAAGTTGTAACAGGTTCGGAACTTCAATCTGTTGTGGAGTTTTAGCGAAATCAACGCGTAAACGGTTTCCAGAATACAGGCTATTTAACATAGGCAACCTCTAAGGTAATTTTATAATAATCAAACAAGACTCATACGCCAGTCGAAACAGTGTCCGGGGGCTGGTCGCAAATACATCGAGCGCATCTGCCCTATATGCAGTAGAAATTGCAAAATGCAATATCATGACTACAATTGCAGTTTCTGCTGCATAATGTGTGTAATAAAAGAGTTTAGTTTAATTAACGGGAATAGTCCAAGCGTCCAAGGACATAACAGCCACAAGTAATAAATGTCTGTGGTCTCTAACGCGCAAAGGCCACTTTGACTGGGTGCCAAAGCACCCGATCAAAGCGGCCTGTGAACGAATGACAAGGAGAGTTCCTTGTCGTTTAAAGCGAAATTATTTAACTTCGACAGTTGCGCCTGCAGCTTCAAGCTCAGCTTTTGCAGCTTCAGCAGTCTCTTTATCAACACCTTCTTTAATAGTAGATGGAAGAGATTCTGCAGCTTCTTTAGCTTCTTTAAGACCAAGGCCAGTAAGACCACGGATAGCTTTAATAACACCGATTTTCTTAGCACCAGCATCAGTGATAACAACATCGAACTCAGTTTTTTCTTCACCAGCGTCAGCAGCAGCTGCAGCGCCACCAGCCATCGCTACAGGTTGAGCAGATACGCCAAATTTTTCTTCGAATTCTTTTACAAGCTCAGAAAGCTCAAGAACAGAAAGACCAGAGATAAATTCTAATACATCTTCTTTAGTTACAGCCATAATGTTTCTCCATTATTTAATTTAGTTTTATAATCTGCTATTTTTTACAGATCAAGTTAAGTCCGGACAGACTTTAAGTGGTTAAGCCACAAATCTCAAAGGGCTGAGCTTAGGCTTCAGCTTCTTTTTTTTGTCTAAGCGCATCGAGACCGAACGCAAGGTTCGTGAGCGGTGCCATCCAAGTCGCAGCAAGCATACCAAGAAGCTCTTCGCGTCCTGGAAGTTTTGCAAACGCTTCGATTTTTGCTTTGTCAGCAGCTTCACCGTCAAGGTAACCCGCTTTGATTGCAAACTTATCTTCGTTTGCTTTATCGCCTGCGAAATCTGATGCAACTTTCGATGCAGAGATAACGTCTTCAGACCATAAAAAGATGTTTGTGTCTTTAAGTTCAAGACCCGTCATCTTTGCATTGCCAAGAGCAAGTGATGCCAAGCTATTTTTGATAACTTGTACTTTTACATCTTTAGCACGTGCAGCTTTACGAAGAGTTTCTAGTCTGTCAACAGTCAATCCTTTGTATTCACATACGATGACTGCTGCTTTATCTGTAAATGATTCCGTAAGTTCAGCAATCAATTCAGCTTTTCTAGATTTTAACATTTATATTCTCCTTTCCAGACTTTAACTTCAAGAGGGGCGGGAAAGGCCGATTAAGCTTACTGCAAACTCTGCAGAAACCCCCAACTATCATTAGTCCAAGTAATCCAGAATTCGTGTGAGAAGCGAACTTCTCACTAATCGAAATCTTTATCTAAAAATCCATAGATTTGTAGGTAAAAACGTCTGTTTTTTTGAATTTGGAACGCAATTATACCGAAAGTTTCTTTTAATTACAAGTAGGTGGCAGTGAAATTTTTGAAGAAATTCTCATAAGCAGAAAAACCAACACAGCCGTTAGCACTGCCGGGCATTTAAATCTATCTGTGTTGCTTGTTTCGAAGGTGCTTGAAAGTGGAGATTTAAGCCCTGGGGTGTAATTTTAAGAAGGAAAAAATAGAGAAAACCGATGAGGGCATAAGAGTGAACCGATCTAAAGCATTTGAAGAACATTTCTACGATGTAGATTGTAAACTAGCTAGAAACATGGCGATCATCAATGCCTATTTGGACGGCTACACTCAGGCAGACATCGCACGCTACCTGAACCTATCGAAGTCACTCATTTCCAAAGTCATAAAAAGTGGAGATTCAACCCC
>JBFFUI010000033.1:0-24829 GCA_041571435.1 Sulfurimonadaceae bacterium | reverse complement strand
ATCGTGGCATTTATACCAGATTATAGTTAGAAGAGACTGAACATGAAAATAAGAGAGAATGTGACGGACGCGGCGTTGCACTCCGCACTTGACAGCAGATAGTGCACGATGCTTCAACATATTGAAATCGCTTGTTTCCAAAGTCATTAAAAATGGAGATTCAACCCCTGAGGTGTAATTTGGAAATTGAAGATTGAAGAGCTGACCCCTATATCCCGAGCTCAATGCCGAGCGCCGCGACCTCATCAGAAACGGCAGACGGGTCTGTGTACCGGGCTGTCACGCCAGCGGTCTGATCATGGCGGTCAATCCCCTCGTGGAAAACGGCATCATGGCAAGAACACACAAGGTCATCTGCCACTCCATCACCGGCTACAGCGGCGGCGGGAAAGCACTGATCGAGCGCTATGAAGCCCCGGAAAACAGCGGAAAGTTTGTAAGCCAACGGCCGTATGCGCTGCTGCTCGACCACAAGCACCTGCCGGAGATGCACCATATCCCCGGATTGCAATACCCGCCTCTCTTCACGCCGAGCGTCGGAAACTTTTTTCAGGGCATGCTGGTCATGACCTACCTTGTCAAGGAGCAATTGGTACAGAGGACATCCCGCCAATCGCTGCTGGCATGCTATAAAAGGTATTACGCCGATGAGCCCTTCGTCAAAGTGATCGAGACGAACGAGACCTACCTCGATGATGATTTTCTCGATGCCACGGCCTGCAACAACACCAACCGCCTGGAACTCTCGGTCTATGAGAACGAACTCTACATCGTCGTGATCTCACGGCTCGACAACCTCGGTAAAGGCGCCTCGGGAGCAGCAGTGCAGAACATGAACCTGATGCTCGGGTTTGACGAAGCGACCGGGCTCATCCCGTAACCCTGCCAGCAAGCATCTGCATCTTGTGGCGCAAAGTGACGATATCGGCAAAAGTAGTGCAAGAGGCTATGAAGGGTAACCGGTCTTTTGACAGTTGAACGGTTCTGGTAGCTCGGAGTTTAATATGCATTCCCACGTACAACGTGGGAACGAGAAAATTAGATAAGAAAAGATTGAAGCCTACTGCTTCTTTTCCGCCATTTTAATGTAGATGTGCAGGATCTCGATGGCCGCCGGGGTGATCCCCGAGATCTGCGACGCGGCCTGCAGCGTCGGCGGCTGGAACTTCTCGAGCTTGTCGATCACCTCTTTGGAGAAACCGCGCACCGCTGCAAAGTCGAACCCTTCGGGGATCTTGACGTGGATGTTCTTCTTCATCTTCTCGATGTCTTCCTGCTGCTTTTCGACATAGCGGGCGTATTTGGCTTCGACCAGGATCTGCTCCTGGATGTAGTCGCTGAACTTTGAGAGCTCCGGCAGCAGTTTTGTCAGCTTGTCAAGGGTGAAACTCTTGCGTGAGATGATCTGCTGGGCGTTGATCTTGTCGCTGATGCGCTCTTCGCCGATGCTCTCCAAAAAGGCAACAAACTCTTTGTTCGGTGTGTAGTCGGTGCCATTGATGATGTCGACACCCTCTTTGATCTGCGCGATCTTTTCGTCGACCGCCGCCATCGTCGCATCGTCGATCAGCCCGATATTGTGGCCGTAACGGCTCAGACGCATGTCCGCCGACTCTTCGCGGAGCAGCAGGCGATACTCGGCACGCGAGGTGAACATGCGGTAAGGCTCTTTCGTCCCCTTGGTCACCAGGTCGTCGATGAGCACGCCGATATAGGCCTCGTCGCGTCCGAGAACAAGCGGCTCTTTCTCCTGCAGGCTCAAAGCGGCGTTGATCCCCGCCATCAGCCCCTGCGCGGCCGCCTCTTCGTAGCCCGTCGTCCCGTTGATCTGACCGGCGAGATAGAGGTTTTTGACCTTCTTGGTCTCCAGCGAGTGGGTCAGCTCCGTCGGGTCGACATAGTCATACTCGATCGCATAGCCGTAACGGACGATCTTGGCGTTCTCCATCCCTTTGATGGAGTGGACCATCTCCTGCTGTACCTCCGGCGGCAGCGAGGTGCTCATGCCGTTGATGTAGCACTCCGTGTTGTCCATGGTCTGCGGTTCGATAAAGAGGTGGTGACGTTCCTTGTCGCGGAAACGGTTGATCTTGTCTTCGATGCTCGGACAGTAGCGCGGGCCGACCCCTTCGATCTGACCGGTGAAGAGCGGTGCTCTGTAGAAGTTCTTCTCGATGATCTCATGCGTGTCGATGTTGGTGTAGGTGATGTAACACGGCAGCTGCTCTTTGTTCTCTTTAAAGGCCTCGCGGTCGGTACGGAAACTGAACGGCGTCGGCAGTTCGTCGCCCGGCTGCTCCTCCATGACGGAGAAGTCGATGGTCGAGGTGTCGATACGCGGGCAGGTCCCCGTTTTCAGACGGCCGATGGTAAGTCCGGCATCCATCAGGGAGATAGAGAGCTTGTTGGCCGCGAACTCGCCGAATCGGCCCGCCTCTTTGGTGACCTCACCGATGTGCACGACACCGCGTAAAAACGTACCTGTCGTCAAGATGACTTTTTTGGCGCCGTACTCGTTTAAAAGATCGGTACGCACACCGACGACCACGCCGTCTTCTATCAACAGGTCATCCACCGTCTCCTGCAACAGTTCAAGGTTCGGCGTGTTCAAGACGATATTACGGGCGATCACACGGTACTGGTCCATATCGATCTGGGCGCGTGTACCGCGGACAGCAGGTCCTTTGGTGTTGTTCAAAATGCGGAATTGTATCCCGGCCTCATCAGTAATGAGCCCCATCTCACCGCCAAGGGCGTCAAGCTCTCTTACCAAGTGCCCTTTGGCCAGTCCGCCGACAGCCGGGTTACAGCTCGTCGCACCGACATTCTCTGCCAGCATCGATACCAATAGCGTTTTATGCCCCATACGCGCCGAAGCCAGACAGGCTTCAATACCCGCATGGCCGCCGCCGACGACGATTACATCATAATTCATAGTTTGTCCATTATTTTCTTGACAGTTCTCTGTCTTTTAATAGTGCAATTATAGCGAAAGCGAGTGTAATAGGATTATTTAACAGTTTGGTTTTAAGAATTATGAAGCAAGATGCCTTTCAGAAATTGCGATAATCTGCTTTTCACAATCTTATTGCGACACCAGCGATAACAACTCCCCCTACGACAAAAATTGGGATAAAAGCGGAAGCTTTTAAATACAAATAAATGCGTTACCGCTTGAATGTTTTCGAAACATCTGCAGAGTTGAACGTAAGGAGAGAAAGAGCGTTAAAAAAATCACTCTGTCTGAGCCGTAGGCGAGTTAGGGATTTTTAGCGAATGAACGACTGGAGTGAAAGTACCCGACAGCTTGTCGGGCTCGAAGCCGTTGAGAGAGCTTTTTCGTTTCCTTTTTTGCGGTAAAAAAAGGAAAGAGTGAAATAACAAAAGTTAGATATTCAAAGTCTATGACAACAGTGTTATGTTGAACAATTACACTTTTTGAATTACTTCATAGCCCTAGTATTCAACTTTTTTTCTCTGCTCGTACAGAGAAAAAACCTTGAGGAAAAAAAGAGAGTACGAAGGCGGGTACAGTCACTCATTGAACCATCCATTCTCAACACCACGAAATCCCTCCGGCTTCAGCCACTGTACCAAGACGTAGTAAGTAATTGACAATTTCTAACAATGCTAAAAGCGTCAGCTTTTAAATTAAATCAATGCGTCACCGCTTGGTTCTTTTCGCAGCATCTACAGAGCAGACTGGAACTCTAGCGCAGCCGTTAAAAAAACGGCTTGTCTGAGCGTAGCGAGTTTGTCGTTTTTAGGCTGTGATAGAGAGGAAGGATGGTAGTCGGCAGCCCGCCGACCTCGCAGCCGTTGCGAGAGCTTTTTCGTTTCCTTTTTGGCGGAACAAAAAGGAAAGAGACACGTCTATAAAGTCACAATTTTACCTACAGTTTCCAATGTGATAAAACGCTTTAACAAGTAGGTTATCTGCTATAATTCCCGCATGAAAAAATACATACTCTTTGACAACGACGGTGTCCTCGTCGAGACCGAAAAATGGTACTACCTAGCCAACGTAGAGATCCTCAAGACTATGGGCATCACCCTGGATGAAGAGCGGTACCGTGACATCATGGTGAACGGGCAAAGCGCTTTTCTGCTGGCCGAAGAGGCGGGGTTTGACAGCGCCAGCGTTGAAGCGGCCCGCGACAGACGCAATGAACTCTATCAGCACTATCTGGAAACGGAAGACATCACCATTGAGGGCGTCTATGACGTGCTGGCTGCACTCAACGAAAAGTATCGTATGGGCATCATCACCTCGGCCCGTCGCGAGGACTTCGAGCTTATCCATGCCAAGCGCGGCATCACCGATCACATGGAATTTGCGCTCTGCAGTGGTGAGTACGGCCGTTCAAAACCACACCCTGACCCCTACCTGAACGGACTGGCACGTTTTGGAGGCGAGAAACATGAAGCGATCGTCGTTGAAGATTCAGAGCGCGGACTCCGCTCCGCTGTCAATGCCGGCATCGACTGTGTTGTCGTCCATAACCACTTCACCATCAGCCATGACTTCAGCAACGCTACCCACCGCATCAAAACGCTGCACGAGCTCGAAGCACTGCTGTAGGACTCAAAACATTCATTACTCACCAACTGCGATCTAAACATTTCTGCCATTATTGCAACTTGAAATAGTGGTTATTCTGTATAACAACTCTTTCTTAGTCAGGTTTATTAACTATAACATATCGAGCGGTGATGTTATTAAAAGAGAGTCTCATATTCTTGGCTCTACACCGATGTTCCTCTCTACATCAGGACCATTCTTGTTTTAACTAAAAACAGAAAATCTACTGCCGGGACAAAGTGTTATAATGTCAAAAATCTATAGCAAGGGTCTTTCTATGTCTTTTGTCCACTACCCAAAAGAGTCCATTCCCTTTTTAAAGTCAATTCAGAAAAACAACAAAGAGTGGTTCGAGGCGCATAAAGAGGAGTACACACAATACATTTTGGAGCCAAGCCGGGCTTTTGTCGAAGAGATGGGTGAACACCTGCAGGCGCTGGTACCGACCATCAACGCCATCCCAAAGATTAACCACTCCCTCTTTCGCATCTACCGCGACACCCGCTTCTCAAAAGACAAAACCCCTATTAAGTCGAAGATCGGTGTCATCTTCTGGCAGGGCAAACATATACGGATGCAGTCGAGCTGTTTCTACCTGCACTTCTCCCCTAAAGAGCTCCTGGTCGCATCGGGTATTCGCACCTTTGATCCCGATCTTTTGGCGGCCTATCGAGACTACATCAAGGTCGACCAACACCGTGAAGAGCTGCATGCAATTTTAGAACGACTGAAAGAACAGGGATATGTCATAGAAGAGCCCTACTATAAACGACTGCCGAGAGGGTTTGACAAAGCGATGAGCCACGCCTATTTGGCACGCATGAAATCGGTGGCCGTCTACTACACCACCAAAGCATCAACCATCTCCTGCAAGCAGTTTATACCCGAGCTCTACCGCCACTACGAACAGTTTTTACCGCTCCAGCAGTGGCTCTATGCGATGACACTGACCAAAAAAGAGAACGATTAAAGTCCTGCCCACCACATTCTCAGCAGTAACCCCACACTCGAGGTGTACCCCACCTCACTAAAGGCGATCTCGCCCGAACTGTCGTAGATAAACGTTGTCGGGTAGGCTTCAATATCAAATCTCGCTGCCCACTCCCCATGTTCATCGTTAATGACCGGGTAGTCAAAATTACGCTCTTTCATATAGCTTTGCAGCGCCTCATCACTTCCGGACTTAACCACAATGGTCACGACATCATAATAGCTTGATAACCGCTGTATATTATCGGCTTCTGTTTTACAGACAGGACACCACGTCGCCCAGAAGTGCACCAGCAATGGTTTGCCCGTATGATCCTGTGCCCTGAAGATCTCGCCGCTGATCAACCGCGCATTGATCTGCGGCAGTTTTGTATCCGGAAGATCCGGTTTACGAAGATAGCTCATGACATTGCTGATCACCAGCACCATCAATCCCAGAAGAGCGATCTCTTTTGCGATCTTTTTGACATTCCAGCTTTTATAGTCGAATAGTTTCATAGGGGGATTATAACGCAGTGTTTTGAATGTTGAATGTTGAATTATAAAAAAATGGAAAAGCTAAATAATAAACTAGACAAGTTTCAGATTTGGTGTAGATTGTGTTTTACTCAGACCGAAGGCGATATCTCCTGTTAAGAAAGGAAGCTGGGGACTTGCTTTTAAGGAGTAAAGTAACATCAGTAAAAGCCGTTAGGCTCTCTTTGACGTCGAGCGGTGAACTCCGGTGCAAATCGCGCCGAAGCTGGAAGGATTACTTATATCTATAAGTAATGCGTCCCTTATCCAAAGAGTATGGTGTAAGCTCTAGCTTAACCTTGTCTCCCGGAAGAATTTTAATGTAGTGCATACGCATCTTACCGGCGATGTGACAAAGGATCACATGCCCGTTATCAAGCTCTACGCGGAATGTTGCATTCGGCAGTGCTTCAACTATTTTCCCATCAACTTCAATGACGTCTGATTTTGCCATGAATTATCCTTGTGAAAGTATTTCTGCTTTGCCGCCAATGACAGCAACAGTATGTTCATAATGTGACCCGCGTAGGCCATCTTTACTAACGACATCCCACCCGTTCTCCAGGATCACGGGCTTCGCCTCTTTTTGGCAGATCATCGGCTCAAGGCAGAAGACCATACCGTTCTTGATCTTGGGACCCGATTTCGGGCTGCCCCCGTCAAGATAGTTTGGAATTTGAGGATCTTCGTGCGGTCGTTTACCGATACCGTGACCACAAAAGTCACGAAGCGGCACAAAACCACGGCTTTTGATAAACTCCTGCATCATGTAAGAGAGCTCTTTAAAACGCATACCGTCTTTAATGTTCTCTATAGCATGATAAAGTGTATCTTTGGCACATGCGATGAGTGCCTCATCCGCTTCACTTATCTCACCGACACCGACTGTTATCGCAGCATCGCCGTAATAACCGTCAAGTTTCGTTCCAATGTCATAACCGATGATGTCACCCTCTTGCAGTTTGTAGTCACTTGGTATACCGTGAATGATCACTTCATTAAGGGAGGTACAGACTGCATTGGGGAAACCGTAAAGGCCTTTGAACGAGGGAAGTGCTTTATGCGAAAGGATATAGTCTTCCGCCATGGCGTCAAGCTCTTTAAGCGAAGCACCTACTTTGGTGTTTTCCCGAAGCAGGTTAAGCGCGCCGCCAACAATTTTGTTAGCAGCGCGAAGTTTATCGATTTCAGCGTTTTTGCGAATCGCAATGGCCATTTTTATAGACCGACCGCACTGATAGTATCGTACTTGCTCATGTAGATCTGAGCTTCGATCTTACGCATTGTGTCAAGGGCTACTTGAACAACGATCAGAACCGCAGTACCACCGAAAAAGAAAGGAACACCCATTCCTTTAATGATCATGAACGGCAGTGTTGCCACCAGACCAAGGTAGAGTGCACCGGTAATTGTCAAACGTGATGCCGTTTCATTAAGAAAGGCTGCTGTCGAACTTCCCGGACGAACTCCAGGAATAAACCCGCCCTGACGCTTCAGGTTCTCTGAGATATCTTTCGCATTAAAGACGATCGATGCATAGAAAAACGCAAAGAAGACAACAAAGGCAAAGGTCAGAAAGTTAAAGAAATAACTGTTCGGGTTCAACACGTCCGCAATCGCCTGGACCGTTGGGTTAGTACTACTAGATAGTACCGTCATTGGAAACATCAAGATCGCCGATGCAAAGATGACCGGGATTACACCCGACAGGTTTACCTTAATAGGAATGTAGTTCATTACACGCTTATTCTGGTTTTGCATCATTGTTTTCTTCGCATATGTAACCGGTACACGACGCTCACCCAGTTCGACATAGATGATAACACCGACAGTCACCAGGATCAATGCAAGGATAGCCAATAGCGTCAAGAAGCTCATAGCACCTTCGTTGATCATAGAGACCGACTGACCGATAGCAGACGGGATCGCAGAAACGATACCGGCGAAGATGATCAAAGAGATACCGTTACCGATACCGCTTTGCGTAATCTGTTCACCAATCCACATCAACAACATCGTACCGGCAAGCATCGAGAATGCCGAGATGATGATAAATGTCGTGTGGTCTGTTAAAATCGCGCTCGATCCGTCAGGACCCTGCAAACTCTGTAGACCAATGCTCACACCGATCGCCTGTACAATTGTAATAGCGATCGTCGCATAGCGGATGATCTGCATATATTTCACCATACCATCACGCTCTTTTTTCATCTGACCCAAAGTAGGGAATGTCGCTGCAAGCAGTTCCATGATGATCGAGGCGGTGATGTAAGGCATAATACCGAGTGAAATAATTGAGAGACGTTCGACTGCATTTCCACTGAACATGTTCATAAGTCCAAGCGCATCAGATTGATGTGAGTCAAAGAAAGAGGCGATTACCGCTGTATCAACACCGGGTACCGGCACGTATGCCAGTAGACGGTAGATAAAAAGAAAACCGATCGTTATTAAGATCTTGTTTACTAATTGCTGGTTCATTATTTGCCAGTTGTAGTAACGTTTTCGTCTTTAATTTTAGAAGCAAGGTCTTTAGCAGAAGCGCCAACAAGTTTGATCTTTGTTGTCTCTTTGCTAATTTTGTGTACTTCACGAATTGTAGCCATTGTGATCTCAGCAAGTTCTGCAACTGCAGTTACTCGCTCTACATTGATCACGTACGGTTTTTCAACACGTGACGTAAAACCGATCTTAGGAAGACGACGTGCCAACGGCTGCTGTCCACCCTCGAAGTTACGCTTGCGCTTGTAACCTGTACGAGATTTTTGACCTTTCTGACCACGAGTAGATGTTTTACCCATGCCTGAACCTTGACCACGGCCAACACGCTTACGAGAGTGTGTTGAACCTTCTGCAGGTGTTAAGTTTTCTAATGCCATGACTTATCCTTTCATTCTTGCAAGTGCTTCAACTGTAGCACGTACAACGGTGTTTGGATTGTTTGAGCCAATTGATTTCGTCAAGATGTCCTGGATACCAGCAAGTTCAAGTACTGGACGCAGTGCGCCACCGGCGATAACACCTGTACCTTCTGAAGCTGGAGCCATCCATACGTGACTTGCATTGAATTTGTGCTCAATATCGTGAGCAATAGTAGTACCTTTAATCTTAACAGTTGTTAAGTTTTTGAAGGCGTTATCTACTGCTTTACGAATAGCGTCTGGAACCTCTTTCGCTTTACCTACACCGTACCCTACAGTACCATTCTTGTCACCGACAACAATAAGTGCAGTAAAACGGAAACGACGTCCACCTTTTACAACTTTTGTTACACGACCGATGTTTACGATCGCTTCTTCGAAGTCTTCTCTGTTGATTGTGTTCATCATCAGCCCCTAGAACTTAATTTCGTTTGCACGAAGTGCATCACCGAAAGCAGCAACTACACCATGGTATTGGTAACCGTTACGGTCAAATACAATTTCAGTGATATTAGCAGCTTTGAGGTTTGCAGCAAATTGCTCAGCAAGCTTCGCAGCGTCTTCTTTGTTCGCTTTAAGACCAGCAGCCTTAGAGTGTACAGATGCTAATGTCGTAGCAGTCTCATCGTTGATCGCTTGCGCAGAAAAGTAACGATTAGAACGGAAAACAGATACACGTGGAAGTGTAGCTGATCCAGAGATCTTCGCACGAATACGACGTTTACGTTGGACGCGTTTGTTAGCTTTTGTTTTTAAATTTCTTGCATTCATCTCAACGCCCCTTATTTCTTAGCAGTTTTACCGGCTTTACGCACGATATGCTCTTCCATGTATTTAACACCTTTACCTTTGTAAGGCTCTGGTGGACGGAATGAACGGATCTCAGCAGCAGCTTGACCAACTTGTTGGTTGTCGCTACCTTTGATCGTGATCACGTTCTTGTCAACTGTCATCTCAAGACCGTCTTTGATATCGTAGTTGATATCGTGAGAGTGGCCAAGCTGAAGGTTAAGTACTTTACCTTTTACAGCAGCACGGTAACCAACACCGTTGATCTCTAGTTGTTTAGTGAAACCTTCTGTAAGACCTTTAACGATGTTAGCAGAAAGTGCACGGTATGTTCCCCAGAAAGCGCGGTGCTCTTTAGAGTCAGACAGGTTTTTAAACGTCAATGTCTGGCCATCAAGTTCGATAGCAACATTGCCTTTAGTGTCTAGTGTACGTGTATCTTTTCCTTTAACGAAAGAGATAATCGCACCATCAACGCTTACTTTGATTTCAGCAGGTACTTCAATAGGATTTTTTCCAATACGTGACATATTATCTACCCCCTACCAAATTGTGGCCATAACTTCACCGCCGATACCAAGCTCGAAAGCTTTATCGTTAGGAAGTACGCCTTTAGATGTAGAAACGATAATCGTTCCGTAACCGTTTTTGAAACGTTTGATCTCAGCAGCAGGCTTGTATACACGACGCCCTGGCTTAGAAACACGTTTCATCTCATTGATCACAGTCTTGCCGTTCTCATCATATTTCAACACTACGTTGATGCTTTTTTTAGGACCGTTTTCGATTACATTGAAAGATTCGATGTAACCTTTGTCAGCCAAGATACTTACAACAGCTTCTACACTTTTAGAGTGCATAAGTGTTGTTACGTCCAAACGACGCATTGCAGCATTACGGATACGTGTTAAAGAATCCGAAATTAAATCATTTACCATTGTTTTTCCTTTATTGCTAAGTACGTAATGTACTTGCTATTGTTAGGAGTTTCTTCACGGAAGCCGGAGCTTACCAAGAAGACTTTCTAACACCTGGGATTAGACCTTCGTTTGCCATTTTTCTAAAGCAAACACGACAGATACCGAAGTCGCGTAGTACAGAGTGTGGACGACCACAGATCTGACAACGTGTGTAAGCGCGAACCGCATACTTAGGTGTGCGTTTCGCTTTCGCGATCATTGATTTTTTAGCCATTGTTGCGCTCCTTAGTAAACGGCATACCCATTGCTTCTAGAAGAGCCAAGCCCTCTTTGTCGCTTTGAGTTGTCGTTACAACAGTGATGTTCATACCGTGAACCTGCATTACTGAATCGTAATCCACTTCAGGGAAGATCAACTGCTCGTTAAGACCGAAGTTGTAGTTACCGCGACCGTCAAAACCGTTGCGAGGTACACCACGGAAGTCTTTCACACGTGGAAGTGCGATCGAAACAAGACGATCAAGGAATTCGTACATCTTTGCACCGCGAAGTGTTACACGAACACCAACCGGCATACCTTCACGAACTTTGAAACCTGCAACTGATTTGTTAGAAGTAACAACAGCAGCGTGCTGGCCAGCGATCGCAGAGATAGTGTCCTGGATGTTTTGGATAAGCTTGTTATCTTTCATCGCAAAACCAGTACCTACAGAGATAGTAATCTTCTCGATAGCAGGAATTTCCATAACGTTTTTGATACCAAGCTGCTCTTGAAGCTGTGGCTTAAGAGCTAGATATTTTTCTTTTAAACGTGCCATGAATTACGCCTCCACTTTACGGACATTAGAGATATCAATTGGCATCTCTTTATTCATGAATCCGCCTTTTGGGTTCTCTTCAGTAGGTTTAACTGTTTTCTTAGCGATTTTACATCCCTCAACAATTACCTTACCTTTTTTAGGCATTACTGCAAGTACCGCCGCTTTAGTGCCTTTGTCGTCACCAGCGATGATCTCGACAGTATCACCTTTTTTGAAATTAAACTTTGCCATAATTAAACAACCTCCGGCGCTAGAGATACGATTTTCATGAAACCAGCGTAACGAACTTCACGACTTACAGGCCCGAAAATACGAGTACCAATAGGCTCTTTTTTAGCGTCAAGAATGACAGCAGCGTTGTCGTCAAAACGGATCAGTGAACCATTTTCACGTTGTACCTCTTTTTTAGTACGTACTACAACGGCCTTAACAACTTGACCTTTTTTAACTTTTCCAGTTGGAATCGCTTTCTTAACAGAAGCTACGATTACATCACCAACAGATGCATAACGACGCTTAGATCCGCCAAGCACTTTGATACACATAATCTCTTTAGCACCTGTGTTATCAGCTACTTTTAAACGAGTAAAACTTTGGATCATTATTATGCTCCTACTACAGTTTTAAGTCTGAATGACTTCGTTTTAGAAAGTGGACGACACTCAACAGCAACAACTTTGTCACCTTCTTTAAGCGTGTTGTTCTCATCGTGGATAAGATACTTTTTAAAACGCTTAACAACTTTGTGGTAACGCGGGTGCATTACACGACGCTCTACCAATACAGAAGCTGTCTTATCTCCAGAGATCTTTACTACTACACCTTGAATTTCACGTTGACTCATAGTGCTCTCCCTACTTCGCTGCTGCAATAGCAGTGTTGATACGAGCAATATCTTTTTTAACGTCGCGAAGTTCGCTAGTGTTAGTCAATTGCATCATTTTTTGTTTGATCTTAAGAGTGAAAAGCTCAGTTTTCTTCTCTTTGATCATCGCTTGAAGTTCAGATACGTTTTTATCTGCTAAATCAGAATATTTCATTGTTCATCTCCGCAGTAACAATTTTACATTTGAATGGAAGCTTGTGGATCGCAAGCGTCAATGCTTCACGCGCTAGCTCTTCAGGTACACCACCCATTTCAAAAATAATACGACCTGGCTTAATATTCATAACCCACTTGTCAACTGGACCTTTACCCTTACCCATACGAGTTTCAAGAGGCTTGGCAGTTAGTGGTTTCGCAGGGAATACACGAATCCAGATCTTTCCTTGACGTTTAATGTGACGCGTTGCAGAGATACGTGCCGCTTCAATCTGACGAGAGTTGATACGACCAGCTTCTACTGCTTTGAATGCGATGTCACCGAACGCTAATTTATAACCAGAACGAGCGTAACCACGGTTACGACCTTTCATTACCTTACGGTATTTTGTTCTTTTAGGCATTAACATGATTAATCAGCCTTTCTTGGAGCACGAGGACGACGCTCACGCTTCTCAGTTTTTTCTTCGACTTCAGCAGGAACACCTTTAGTCAGTACTTCACCTTTGAAGATCCATACTTTAATACCGATGATTCCGTATGTAGTCTGTGCTTCAGCAAAACCGTAATCGATCTTTGCACGAAGTGTATGAAGAGGAACACGTCCCTCTAGGTACCACTCAGTACGTGCCATTTCAGCACCACCAAGACGACCTGCAACAGAAACTTTGATTCCTTTTGCGCCTGAACGTTGTGCATTTTGCATAACTTTCTTCATAGCACGACGGAACGCGATACGACGCTCAAGTTGTGTTGCAACATTCTCTGCTACCAGTTGAGCAGAAATCATTGCTTTCTTCTCTTCTTTGATGTTAACAGCGATGTTTTTACCGATAAGTTTCTGAAGACTGTTCTTCAACTTCTCGATGTCCGCACCTTTCTTACCGATGATGATACCTGGACGAGCAGCAACAATAGTAACGCGAAGGCGTTTTGCAGTACGCTCGATGATGATGTTAGCAACACCAGCATAGTAAAGCTCTTTCTTCAAGAAAGTACGGATTTTGTAATCTTCACCAAGATTTTCCGCAGCAGAGTCAAACGATGGGTACCATCGAGATTCCCAGTTACGGTTGATGCCAAGGCGAAGACCGATAGGATTAACTTTATGACCCATAATTATTTCCCTTCTACTTCTACTAAGATGTGTGCTGTCGGTTTACGGATACCTGACGCCATACCACGAGCACGTGGACGGAAACGTTTAAGTACCGGACCATTGTCAACACGACAAGATTTAACAACACAGTCTTCAGCTTCAAGACCGCTATTCGCTACTGCAGATGCAAGTACCTTATAGATGATCTTCGCCGCTTTGTTTGGTGTGAACTCAAGAGCTGCAAGAGCTTCTTCAGCATTCATACCCTGGATTTCGCGTGCAACAAGACGAGATTTGATCGGTGAAACACGGATGAATTTCAATAGTGCTCTAGCCATGATTAACCTACCTTCTTCTGTACAGAACCTTTGTGGCCCTTGAATGTACGTGTTGGTGCGAATTCACCTAGTTTGTAACCAATGTGGTTCTCTGTAACGTATACAGGAACAAATTGGCGACCGTTGTGAACATTAAGTGTCAAGCCGATCATCTCTGGAAGTACCATTGAACGACGTGACCATGTTTTGATCGGTTTCTTGTTACCTTCTTCTTTGGCAGCAAGAACTTTCTTCATCAAGTGGTCGTCTACGAATGGACCTTTTTTTACTGAACGAGCCATAATTAACCTACCCTTTTAGCATTTGGTTTACGACGTGTAATAATCAGTCTATCAGACGATTTCTTACGACGAGTCTTAGCACCCTTAGTCGGTTTACCCCATGGAGTAACCGGGTGACGACCTGAGTTTGTTTTACCTTCACCACCACCATGCGGGTGATCGATAGGGTTCATCGCAGAACCACGCGTCTGAGGACGGATACCACGGTGACGTGAACGACCTGCTTTTGCCCAGACGATGTTAGCGAACTCTTCGTTACCTACAGTACCGATAGTTGCAAGACATTCGCTAAGAACAAGACGCATCTCAGATGATGGAAGACGTAGAGAGACGTATTTACCATCACGACCCATGATCTGAGCAGAACCGCCGGCAGAACGAACCATCTGGCCGCCTTTACCTGGTTTAAGCTCGATATTGTGGATCAATGTACCCACTGGGATGTTCTTCAATTTCATTGTGTTACCAGGCTTGATATCAAGACCGGCTTCAGCTGCTTGAACTGTATCACCAACACTCAAACCGCTTGGTTGAATGATGTAACGTTTTTCACCGTCAGCATACGTTACAAGTGCAATACGACAGTTACGGTACGGATCGTACTCGATAGTCGAAACAGTACCAGGGATGTCAAACTTGTTACGTTTGAAATCGATGATACGATATAGTTTTTTAGCACCCGCTTGTTTGTGGCGAGAAGTGATACGTCCGTTGTTATTACGGCCAGCTGTTGTAGGAAGCTTCTTAAGAAGTGAACGTACACTTGGCTTAGCTGTAATATCTTTAGAGTCAAGGTTTGTATAAAAACGACGACTCGGTGTTATTGGTCTATATGTTTTAATTGCCATCTTATACCGCCAAACTTTCGATCTGTGCACCTTCTGGTAGTTTTACATAGAACTTTTTGAAGTCGTTCTGCTTACCAGTTACACCACGAAATTTTTTAATTTTTCCCGCTTGGTTCAGTGAGTTGATACGTGTCGGCACGATACCGAAGTACTCACGGAAGATCTCTTTTAGACCAGTTTTTGTCATGCGAGGAGAAGTCTGTACTACGACAACACCTGACTCCTGAAGACCAAGGGTCTTTTCTGTATACAAGATAGACTTGATATCAGTAATATCTGCCATTATTTAGCCCCTTCTACGATTTGTTCCCAAACAGCTTTTTCGATCACTACTGAACGATAAGTCGCTGCCAAGAAAGCATTTAACTCATTACCTTCTACAAGGTAGCAAGATTGAAGATTACGGAATGCCATAAAAGTCTTCTCGTCGATGATCTCTTTTACAAAAAGAGCGTCACGTACGTCAAGTGCTTTAAAGATCGCATTTGCATCTTTAGTTTTACCAGAAGCAACTTCAATGCTATCAACAATGAAAAGCTTTCCAGCTTCAGAAAGTTCATTAAGAGCGAACTCCAATGCAACACGTTTCTGTTTTTTGTTAACTTTCAGGTCATAGTTACGGTTCGATTTTGGACCGAAGACCTGGCCACCGCCAACCCATACAGGAGAACGAGTAGAACCGGCACGAGCACCACCACGACCCTTTTGAGCCCATGGTTTCTTACCACCACCGCTTACTTCAGAACGAGTCTTAGTAGATGCAGTGTTTGCACGGATACCAGCCTGGTACGACTTAACGTATAGGTAAAGGTTGTGTGGGTTGATACCCGAAAAGCTCTCTGGAAGCGCTAGCTCAGAGTCTTTTTCAAATTTATTATTAAGAACAATTGCGCTCATTATTTAACTACCTTTATACGACCTAGACCACCGTTTGGTCCTGATACAGCACCCTTAACAGCGATAACACCATTTTCAGCGTCATAAGAAACGATCTCATTTTTTACAGTATTTTTTGTGTTACCGTAGTGTCCTGACATCTTACGACCCTTCATAACGCGACCTGGCCACTCAGCATTACCGATCGATCCACCTGTACGGTGAAAACGGTGACCGTGAGAACCTGGACCACCACCGAAGTTCCAACGTTTAACAACACCCGCGAAACCGCGACCTTTAGTAGCAAAAGATGTTTTGATCACTTTCGCTTCTGCAAGTGGAGCAAGATCAAGATCACCTGCTTCAGTGTTAGCAACAGTCATTGTTGCGAAACGGTTGAATTCAGCAGAAAGGTTATATTTCTTTTGCTGACCTTCGATTGCTTTGTCTGACTTTTTACCATCGTTGTAAGATACGATCGCAACACCATCATTGACTTCACATACTTTTACTTCTTTTAGTTTCAAAAGAGTAACCGGTACTGAAGGGACAGTAATTGTACGGCTCATGCCGATTTTTTCAACAATATATTCCATCTCTCAGCTCCTTACTTGTCCATAGAGCGGACTTCAACGTCCACTTCCGGTGCAAGATCTAGTTTCATTAGTGAATCAACAGTTTCCGGCGTAGCAGAAACGATGTCGATAAGACGTGCATGCATACGGATCTCAAACTGCTCACGAGAATCTTTGTTAACGTGAACTGACTTAAGAACAGTGTACTTACGTACTTTAGTTGGCAAAGGGATCGGACCACGGATTTCCGCGCCTGTTCTCTTTACTGCCTCAACGATTGAACTTACTGAACGATCGAGTACACGATGGTCGTAAGCTCTTAGTTTCAAACGAATTTTTTCCATAAAATTTTCCTCATAAAGAACTCGTCAGATCAAGTCTGACTATATATAGAGAGCGGGATTGTACCGAAATACTGACAATAGTTCAAGGTTACAGGGGCTATTTTAAGAAATTTGTCAGATTTTATTTCCTTTTTAAAAGGAAATGGTAAAATCTGTAGCAAATAGAAGGAGTCATTTTGGATATATTGCTTGAAGAGTATTACAGACAAGACCTGCATGCGCCGCAATATATAGAACGGCGCTATTTTCTTGGAGAGGGTTCCTATCAGATCAACGGCATCAGCCAATCCGGTAAATCAGCGCTCATCAAACACACCCTGCTGGGATACAAAAAAAACAGTTACCTCTATATAGACTGTGATGACCTGCGGATCGACACGCCATCACTTAACGAGACCCTGACCCGGTTCTGTAATCAGAACGACATAACGGTAGTCGCATTGGACAACTATAGAGAAGCGATAACCCTCCCCAAAGTCAACCAGCTTATCATTGCCAGTGTGGACCACTATGATTACAGCGAGCTCAAGACCATCAGGCTCTACCCTCTGGACTTCGAAGGTTTTCTCGCTTTTGAACCCCGTTATGACGAGAGCGCGCTGAACCATTTTTTCCAGCTCGGTGGTTTCCCTGCCATGCACAGAGTCCCCTCTGAAGAACGTACCCGTCATATCCAGCGCAGCCTTCAGCACGCCCTGTCCGAGATCGGTTTTGACATTATGCTTTTGAGTACCAACCTGATCACCCAGAAAGTCTCGGCCCATATGTTGTATGAACGCCTCAAAACAACGCGCAAGATCTCGAAAGACATGCTCTATAGAAACTTTGAGACTATCATACGTCAAGGCTACCTCCACCAGCTCGAAAAATACAACCATCCCCGGGCGGCCAAAAAACTCTACCTCTGCGACACCGCCGTTAAAAATGCCCTCTCCACGCAAAAGCATTTTGGCCGCCTGTTTGAGAACATGATCTATCTCGAGATGATCAAAAAAGAGTTCACGCTCTTCTATGACGAAGAGGTGGACTTCTACTTACCGGACCAGAACCGTATCGTCATCTGCATGCCCTTTGGCAACCAGGAGGCCCTCTTTAAAAAGATAGAGAAAGTCGAGGGTTTTATCATCACCCACGGTATTCAAAAGGTCGAAATCGTCACCATGAGCAATGAGTCTACCCTGCAGCACCCGTTTGTACCGGTAGAGATGATCCCGTTCAGTGTCTGGGCCTTGACGGAGGGAGAAGAGTATTCGCTGCACGAACATGAGGAGCTTTAATGCTGCGCGACCATACACTTTCATAGTGTATGCCGGTTAATAGTAATCATTAAAAAATAGTGTTGTATTATATAGCGAGATAGATGACGCTCATAGGGAGGTCCCTATATGGATAAATTTTTATCACTGTTTGCACTTTCACCTACCCCATACAGTGAGGAGATAAAAGCACGCCTGCTTGATCTTCTTTACGCCAACTTTCTCAAATCCTCCTATGTGATGATTGTCGTCGCAAGTTTCCTGTTCTATGTCCTATGGCCCTTTGTTGACCATACGACGATTTCGATCTGGTATGCCGCTATAACGACGTTGACGCTCTTCCGTTTTATAGATGCGCGCTTCTATATAAAAGGTAAAGAGAAAAACACATTTTCTTACTGGTATCAGCATTTTGCACTAGGCGTCGTCTTTTCTGCACTGCTTTGGGGTCTTATCCCGCTGCTTTTTATGTCTGAGTCCGATCTGCCTGTCAACTTTTTTATCGCCTTTGTCATCTTTGGTATGAGTGCCGGTGCCATAACGACCCTCGCCGCCGATCTGCGCTTGTCTCACATCTACATCTACGCACTTTTGCTGCCGCTGCTCTATATCTTCTGGCGATCGGACAATCCCTTCTTCGCCGTCATCACTATTTTGATCCTGTTGTACTTTATAATTGTCAGCAGTGCCGCGCGCAAGCTTCATGCCACCCTTGTTGATACCTATAAGACCCATGATCTCTACGATATTGCCAAAGAGAAGCTTATTGAAAATGAGAAACGGCTTCATATGATGTTTGATCA
Source organism: Sulfurimonadaceae bacterium (assembly GCA_041571435.1). Lineage (GTDB taxonomy): Bacteria > Campylobacterota > Campylobacteria > Campylobacterales > Sulfurimonadaceae > Sulfonitrofixus. The sequence goes on along the minus strand of JBFFUI010000033.1, from coordinate 5,828 downwards.
GGCCCCGATAGGTGTCTTCTACTATGATAATGACCTGACGTTGCTTGACTGCAACCAGCAGCTTGCATCGATCATGCATGCCTCCAAAGAGCAGCTCATAGGCCTGAACCTGAATAATCTTCCGGACTCCCGTCCTCTGGAGGCCATTCGTTCCTCCGTCGCAGAAGGCATACCGACACAATATGAAGGCCCCTACCACAGTAAGATCGCGGGCCTCGATCTCACTGTCAAGATCCAGATGACCCCGCTTATCGATGCCAACGGAAAATCGCAGGGGGGTCTCTGTATGATGGAGGACAAGACCAAAGAGTACGCTATGCGCATGGAAGCGGAGTTTCTCTCACTCCACGACCCCTTGACCTCTCTTCCCAACCGTAAACTGCTTAAAGAGCGGATGTCGCAGCTCTTAATCGAACAAGAGCGCCACCACGCCTATTCAGCACTACTCTTTCTGGACCTGGACCATTTTAAACAGATCAACGATTCCCTGGGCCACGCCATCGGTGACAAGATTCTCACCGCAACTGCCGATCGGTTGTCACAGACACTCCGTAAAAGTGACACGCTGAGCCGCCTCGGCGGTGATGAGTTCGTCATCTTGTTGCCTGAGCTCTCCCAGGATGAAGATGCTGCGCTCCGGCATGCCTATGAAGTCGCCCAGAAGATCCATGACGTGATGGGCGAAGCATTCTCCATTGACGCCCATCTTCTATTTACGTCGACCAGTATCGGTATCTCTCTTTTCAATGCACAACACAAAGAGAGTGATGAGATCATGCGCCGCGCCGATATGGCCATGTACCAGTCAAAAGCAGCAGGACGAAAACGGACCAGTTTTTACGATCCCGAGATGGATCGTCAGATGCAGAGTTATATCGAGATGAAAAAAAACCTGCGCCACGCTATCGAACGCGAGGAGCTCTCGCTCTATTTTCAACCGATCCTGACCATAAACACCAACAGAGTCATTGCGGCGGAGACCCTGCTGCGCTGGCAGCATGATGGTGCATTTATTCCGACCGACAAGCTGATTTCCGTGGCTGAAGAGTCGTCACTCATCAACACGATTGGTGACTGGGTCATTGAGGAGACATGTAAACAGATCAGCAGATGGCAAAAGAGCGGTCAGTTTACACTCGAATACATCACCATCAACATCAGTACACGCCACCTGCTTGAAAAAGGGTTTGCCGACGATATGCTGGCGATGATGGAGCAATACAGCATCGAAAAAAGCCTGATAAAACTGGAGATCACCGAAACCGCGCTTATCACCAATTTTGACAAGGCACAAGAGGTCGTCGGAAGACTGAATGATGCGGGTATCGACTTCATCATCGACGACTTCGGAACCGGTTACTCATCACTTTCCTACCTCAAACGGCTCCCGTTCACTGCGCTTAAGATCGACAAATCCTTTGTCCAGGACATTCTTGACGATCCCGAGGATGAGAAACTTATCCGCGCCATCATCCACACCGCCGAGCAGTTCAACTATCAGATCGTGGCCGAAGGGATCGAAGAGGAGTCGCAGAGACGCCTGCTCGAAGAGATAAAGCCCACGCTCTATTACCAGGGCTACCTCGCATCCAGACCACTGCCGGTCGAGGCCTTCCAGAGCTACCTCACTAACACATAACAGACAGGGTCTATAGCGTTAGTAGTCCTCATGTCATATACCCAATATATACAGCCATCCGGTAAATCGCCAGACTAACAACAATAACAAGAAGATGAAAGAACTCAGTATTAAAAGATAGGGATAGGTCTGTTTGGCTCGGACAGGTACAGTAGGTCTACAGCACGAAGTTTACGGGTAAAACAGTAAGTGCAGATAATAATAATAGATGCCGGAAGTTGAATAAATGTCAGGTTTTGATATTAACGCAAATAGGAAAAGTTGTTATCGTCAGAGTGTATGTAAAACGTAGATCTGAGTAGGGTTTCCGCCCGAAGGCGGAAAGGTTACACCTCTAAAGGATTAGAAGTTGTAAGTAAGGTAAGCTTGAACAGTGTTGTAAGATTGACCTTCACCTGTAACGGCATCAGGGTTCTGATCTTCAGCGTCTGTCAAGATGTAGTAAAGACCGACATCAAGAGGACCGAAAGATTTAGCCGCTTCAAGCGTAACTTCCATCATATCTTGTTTGAGGTCTACACCTGTACCGTTCTCACCGACAGTTGCTTGTGTAGCGTAAAGACCCAACGCAACATACGTCAACTCTTCCGGAGTCGTTGCTGTTACGTTGATAGACGTTGTATCCGGACGTTCAACATAGGTAAAGTTCCACCATGCTTCCGTGTACAGTTTACTCTGTGCACCGAAGACGTTTGCACCGGCACCAATAAATTGATTGTTTTCACCCGTCTGTGAAGCTGCAACAGAGAGTGCGAATGTGTCTTTCATCTCGTAACCGATTTTACCTGCAACTGCCGTATTACCTGTGTCAGCAGTAGGTACCTGATTTTTAAGTTCTATGCCGGTGAACTGGAGACCCGCAGTCAGACCCATATCAAGGGCAAGATCAGCTTGAAGCCAGTATGCGTATGCCGTTTCCGGCAGGTTGTAGTACCAACCCTGTGCCGTCAACGGTACCCATGAGTTGTTGATAGCACCGATCGCGTAAGCACCGTTACCATTGTTAACTAGAGAGAAGTTTGATCCGGATGCAGTTGTCGGATCAAAAGTACTGATAACACCACCAATACCTGTACCAGCTGCACCACCAAGACCGAATGGCGTGCCCCAGTTACCTAGTTCATTACCGTTGTTGGCAGCTCCGATGTAGGCACCGACCAATGTCGTATCCGGGATATCCGTGTTCATAAGTACGGCAGCTTCAAATGTGTTGTAGGCAACCGACCATGTCTCTGTAAATGCAAGTGGTGTGTCCAGTGTCATTCGACCCGCTTTTGCAGTCGTCTTACCGACTGTGGCAGCAAGCCATGCCTCATCGAACAGGAACTCATCATCCAGACCAGCTTCCCACACGCCTCCAACAATGTTCGTAAGACCCATTGCCGAGATCCCAGTCAAGTGTGCCCCTGCAGAGACACCCTCTGTAAGGTCAGCCGTAATACCTAGACCTAACGATGTTTGACCTGCACTGTCTACAGTGTTGAACAGCGTGCCGTCAGCAGCATCAAGTGTTGCGTAAAACAATTTCGCATCTCCCGATACTTTTACGTTGTCGATTGCAAATGCACTTGATGCGATCAGCGTTGCCGCTAAAAGACTCATTTTTACTAGTTTCATGTTTATCCTTAAATTTTTAGATTCAAGGAAGTATAGTACATCTAGAAAGAGCGTTAGACATTAATCTGATTAAATTGTAATCACTACATTGTAAAGGTATTTTACAGTCGTAAAACGTGTTTTAAAATAAAAACAGAAAAGCTCTTTTACGAGATCGTAATAAAATGTAGAAAGATGAAAATTGAAGTTTCCGCCCGGAGGCGGAAAGTAAGACTTCTAAAGGATTAGAAGTTTAGCGTTAGGTAAGCTTGAAGTGTAGAGTATGCTGTACCTGTAGTGTCACCAGCTTTGATGTTTTGGTCTTCAGCATCTGTATAGATATACGCCACAGTTGTATCAAGTGGACCGAATGATGTACCGGCAGTCAGTGCCACTTCCATCATATCTGCATGGCGACTTGTACCTGCACCACCACCTACAAGCTCATCACCTGCAGTTACATTAGTTACGTATAGACCAAGGTCTGCAACATCTTTGATTGCATATTCTGCAGTCACATTGATCGCTGTCATGTCAGCTGCACCTACATAACCGTAGTTCCACCACGCTTCAGTGTACAGTTTAGACTGAGAAGCTGCTGTGTGACCAGTTGCAACGTTAGAGATATCGATCGCACCTTTTTTGTCTGTCTGTGAGAATGCAGCAGATACAGTAAGACCTAGATCTGCATTAGAGTAACCAAGTTTTCCAGCCATTGCACTTGAGTCATCTGCAAGATCAAGAGCACCTTTTGTTGTGATTGATGCATATTGGAAACCGGCAACAAGACCGAAATCTAGTGCAAGATCAGCTTGAACCCACGCAGCGTCCGCAGCTTGTCTTACATTGTAGTACCATAGTTGTGCAGTCAATGGTTTCCAAGAGTTGTTAACAGCAGCTAAAGCATATGCACCAGAAACAGCAAATGTATTGAACGAATCTGTTTGTGCACCCGCTACATCTACCGGAGAGACAACAACAGAACCGGATGCACCATTGCCTTTACCTACCCATGCAGCTACCAATGTCGTATCCGGGATATCCTGGTTAAGAAGTACTGCCGCATCGAATGTGTTAGACGCGATGTTCCACGTTTCTGTGAACGCAAGTGGCGTGTCAAGTGTCTGACGACCGATCTTAGCTGTAGTCTTACCTAGTGTTGCAGCAACGTATGCTTCCGAGAACCAGTACTGAGTCTGAAGACTTTGACCAGCCCAAATACCGCTAACCAATTGGTTTTCAAGACCTAGAGTAGAAAGACCCTGAAGTGCAACACCACCAGATACGCCTTCAGCCAGATCAGCAGTAAGACCTAGATCAAGGCCTGCTTGACCATATGAAGTGTCTCTATGGAAAAAACCAACATCTTTGGCATTTTCCATATCGGTTGTACCATAGTACAGTTCAGCATCACCCGATACTTTTACATTGTCAATTGCAAATGCACTTGATGTGATAAGCGTTGCCGCCAGTAAACTCATTTTAACTAATTTCATATATTCTCCTTAAGAATAGCTCGACGTAAGAATTTGTCTGCGTAAAGTTTATCACAGTTATCTTAAAGATTTCTTTTATTGATAATTTTATTCAAATCCCTGTTTTGTGGGCCTTATCACATATTTATCACATTCCAAATCTCCCAAATATTACGAAAGTGATTCATTGTCTATATATAATATATAGTTAATATTTCTTTTAGATTTAACCTTGTAAGCTCCTGTCTATGATTCTATTTATAAAACACATTATGACCTTCTTTACTGTTGCCCTGCTATACGGCTGTAGCGGGCATGCCCTCCAAGACCTTATTGACGGTGACAGTCAAAAAAAAGATGCGAACAGCAAGATTATGTCACCTTCCGTGAACAGCGCCTTACAGAGTATCTCCCCTTCCAAAACCAACAGTGCCGACAACGAAGAGCACCGTTATCTGCAAAAAAGTACGAATGCGTGGATAGAGAATGAGTGGGTCCCACTGACGGAAAAGCGTGCCGCTGATGGGAATATTAGTAACAGTGACAATAAACATATATCTGTAGAAACCGACAGCAATACCACTGCTGACAACGATGACAACAGCTCTTTTACCCTTCAGTATTATGTAGATAAGGCCGGCGTTTATTTGGAAAACAGAGCCAAACGCGATGCCAACAAGACAAAAGAACCTTCGCACGTCGATGAAGTCAACGCGATGCCGGTTATAGGTACAACAAAACGGTAATTTAATGTAAGAGAATAAAAAGTGGACAGACCGCAGCGCGCCGGTCTGCAGCAGGAGCTACTTAAGGCTCTCCGCAATAGAGAGGATCTCGCAATAATCCTCAACGTTCAAAGCACCGCTTCCGATCAGGGCACCGTCGACGTTGTTGAGTGACAGCAGCTCTTCGGCGTTAGAGGTTTTGACACTGCCGCCGTAGAGGATCGGCGAAGCGATCTTTTGACGAAGCGCCGTATGGATCAACTCCACTTCATCAGCACTCGGTGTCAGGCCGCTCCCGATCGCCCAGACCGGCTCGTAGGCAATAATAAGGTTTTCATAGTCCAGGTCGATCCCCTCGAGCTGATCGTCCAGGTAAGCCATCAACGCTTCACT
>JBFFUI010000032.1:0-27438 GCA_041571435.1 Sulfurimonadaceae bacterium | reverse complement strand
GCCTTTATGGTCATCTTCAATATCCCTTTCGATCTCTTTACGATGCTGGTCGGTACCATCGTTCTGGGTCTGGCCGTTGATGACAACTTCCACTTTATGCACAACTTTAGACGCTATTATGACGAAGGAAAATCGGTCCAGGAGGCCGTACGTCTCACCCTGACGGGAAGCGGGCGGGCGATGCTCATTACGACCATTGTCCTGAGCGTCGGTTTTTATGTCTACCTTTTCGCCAGCATGGGCAACCTCTTCAACTTCGGCCTGTTGGCCGGAACCGCTATCATCGTGGCCCTTGTTGCGGACTTCTTCCTGGCACCGGCACTGATGAACCTACTCTATAAAAATCATAAGGAGACATTATGATGAAAAAACTACTGCTGCTTTTACTGGCACCGCTTGCCCTCTTCGCAAACCTGAGCGTCGACGAGATCGTCAACAGGGTCGACACCCGTGACGATGGCGACAACGGTGTCGGCACGATGAAGATGATCCTGATTGACAAGCACGGCAGCGAGCGTGTCCGTTCGATGAAAAAGTTCTCGAAAGACATGGGCGAAGATATCTACAGCGCCATCTTCTTTCTTAGCCCGAGCGACGTCAAGAACACGGCATTTTTGACCTACGACTATGATGACAGCGCCAAGGACGATGACCAATGGCTCTACCTGCCGGCGCTCAAAAAGTCCAAGCGTATCGCCTCCAGCGACAAAAGTGCCTCCTTTATGGGTTCCGATTTCAGCTATTCGGACATGACGAGCCGAAATATCGAAGACTACAGCTACAAACTCGCAAAAGAGTCCAAGGTGGGCGAACACAAGGTGTGGATCATCGAGTCCGTTCCCAAAACGCAAAAGATCATCGATGAGACAGGCTACACCAAGTCCTACATCTTTGTCCGTCAGGACAACTTCGTCGTTATCCGCGCCCTCCACTTCATGGCGGACGGCGGGAAAAAGAAGTACATGGATGTTAAAAAACTTGAACAGATCGACGGGATCTGGGTAGCAACCGAGATCGAGATGAAGACTAAAAAGGGCAAACAGACCCTGCACACCACCGTGTTGAAGTTTAACGACGTCAAGTTCAACCAGAACCTTAACGACAGTTTCTTCACCGTCAGACAGATCGAAAAAGGGATCTAAGTGCGTCCGCTCTCATTGGTTTTGTCATCGCTGGTCTTTATAAACAGTGTCACCTTTGCGGATGAGCTGAGTGACGCGATGGAAGGGTTTGACGAACCCGCTGCCGCAACCGTGCTTGACGAAGCGGCCCTGAGCGGTTTTGATGATGAGCCTTCAGGGTCGGAACTTGATGAAGAGGCGCTTGCCGGTTTTGATGATGAAGACGATACAACCCGCTCTGCCACTGAAAAACAGATGGGAAACGACTGGTATGATCTTACCGGATCGCTTGGTTTTTTAGGTGCCTACAACTATGCCCAAAATGCACCAACCCCTCTTCCGGACACCCCTGCTTTCGCCGATGACAAAGCGATGGATTTCCGTGGACTCTTTCGGGCCAGGACCAAATTGAACCTTGCGCTTGATATGCGACACGCTGACAATTGGAAATCGCGTATCGAACTCATGGGTTGGTATGACGCTTCCTGGGCTATTCACGGACGCGAGAACTACAGCACTACGGTGCTCGACACCTACGAGTACTTCTACGACATCAAAGATGCCTACATCCAAGGCACCCTGAGCCCTTCACTCGACATCAAGATCGGCCGACAGATCGTCATCTGGGGCAAGTCGGACTCCATCCGCATCACCGATGTCATTAACCCGCTTGACAACCGTGAGCCGGGAATGGTCGACATCGAAGACCTTCGCCTGAGCGAGACCATGACCAAACTGGACTACTACTTTGGCGACTACGGGCTCTCTGCGATGATCATTCACGAACCCCGTCTCGAGATCGAACCGGCCTTCGGAAGCGATTATCGTCCCAGAGATATCTTCGGTCCGACGATCCCCGACGCACTCTTTCCCGGCCGCGAAGAGCCGGACTGGGCTCTGAAAAACACCCAGTTTGCCCTCGCTTTGGATGGGCGGTACGAAGGGTGGGACCTCTCATGGTACGCCGCCAACGTCCTGAACAGCCGTTTCGGTTATGACTATAGCACGAACCTCCGAACCTACGACAAGATCTACATGGCCGGTGTGGCGACCAACATCGTCAGCGGTGCGTGGCTCTACAAAGCGGAAGCTGCCTACATTATGGACATTGACTACCGCAGCGTTGAGACAAACAAGAACCGTCTGGATGCCCTCTTGGGTATCGATTACAGCGGTATCACCAAAACCGTTTTGTCACTGGAGCTGGCAGACAGACACATCTTTGGCTATGAAGAGATCATGATGCAGAGTGCTGTTGAAGCGGGTAAAGCGATCGTCCCCGATTATGCGCGTAAAGACACCCTTCAGTTCGCTGCCAGAGCCAACTACACCTTTGACCATGACAATGCCACCGTCAACTACCTTATCTCCATGTTCGGCGGCAGCAACTTCCGCTTTCAAGACGGCGGATTCCAGCGTTTTTGGATGGACTATAAGCTCAACGATGCACTGACCGTCAACGGCGGTTTTGTCGACTATATCGGCGGCGATGGTGAAATCCCTTTTTATAATGCGATAAAAAACAACGACAGGGTCTTTGCGGAGCTTGTCTATAGCTTTTAAGCGGTGGGGTTATGTCCAGCATGTAAAGTTTCGCATATCTGTCGATATTGACACTTTTTTCACACAGTCACCCTGCTGTAAAGTAGCCTTTTTACATTCTATTATATAACGTTACTACTCTTTAATTCTGCGTTTAAGCGTTTTATTTCATTTATACAATTTTGGCCCTATCTGCAGCTTGAACTGCATAATACTATTCTTTTTTCTTATATTAAGAATCTAGTGTTTATGCTTTACTACGACTTTACTGTTCACGGAATATAGTTAAAAACAAGGAGTTTATCATGAAACGTTTTGCATCGAAATGGCGCTATAGCCTTATAGCCATACTCTCCCTCCTATTCTATTCTGGATGTTCGAGTGATAGTTCCTCCGGTTCTAGCGGTAACCATACGGCTACTAACATATTAATACAAGGTCCGATCACCGCAAAAGGCAGCATTGTTGTCAACGGGATCGAACTTGACACCACTGGATCGGCAATCATGGTCGATGACAGCCCCGGTTCGGAAAGCAGCCTGGTTGTCGGTATGACGGTTAATGTCGGAGGTGCTGTGGATGACAGCGGTCAGCATGGCGTCGCATACAGTGTCATTTATGATGACGAAGTACAAGGAGCGATCAGCGGACTGACCGATAACGGACTCAATAAGAATTTTACCGTATTGGGTCAAAACGTTGTTGCCGACATCACATCAACAATATTTTACAATACCACTTATGCCGCTCTGGTGAACGGTGACATTGTCGAAGTCAGCGGCACACTGCTCAATGACGGCACCATCATTGCAACACGTATCGAGGACAAAGGGGGAACGGCAGAAGTAGAGAAAAAAGGCTTAATCAGCGCCCTATCAGGCAACACTTTTGTTCTTGGGACAACCCCTGTCGATGCAACTTCATCGACGTTCGAACCCAATGATTTGGTATTGGCTGACGGCCTCTTCGTCGAAGTCAAAGGAACACTAAGCGGCGATACTATCATTGCAACACTTGTTCAACGTGAGGACAACGGCTTTGATGACAATATCTCGAAGGTCAGTCTCGAGGGGATTATCAGTGGCTATACCTCCGATGCCAGTTTCTTTCTCAACGGGCAAGAGATAGATGCATCATCAGCGACGAGAACACCCCTAACCCTGGTTTTGAATGACAACGTGCCGATAGAAGCTGAAGGACCAATCATCAACGGTATTCTGCTCGCACAAAAAGTCGAGGGACGTCACGAAGAGTTGAAGTTCAATGCTGAAGTAACGGCCAAAGGCACAAATACCCTGACACTTACTTTTAACCCTGGTACTGTAACCCTCTATGTCGATTCCTCGACCGAGTTTAGAGACGTTGCCTTTGATAATATTACAATCAACAGTTTTGTTCTGGCCGAGGGGATGGATGCCAATGGCTATATTATACTGGCCAAACTTGATGCGGGACAGAACGACCGAGAGATTATTCAAGGACGGGTCAATGCCTATACCGTGGGCAGCGCGATCACCATTGAAAATCTTCTTTACACAATAAACGGTACAACACAGTTTCAAAACAATGTCGGTAGTCCGATCTCAGAATCTGATTTTGCTGCCCTTTACAATCAGCCCGGGACACTCGTGAAAGTCAAAGATCGTCCTATTGATGGCATCGCAGACGAAATCTCACTTGAAGAGGAAGATTAGCCCGCAACCTTTAACGGCGGTATTATGTCCAACGTATAAAGTTAGACATACTACCGATATCAACACTTTTTCCACACTTTTACCTTTTATAATTATTTCACGGAAGCGAGAAAGAGCACCACTCCTCTCTTAATCGACTTTCCTTTCATTTATACATTTCTTTATCCTGTCCTTGCCATTTTCGATTCATTTTCTGGCAAGGACAACCATCAAACGCCGTTGAAATTGTTTACGGCTTTATCTCTATACCCTGTGTTATACTTCAGAACATGAAACCACAGCAACCTTCCTTTCTAAAATCGCTTGTAAACGCATTTAACATGCTCTATACCATTGCTCCGATGCTACTTGGCGTTATCGGGCTTGTCGGACTTTTTCAGGCCTATATAACGCCCGAAATACTGCAGTCATTTTTTACCGGTTCGCCCCTTTACGATACCGTGATCGGAACGCTTACCGGCGGTGTCTCGGTCGGGCAACCCTTCCTTAGCTACATCATAGGCGGGGAGCTGCTCCAGGAGGGGATATCCCTCTATGCCGTAACCGCATTCATCATCTCTTTTGTCACCCTTGGTCTGGTTCAGCTTCCTTTGGAATATACGCTTTTCGGCCTGCATTTTACCCTTGTACGAAACCTGCTCGCTCTTATTTTTGCGATGTTGATTGCCTGGGTGACTGTAGCAACGGCAGGACTTTTCTGATGCGCAACAAGAGCAACAATAAAACACCTCACAGAAGTGGCTGGATCATGCTCTCCATCGTACTTACCCTCTATGTTGTCGCTGCCTTTGGCAATCCGGCAAAAGCCTTTGACGCCTTTTCTAACAGTCTTGCGGTCTTACAGGTCATTCTACCGATCTTACTTGTTGTCGTTGTATTGATGAGCATCATCAACAGCTTTATACAGCCCAAGAAAATCGCAAAGCATCTGGGAGAAGAGAGCGGTATGAAAGGGTGGGTGATCGCCTTGCTCAGCGGCCTGTTCAGCCACGGCTCGGGCTATGTCTGGTACCCGATGCTGAGTGATCTGCGCAAACACGGCGTACGAGACGGGTTGATCGTAACGTTCTTCTACGCCAGGTCCATCAAGCTTCCGTGGCTGCCGATGATGGTCGCCTACTTCGGTACCGGCTTTACCATCGCCCTCACCTTCTATATTCTACTGGGAGCTTTACTACAGGGGTTTATCGCCGACAGACTTCTCAGCCCAAAACTGCCGCAATCGTAAGTAGTGCCTGAACACTTTATCGACAAAGTCGCATCATTGCATTGCCGCCGGGCTGAAATTCAAAGTCGACGGCAATGATCTCGGCATTGAAGTGTGCCATCACGGCTTTTACAAAGGGTGACAGATTCTCCGTCTCATCCCTGCGGCTGTTCATAAAGTCGATCAACGGAAATATGCGCACCTCTCTGGCCACGCGCAGCATCTCCGTAATCGTTTTTATATGAAAATCAAGATCAAGTCTATCGTCATAAACAAAGAGAAGATGACTACTTAAAAGAAGGTCAAAACTGTCATCGGCATAAGAGAGCGATGGCAGCGTCTCATAACGGTAACGTTGCAGATTATGGTCGCCTTTAAACCCCGCAAGTGCCTGCTCTCTAAAACTGCGATGCCCCTCGATCGAACCGTAAAAGGCAAGGTTGTGGCCTTGCATCCATGTTGTGTCCGCATAGATCTTATCGATCGACAGTTCGCCTTGATGCACGATATCAGCCCTTGCGAACCGATAAATCATATCACACCCCTCTGCAGCAATACCCTGCCTGTTAGCCGTCGCGACAAAGCTGCTGACCCCACTGGGGCAGTCCAATACACGTTTGTGTTCCAGTTCTTCGATATCTAAATCAAAAAAGGCGGAATACTCCTCAAATGTTCTTCCTGTGATCAGGAAATCGTCCAGCTGTAACGCCATAATTATCCTTTTTATTATAAAAATCAGTCTGTCAATATCAGGTTATAAAAGAGAGAAAAAAAGTTAGGCGTCACGCCAAGAGAACATACGCGGTGTTGATGTGAAGTCGAGGTAAATGTTCATCGTATGCTCCCTGAAGTTATCTTCTGTAACTATAGGCTTTTTAGCGGTATCTGTCAATCGGCATTTATACCTCTAGTCCTCACCGTGGATCATCTTGGAGACAATCCCCTCTTTAGTCGTTAATTCATGACGGAAAACACCGCCGAGGTGCAGAACGACCAAAACTAAAACAGCGTACATCGTATTTTCGTGGAACTCTTTAACCCAATGCACACTATCATGGCTGAAACCAAGTGCCTCATGGAAGTAATAAAATCCGCCGGTCAGCGCCATAAGCATAATCGAAAAGCAGAGCAGCAGATGCACCAGACGTTTAGGCTTCTCCTCTTTGGGTGCCTCCAGCACAGTTTTTAAAGGCATCTCGGCACGTTTGCTCGCGATCATGTAGAGACGTATAACGATAGAGATCGCTAAAATAAGTCCGAAAATATAATGCCACTCCCACATTGGTGCACGGATCGCCTGCGCGATCATCTTGGCGGTCTCTGCGGTAATCTCTGTGCCTGTTTCAGCCAGCTTATTCTGGATCAAATCCGCATTCGTATGCCAGCTCAAAAACGTTTTTCGCAATGCAACGGTGCCAAGCAGGCCGACAACGGAAAGAGCCATCGTCCAGTGCCAGATACGGTAAAGTACAGTGTATTGGGGTTTCATGATCTATTCCTTTAAAACAATTTAGAACTCTATTCTATTCATATCATATTAACATATTGTTAAGGTCGTACTTTTAGCACTCTTGTAACACTTCTGTACTACAATAGGTAATGGCTAAAAAAATACTTTTATTGGAAGATGACAACCTATTGGCAGAAACCCTTCTGGAGTTATTGCAAAGTGAAGACTATGACGTTACGCTCGTCTTGGACGGCGGTGCGGCAGCGGACGCTTCGTATGAAGGGGGGTATGATCTCTACATCTTTGACATCAATGTCCCTGAGATGAACGGGCTTGAGCTCTTGGAGAGTCTGCGTTCGGCTGATGACAAGACCCCTGCTATCTTTATAAGTGCTCTGGTGGACCTGAACTCTATCACCAGGGGCTTTCAGGTGGGTGCGGACGACTATATCAAGAAACCGTTTTTTCCCGAAGAGCTGCTCATCCGTGTCAATGCCAAACTGGCCCAGCAATCCGCTACTATCAAGTATAACGATCTGGAGTACGATCCACAGGCAAAGGTGCTGCGTAAAAACGGTAGTATCATCGCCATGGGAGAGGTACAAGAACGGCTCTTTGAGCTCTTTATCCACAATATCGACCAGGTGCTTGACACCAACATCCTTATGGAGAGCCTTGAAAAGCCCTCCCCGACCGCATTGCGTGTCGCCCTGACCAAACTCAAACAGACAACCGGATTGAATATCAAAAATCTTCGCGGTGTAGGATACATCCTTGAATCGCGTTGAGATTGAGTCCTTTTTAAAAAGTTTCCTGCTCTTTTTTATCTCATTGAGCATCGTGATCAGTTCCCTCTTCTACATCAACTACACCAAAGAGGTCAAAAACCTTGATGACCATCTCTTCACACAGATGCGCCTCTGCAGTTTTGATCTTAAATGCGAACGTTTCACGATCGACTTTGTAGCAGTGGAACATCAAGAGAGCTACACACTTTATAAAGATGAGACCGGTCTGCGCAGTTACTTCCCGATCCCGGGTGCCAATGAATACCTGATGGCACTGCATCTCCCTGCAGAAGAGTATCAGCGCGAGCTGCGTACCTTGCAGAGTGATGCAATCTGGGAGTTTGTATGGGTTCTGGCCGTTATCTTCATCATCTCAGGCCTCTTTTCCGTCTATGCCCTCTACCCGCTTCGCAACGCCTTGCTGCTGACCCAGGAGTTTATCAAGGATATCCTGCACGACTTCAACACCCCGTTAGCGGCACTGCGTCTGAACAGCGCGATGCTACAACGCGAGATCGGCGACAACGACAAGGTTAAACGTATAGAGCAGAGTGTCCAGACGGTACTCGACCTCCAGCAGAACCTTCGCTCCTATCTTCACGATCATGCGCATCAAAAAGAGGTTATAGAGCTCAAAGGCTTTATTGCACAGCGGGTAGACATACTCTCCAGAATCTACCCCAATATCGATTTTGATGTGACGATGAAAATGAGCAGGATCCGTACCAATCCCGAGGCATTCGCCCGTATTCTCGACAACATTTTGAGCAATGCCGCAAAGTACAACCGTCCAAACGGTTCGGTCAGCGTGACCTTCGAACCGGGTAGTTCAACCCTGTACATCACCGATACAGGCAAGGGGATCAAAAACCCCAAACGTATCTTCGAGCGTTTTTACAAGGAACAGGAACGGGGCATAGGGATAGGTCTCCACATCGTTAAAAAACTGTGTGACGAACTGAAGGTCAGAATCAGCGTTACAAGCGAAGCGGACAAAGGGAGTACCTTTGCACTAAACCTCTCAGCGCTAACAGTCGACTAACACTTCTATGTGACAATGCAACAGTTAAAAAACAGACAAGCAATACTCCTAAAGGATAATAGATGAAAGCAATCACAGTAAGCGCAGCAGCATTGATGCTACTCGGAACATTAACAGCAGGTATGGCAGACGATATCAGTGTTGATGATCAGATCACGACTATCAAAGAAGCTCCTGCACAAGAACGTGTTAAACTGATGAACCAGTTTAAACTGCGTCTGGCGACAATGAATGAGACAGAACGTGAAGCGGCTATCACACAGCTTCGCACACAGATACAGACGCGGGAACGTCTGAACGAACAGGATGCAAATGCCAAAGCAGAACAGGCAAAGACACGGACTATGACGCAGGAACGCAGTCGCTTGCATGAGATGCAAGAGTCGCAGCAGATGCAGCAACTGCAGCAAATGAACCAGGTTCGACAGATGAATCAGGTCCAGAGTTCCACCGGTCAGTCCAAGAAATAAGTTTTGACAAATGAGGCCACCTCGAAAGGCGGTCTCTTCATGGAGAATAAATGCAAAAAGCATTTTCTGTTTTTTTACTATGTACACTGAGCCTGATGGCCTACAGTGACTACGATCTGGACGGCGTTGACGATACGATAGACCGCTGTCCGAACACTCCATTGACCGAACTGGTGGATATGCATGGCTGTACCATCAAAAAGCTGGAGGGTGACCACCATTTCGATCTTATTTTGGGCGCCAGTTATTCGCAACTCAACCCGATTACCGAAGAAAAAACAGACACCCTTACAGCCACAATCCAGGCGGACTACTACTATAAAAACTTTTCGCTTCTAGCCTCTAGCGGCAACTACAGTTCAGAGAGCAGTATCAGCAGCGACAGCGGTCTGACAGACTCCTTTGTGGGCGGTTATTATCAGCTGAATCCGCTTCCTTCCTTAAACCTGCGTGCGGGCGGAGGACTTCTTCTGCCGACCTATGACGCCGATAACAACAACCTTGACTATACGGTGTCCGCAAGCCTGAGCTACCTTCTGAACAACATCAGTTTTTTTGGCAGCTACAGCTACACGATGATCAACGATGACGACTTCAGCTACGTGGACACCGCTTCCGCCGAAACCGTGGACGTCAGCTACCAAAACACCAATGCTTTCAATATAGGCGTAGGCTTCTACCCGACAAGCCGCCTCTACACTAGTCTGGCATACAACCGCAGTGACAGTATCTACAACAAACTTGTTCGAGCCGGTGCT
The DNA here is from genome assembly GCA_041571435.1 of Sulfurimonadaceae bacterium. GTDB lineage: Bacteria > Campylobacterota > Campylobacteria > Campylobacterales > Sulfurimonadaceae > Sulfonitrofixus. The sequence goes on along the minus strand of JBFFUI010000032.1, from coordinate 17,366 downwards.
GAAGAGAGGGTAGAACCGCTTGAGACCGCTTCGTTCTACCTCTTTTACACTATCAACAAACAGTGGTTTGCGACACTGGGCTATGCCTACGGGTTGAGTGATTCGGCAAGTGACCATTTCGGTGCCGTTCGTTTGGGCTACTACTTTTAATCTGTATCAGGAGAGAAGCTTTTCCGTATCGATCTGATAAAAACTTTCCAACTCGTTATAGAGATTTGGAAAATGATGTTTCAGTGAAGCAGGGGCCTCAAAAAAACGTTCGGTAACTACGGCAAAGAACTCAGCTTCATTGCTGGCAGCGTAAGACCCAAGCAGTTTATACTTTCCCCACGCCCTGTCTTTTAATGCGATCTTGTTCAGTTTCTTGAACTCTTTATAAAAGATATTGGTCCAACCGTCATATTTTGACCTTTCCAGAGGCGGCACCCCATCGATATACCCGTCCATATAATCAATCTCATGTGCGAATTCATGAATGATGACGTTGTTGTGACGCAGATGATACGCCTCTTTTTTCGCCTCATGCCAGATGATGACCACCGTATCATTTGCCGATTGGCCCTGAATGACAAACTTCTCTCTGGTATAGATACCCCCTGCCGATTTGACCTCTTTGACCATAACGGCATGCGGGTAGATAATAATCGTCTTAAGCGCTTCATAACAGTTCTCTGTCGCTTTATGTACCAGCAGCAGACAGGCATAAAAAGCGATAATGACTTTCATCTCATCCGTCACGTCCAATCCGACGCCTATAAAGTCCTTGGTATGAATGAAACGGAGTATCGAACGCTGCAGCTTTTTCTGGTCGATAATGGGTAGTTTTAGGTAATGCGGTGTTTTAGAAAGTATTTTAGTATACGATTCCGGAAAATCAAGTGCGTCTATCTTTTGCAGACGTAGCCGGTTACGTATATTATAGAAAAGATTGGCGCCAACAAGCACTGCCCCAAAACTGCCAAAAAGCACTAGCAAGGCCAATGGGTAGCTCATCTTATCCGTTACCCGATGCTGTCAACGCGCGGTCGACCCTATTTTTCCTTTTTACGCATATCATAAAGAAAATAGAGCCCCAGCACTGTCGCGGCCAAACCGCCCAATAAAAGTATAAGCACGGTTGTCATTGCTATTTAATAAGCCCCAGTTCTGCCAATAGCGGCTTGATGCCGTTTGCCAACTCGATGAGCTCCTGATAAAGTGTTCCTTCTGCCTTATCTTCCAATATCCACTCATCAATATGCTGCATCGTCTGCGATTTTTCTGCTTCACTCAGCAGTTCGGACTTCTCGACAGCATCTTTGATCTTCTCTAAATGTGTATGATCTTTGTGTGAACTCATATTGTCTCCTTAATAGTTGTTATATCTGCCCGCCTGGACATCTTCTCGTATGGAATCGATCTTCTCTTGTATGATATCCAGCAGTATCTTAGCACCCTCTTTATCGTCTGCTTCGGGTACATCCCAATCTGTTATCTTCATATTGCTTTTGAACAGCAGCTCAACTGCCAGCTGAATCTCTTTTTTACGACTTATCAGCTCTTGATGTATAGCGTCCATATATTTCTCCTTGTTCATTTATTATACCCCTATAACGGTATCCAATCAAGCCTGATCTCTCTTAGTGCAGACTAAGAAAAAAAGGCATGGCCAAACAGTGTAACCGTATTAAGAGAATTTGCTCTATAATTACATAACTACATAAACAAAAGCAGCAGTATGGATTATTTTGCAAAACGTATCATTCCGTGTCTTGATGTCAAAGACGGGCGCGTTGTCAAGGGTGTCAACTTTGTCGGACTTAAAGATGCCGGAGACCCCGTAGAGGTAGCAAAACGCTATAATGAAGAGGGTGCTGACGAGATTACTTTTCTGGACATCGGTGCTTCCCATGAAGGGCGTGACACCATTGTCGACATCGTTGAAAAAGTGGCGCAAGAGGTCTTTATCCCGCTCACTGTCGGTGGCGGTATCCGGAAACTCGATGACATCTATGCCCTTTTAAACGTAGGCTGTGACAAGGTCAGCATCAACTCTGCTGCAATCAAACGTCCTGAGCTTATCAACGAAGGGGCACAACGTTTCGGTGCACAATGTATTGTCGTCGCGATCGATGTCAAAAAGACAGGTAATCAGTACAATGTCTATCTAAACGGCGGACGTGTCGATACCGGTATCAATGCCCTCGACTGGGCCAAAGAGGCCGTAGACCGTGGAGCAGGGGAGATCCTGCTCACCTCTATGGACGCTGACGGCACCAAAGCGGGTTTTGACATCCCGATCACCCAGCAGATCAGCGAACTGGTCAATGTACCGATTATCGCCAGCGGCGGGGCAGGGTCCATGGAACACATCAAAGAGGCGTTTGAACATGGTGCCGATGCTGCCCTTGCAGCAAGCATTTTTCACTACAAAGAGATCGACATTATGGATCTCAAACACTACCTTCATGAAAACCACATACCGGTGCGCCTGTGATTATCTGCGCCGGCAATAACGAGACCTTTGACTTTGCTGTGCCCATGGGGGTAGGGCTAATCGAAACGGCGATGAACCTGACACGGCTCTGCCTCTTCGATAAACCGGAGTTTCTACTCTTTGTCGGTACGGCCGGCTCTTATGGCAAACACAACATCTTTGACATCGTAGAGTCTAAAACGGCCGCCAACATTGAGTTGGCATTTCTTGAAAAAAAGGCCTATACCCCGCTGGACAACGTTGTCAGCACTCAGACAGACGGAACAAAAGACATCATCGTTAACTCCTCAAACTATATCTCCACGGACGCAGAGCTGGTTAAAAAGTTTCTGAACTTTGGTGTCGAGATCGAGAATATGGAGTTCTTCAGTGTCCTGCGCATCGCCCAGGAGTTTGACATTCCTGCCGGAGGTGTCTTTTGTATTACCAACCACTGTAACGAGAGCGCTCATGAGGACTTTTTAAAAAACCATGAACAGGCCAAGAGCTTGTTGAGCGCGCATGTGAAAAGACGTATCAAAGCGTTGACGACAAAGTAGTCCAGAGGTACCAAAGCCTCTGCGCTACGATCGTATTTTTCATCCCCTATAAAGTCCTCATACGCTATCATGTCACCAATCAATTACGACGAGGCGACCGTGTCAACAACAAAACCGACTATTCTCGATTACACCAAAAAAGAGCTCGAATCCCTCGTTAAACCGTCGTTCAGGGCCAAACAGATCTATGGCTGGATCTACAACAGCTATGTCGACAGCTTTGATGAGATGAAAAACCTTCCCAAAGCCCTTCGCGAAGAGCTGAACGAAAAATTTATCCTGAACCCGCTCAAGATCCTGCACAAAGAAACGTCTGCCGACGGCACGATAAAGTACCTTTTTGAACTTCCGGACGGCAAGACCGTAGAGACGGTATGGCTCAAGATGAAGGACGCCCAATATGACGAAGAGGGCAAGCTTCTCCACGAGTCAAAACACACCGTCTGTGTCTCCACGCAGGTAGGATGCAAAGTAGGGTGCAGCTTCTGTTTGACGGCAAAAGGGGGGTTCACCCGTGACCTGACCGCTGGTGAGATCGTAGCACAGGTGTTGAGCGTCAAAAAAGACAACCAGCACGCCTCAAACCGCCGTGTCAACATTGTCTACATGGGGATGGGTGAACCGCTTGACAACCTGGACAACCTGACACAGGCGATCAAGATCTTCAAGGAGGAGGACGGTCTCGCCATCTCCGGCAAGCGCCAGACCGTATCGACAAGCGGTATCAGCACCAAGATCGACAAACTGGGAGAGGCCGACCTGGGTGTCCATATCGCCATCTCTCTGCATGCTGTAGATGACGAGCTTCGTACCGAGCTCATTCCCATGAACAAAGCCTACAACATCCAGTCCATCATCGATGCCGTCAAACGTTTCCCGATCGACACCCGCAAACGTGTTATGTTTGAGTATCTTGTTATCAAAGGCAAGAATGACGACATCCACTCGGCAAAACAGCTTGTCAAACTGCTCAGCGGCATCAAGGCCAAGGTCAACCTGATCTACTTCAACCCCTACCCGGGTTCCGATTATCAGCGCCCAAGCCGCGACGATATGGTCGCCTTCCAGGAGTACCTCGTGAAACACGGCCTATTATGTACCATTCGGGACTCCAAGGGTATCGATATCAGTGCCGCCTGCGGCCAGTTAAAAGAGACCAAAGAGAATGAGAAGAAGGATTTACTATGACCATACTGGATTGGGTACAAGTCGGTTTTCTGATCGTTGTCGTCGCTGTCGGTGTCGGTGGGATCATCTATGTCGTCACAAATGAGAAAAACGACGCGTAGGGTGCCACTTTTTTAGTCACTTATTAACCGCAAAGTTACCCTCTCTTGGCTACAATATTGCCATACAATCTAAGGATACTTTATGGCAACAGATACAAAAACCAATTCAGACCGTATTTTACGTATTCACCAGCTTTGTGAAGAGCACTTCGGCGCGGTACGTTTTGTCGGTGTCAAATATCACTCGAAAATTGGCTGGATTGCCAAAGTGCAGTTTGAAGAAGAGGTGGACTTTGGCAACCTGACTGCTGATGGAAAAGATGCCACAGACGCACTGCGTAAGTTGAAAAACCGCGTTAAGAAGATTATCAAGCGTTACAACCAGGTCTAACACATTATAGTTAGCTGGTCCTGACCCACTCTTTATATATTAACATTCTAATCGCCCTGACAAATACTACCGTTTGCATCATAGCTTTTCCACCGTTTGAACGGCAAGGCTATCATGGTCATGTTCAGACGCTCTGAACAGGCAAACTTGACAACAACCAGATCAATATACTGCCAATCTGCAATGACATCACTGAACATCATGCCCGCCACTGCTTTTTCCATAAAACTTGCTTCTTGATCTTCCTGAATCTGTGCATCAATAGAGTTGCTCGGCAAGTTAAGACGCAGCACTCCGATTACAGATGCCAAAATAACCAAAATAGCGATAAATTTTTTCATTAGTCACTCTCCTATATATGCAGAATCATACCATGAAACTATTAGAGAGATAGAAAGTAAAATAATATTAGGGAAGGGGAAAATAGAGAAAAACGGTCAACACACCAGGGAGACCGTTTATGTCTGCAATGGTAACACACTAATCTTATACACTACTGACATTTTTACAGTCATATTTTATTACGAGCATCACTGAAACTTTTGAGATCTATCGATATATTGATATCTCATTAAAAAAGACGGCTGTCAAAACCATGCGTTGAGATTTCTACTGTTATCTTCCGAAAAAAATTATATTTAGCTTAAATTTTGAGTGCCTATATTTAAACGAGAAGGCCTTAAGAGAATTTTTTCATACTATGACTTGCCTGAACGATAAAGTGCCTTAAAACGTCTTATTTTCACATTGTGCAAAAGATGTGAATAAAAATCAAATTATTTTGGCAAATTAAGAAATTTCTTCTCACTTTCAGATTAGATTTAGATAAACATATGCTTAATCTATTAATTTTTAAATGCTCTGTCTAGAGCCCTAAAATAGGGGCGTAAAATGAATTATAAGCAAAGAAAATTCATATGATTACTTAAAACAAGAGAAAGAGAAAAAGTTTTTCACACTGCTATAATTTTCATGATTTTTTCATCATGATTCAATCAAATATCTTTGTTTTGGAGACACTTATATCCAAGTACTACCTAATTATGGGGAATAGAACATATATAACATTTTATAACATTAAAAATATATATTGTAATATAAATAGTACCTATTGGTAACCGTTGCGAAATCAAACTCTTCTACACTTTTCATATCATTAATAACTAGTAAAATGGAGAACCACATGTTGAGTGTAGAGCGGATATTACAAAAAGAGCATCCCGGAATCTTCCAGTACCCAAAAATCATCACCAAACCGACTGTCTCATTCCTACAGCTTCTTTTCCATGAACAGCAAATCAACGAATTTTTGACTGATCATCCTCAAAAGGGATTGGCTTTTGTCCATAGTGTTCTGGAACACTTTAACATCTCTTATAAGACAGATAACAGAGAGATACTGAACATTCCTTCTCTCGGAAAATGTATTGTTGTTGCCAACCATCCTCTTGGTGCCATCGACGCTTTGGTTTTGATACAGATGTTGACTGCAGTACGTCAAGACAAAAAGATAAAGATTGTTGCCAATGTTCTTCTTTCGAAACTCAAGCCTCTGGAAGAGCTTATCATACCAGTCGACAATATTAGCGGTAAATTGACAAGAACAAGTCTAAAATCGATTGAAGAATCGCTTCAGAACGAGGAACTTGTTATATTTTTTCCTGCCGGTGAAGTATCACGCGCCAATCTAAATGGTGTTATGGACAGTCGATGGAAAAAAGGGTTTCTAAAGTTTGCAAAACGTACGCAAACACCCATCTTACCGATCCATATCAATGCCCGGAATAGTCTTGGATTTTATACCGCATCAATGCTTTACAAACCGCTTGGTGCAATGCTGTTAGCACATGAGATGATGAAAACAAGAGACAGTGTTATAGAATTTACCGTCGGCGAACTGATCTCGCAACAGACGATTTCAAGTATGAATCTCTCTCTGAAAAAGCATGCAAAACTCTTCAGAAAGCACCTTTATAAAATTAGCAAAGGCAAAAAAGGTATTTATAAAACAGAGCAGTGTATTGCCCACCCTGAATCCCGTCAGATTATAAAACAGGAACTTGCAGCTGCTGAAAAACTGGGTATGACGACAGATAACAAGATCATCTATCTCGTTGAACACAATCAGGCCCCGACTCTCTTGAGTGAGATAGGACGCCTACGTGAATACAGTTTTAGAAAAGTGGGCGAGGGTAGCGGCAGACAAAAAGACCTAGACAGATATGACGAATACTATCAGCATCTTATCCTATGGGATGACCAGGACCTTGAGATAGTCGGTGCCTACCGTTTTGGAGAGTGTAACTGGATCCTTTCATGGGCCGGTAAAGAAGGTCTATACTTGAATGAGCTGTGCGACATGGATGAATCACATGACAAATACCTTATGGAGGCTGTTGAGTTAGGTCGCAGTTTTGTACAGCCTCGCTATTGGGGAACGCGTGCTCTTGATTATCTTTGGCAGGGTATCGGTGCTTATCTGTATCACAATCCGCAGATACGTTACATGATGGGACCGGTGAGTATCAGTGCCACTTACCCTACCAATGCAAGAGATGCTTTGGTCTATTTTTACAGTCGTTTCTTTCCACCGCATGAGCAATCTCTCTATGCACGATCACCATACAAGCTCTCTAAAAACACCATTAAAGAGTTTGATGAACTGTTTGATGACAATGATTATAAAGTTGCTTTTATGCAGCTCAAAAATTATCTCTCTGCTTTCAACGTGAATGTACCGACACTCTTCAAACAATATGCGGATCTTTGTGAAGAGGGCGGTGTTACTTTTTTTGATTTTGGTATAGACAACGATTTTAATGATTGTGTTGATGGCTATATTTTAGTGGATAGAAAGATGATCAAAGCGTCAAAACAGAAGCGGTATATCAAGTAGTCACTCTGCTTTCTATATCATATATATACTCTGTCTACGTCAGGCTTCTCTTGCCTCTTTGAGTGCAAGCGCTCTGAAGTCGACCTTGGAATGTATATCATACTGATTGCCTTCGTACGCAAAACCAAGCTGTGAAGCATGCAGCAATAACCTTTTTGCTCCTGACAGTTTTTTACGTTCTGAAGGCGAAATATCCCTGTCTAAAAACCGTACGATATCTTCCTCTTTCTGTCCATAAATCGGATCACCTACTATCGGATGTTTCACGTGAAACAAATGAACCCTTATCTGATGCTGACGTCCTGTCCGCGGTTGAGCTTCTACCAGTGTCATGTCAAGGTCAGGAAAATACTCCAGAGGTATAATATTGGTTTGAGAGGGTTTGCCGGTTTCATGTACCTTCACTACCATTCTTACCAGAGCACTTTCATCCTCTGCTCTCAGAAGCGGTACATCAATATATGTTTCACGTGAAACATGACCGTGTACCAATGCCAGATAACGCTTCTCCATCTGACGGTTTTCAAACATCATCTTGAGTGTTCGCTCGCTCTCTTTATTGTTAGCGCTTAACACCAGGCCGCTTGTCTCCTGATCGATACGGTGTGTGATGTTAGCGTCGCGACCGAAGTGGTGTTTTATCTCATCAATGAGCGAGTAGGGCGTATGTCGGTTCTGCGGATGAATTAAAACACCGGACGGTTTGTCAAAGAGCGCAAAGTCGTTAGTAACAAATGTCGGTTTTAATCCTCTCGGGGCAGCTTCGAAATCAATAAGTTCAACATTGCCTTGAAGCTGGAAAGAATCTTTAATGACATATTCACCATTACAAAGCAGACGACCTTTGGCGATCATTCGTTGTGCAAACTTGTGAGACATACCCAACTCTTTGATCAAAAAAAGGAAAGCCGGCGTTTTATTTTCAACGTAAAATCGCTTATGAATAAATGGCATTTTTTAAACCCTTTATTAGTCTATTTTTAGTAGTATTAATATATAAAATATGGATGAAATCTCTGGATAAAAAACTGCAAAAGGTTGGTCTTTTATCCAGAGATTTTCGTACGAATTATACCTTAGTCCAATTGATTCTAAGCAGTTAGTACGTATTCATCACTCAACAACAAAAAGGTACAAAATGGTAGAACGTTATTCGCGCCCCGAGATGGCTGAAAAATGGACACAGTATGCTCGATATGCGGCATGGCTGGAAGTAGAAAAAGCAGCAGTAAAAGCCTGGGCAAAACTTGGAAAGATTCCTCAAGAGGATGCGGACAAGATTGTTAAAAATGCAAAGTTCTCTGTAGAGCGTATTGAAGAGATTGAAGCGGTTACCAAACATGACCTGATTGCATTTAACACAAGCGTTTCTGAGAGCCTAGGCGATGAATCGCGTTGGTTCCACTATGGTATGACAAGTTCTGATGCAGTTGATACAGGTGTAGCACTACAGATGAGAGACTCTTTAACTATTATCATCGATGATGTCAAGATGTTGATGGAGTCGATCAAGAAACGTGCCGAAGAGCATAAGTTCACATTGATGGTAGGACGAAGTCATGGTATCCATGGCGAGCCTATCACGTTTGGTTTGACGTTGGCTGTGTGGTATGATGAAGCTGCACGCCACTTGAAAAACCTTGAAGAGACGATGGAAGTTATCTCGGTAGGACAGATCTCAGGCGCGATGGGTAACTTTGCACACGCACCTCTTGAACTTGAAGAGTATGCAATGGCAGAACTTGGACTTAAACCTGAACCATGTTCAAATCAAGTCGTACACAGAGATAGATATGCCCGTCTTGCAACTGCCTTGGCACTTCTCGCTTCTTCCGTTGAAAAGTTTGCTGTTCAAATCAGACACCTACAGAGAACAGAAGTCTATGAGGCTGAAGAGTATTTTGCAAAAGGGCAAAAAGGTTCTTCTGCTATGCCACACAAACGTAACCCGATCCTAACAGAAAACATAACAGGTCTTGCACGTACAATCCGATCATTCGCAAACCCTGCTATGGAAAACGTGGCGTTATGGCATGAGCGTGATATCTCTCACTCATCAAATGAGCGTTTCTGGTTACCGGATGCATTCATCACGACTGACTTTATGTTGCACCGTATGAACAATGTTATCGCTAACCTGACGGTCTATCCTGAGAACATGATGAAGAACCTGAACCTGACTGGCGGTTTGGTCTTCTCGCAGCGTGTACTGCTTGAGCTGCCGCTTAAAGGTGTGAGCCGTGAAGATGCCTACAAAATCGTTCAGCGTAACGCGATGAAAGTTTGGCAAGAGATCCAGCAGGGCAAACCGACAACAAACGAGAAAGGTGAGAGCCTCTATCTTAACCATCTGTTAGCCGATGAAGAGCTACGAGCAAGTCTGGATGAGGATGCGATTCGAGAGTGTTTTAATTATGATTACTACACAAAAAATGTTGATGCAATTTTTAATAGGGTTTTTAAGTAAGCCTTTATTATTACTAGATAATATTACTAAATATAATGCGCTAAGGGAAAAGCATGATCACGATTCTTAAACGTAACGGTCGACGTGAAACACTCGATATCTCCAAAATTCAAAAGTATACTTCTGCAGCCGTCAAAGGGCTCAGCGGTGTCAGTCAAAGTGAACTGGAAGTTGATGCCCAGTTGCACTTTCAAGATGGCATAACTTCAAAAGCAATTCAGGAAACACTGATCAAAACAGCTGTCGACAAGATCGACATTGATGCTCCCAACTGGACCTTTGTCGCATCACGCCTGTTCCTGTTTGACCTCTACCATCAAGTCAATGGTTTTACCGGTTACTGCAGTTTGGAGAAGTATTTTGAACGTGGCGAAAAAGAGGGACGTATACTTCTCGGTCTGCGCGATATGTATGATCTGGAAGTGCTTGACAAACACATCGCACCGGAACGTGATATGCTTTTCAACTACCTGGGCATCAAAACACTCTATGACCGTTATCTGATTAAAGACGGCAAGGGTGACCCGATAGAACTTCCGCAGCACATGTTCATGGGTATTGCAATGTTCCTGGCACAGAACGAAGAGAATAAAGAGGAGTGGGCGATCAAGTTCTACGATATGATCTCCCAATTCGAGATCATGCTGGCTACACCGACACTCTCTAATGCGCGTACACCTCGCCACCAATTGAGCTCGTGTTATATCGGTTCGACACCGGATAACATCGAAGGTATCTTTGACGGCTACAAAGAGATGGCGTTGCTTTCAAAGTTTGGTGGTGGAATCGGTTGGGACTGGACACAGGTCCGTTCGATCGGTTCGTTCATCGATGGGCATAAAAATGCAGCCGGCGGTACCGTTCCTTTCTTGAAGATCACCAACGATGTTGCTATTGCCGTTGATCAGTTGGGGACACGTAAAGGGGCGATCGCCGTCTACCTTGAACCGTGGCATATCGATATCAATGACTTCCTGGATCTGAAAAAGAACTCGGGTGAAGAACGCCGTAGAGCGCACGACCTTTTCCCGTCACTTTGGATCAGCGACGTCTTTATGAAGCGCGTGCAGGAAGATGGGATATGGACGCTGTTCGATCCGTTCCAAACACGTGAATTGACAAACCTTTATGGCGAAGCGTTTGAAAAACGCTATATCGAGTTTGAACAAGATGAGAGTATTTTAAAAGAAAAAGTCAAAGCCAAAGACCTGTGGCGCAAGATCCTGACCTCATACTTTGAGTCCGGCAGTCCGTTCCTGTGTTTTAAAGACAATGCTAACCGTGCTAACCCGAATGATCACGCCGGTATCATCCGCAGTTCAAATCTTTGTACCGAGATCTTCCAGAACACCGCACCGAACCACTACCTGATCAAACTCAAGTTTGAGGATGGTCAATTCCTGACCTATGAAGAGGATGAGATCGTCAAAGTCGACAGCGGTATTGAAAAACCGGCCAAGAAAGTGACAGCACTGGACAGCATCGGTGGTCAGCAGATCTTTATTGTAGAGAAAGAGAAGATTGATGGAGCGACTGCCGTCTGTAACCTTGCCTCAGTCAACCTTTCGCGTATCAACAAAAAAGAGGATATAGAACGTATAGTTCCGACAGCGATGCGTGCGTTAGACAACGTTATCGATCTAAACTTCTATCCTTTAGAAAAAGTAAAACGTACTAACCTTCGTACACGTTCTGTCGGACTTGGTGTTATGGGTGAAGCACAGATGTTAGCCGAAGCAGGTATCAGCTGGGGTTCACAGGAGCATTTCGACAAGATCGATGAAGTGATGGAGTCGGTCAGTTACAACGCCATCAAAGCATCGTCTGAACTGGCCGTCGAAAAAGGATGCTATCCGGAGTTTGAAGGCTCAAAATGGAGCCGCGGGATCTTGCCGATGGATCATGCCAATGCAGAGGTACGCAACCTGGTAGATCGCGGTGGTCTCTTTGCTTCTGCCTACGAATGGGATGAATTACGTGAAACGATCAAAAAGAACGGCATGCGTAACGGTTATCTGATGGCTGTCGCTCCGACATCGTCGATCTCCATCTTAACAGGTACTACACAAGCCATAGAGCCTGTTTATAAGCGTAAATGGTACGAAGAGAACCTTAGTGGTCTCATTCCAGTTGTCGTACCTAATTTAAGCCCTGAGACATGGTCATACTATACGCCGGCCTACGACCTGGATCAGCGCATCCTGATTAAAGCCGGTGCGATCCGTCAGAAATGGATCGATCAGGGCCAGAGTCTGAACATCTTTATCACGCTGGACAAAGCGAGCGGTAAATATCTTAATGACATCTACATGCTTGCGTGGCAGCTGGGTATCAAGTCAACCTACTATCTCCGATCACAGTCACCGGAGACCAGCAACGACGTTGAAGACCGTTCAATGGAGTGCGTCGGCTGTCAATAGGCCAAACCTGCATACTGTTTGAAAAAGCAGTATGTCTTTCACTTTTAACTACGACTAAGCAGGGCCACCATGAAACCTCTATATGCTAACAAAACCCCAGAACTTCTACAACGTATCGACAACGCTATAGACGGTGAACTCTATGCCGTCACTATGAACTCGCCGCTGAACTTTACCGTTGAACTCTCAGTGCAGGATACCAACCGCGGTAACGACTGGATCAATATTGCGTTTGAAGTTGACGGTGTCAGTGATGCACGTTTGGTGGATGATGAACAAGTGTCATTCATCGATATGGCCGATGGTGTTAGCATCGTGTTTGAAGAGGGAAAATGTGCTTTTGCAATAGGGAAGTATAACGCGTTAGCATCCGTAAAAGATGCCGCTTTCTATCTTACAGGCACCTCGATAAAATACGAAGAACGCCCTTTTAAAAGCTGATATTACTGTTTAGATCTTCTTCTGAGTAGCGGCTTTACCTCTACGCTCTATTTTAATCTCTGAATGCACTTTTAACTTTGTAAGCAACTCCGTAGCCTCTTTGGATGTAATGGCACCTGCTCTGAATGACTTGTGGATCTCGGCTTCGGTTAGATACGCGTGTTTCATAGTTTCGCCTTTAGTTTTTAGTATTGGAATAAACAAGTGTAAGCGAAAAATATGTAGGAATAGTGTGGATTAGCTGTTATCGGCCAAAATTTTTTTAACACAGGTGTCGATCATCTTGTAGACCCTCTCAAAGCCTTCGTATCCCTGGAAAAAGTAGGGATCCGGGACATCTTCATTGTTATAACCGTAATAGCCAAGTTTTTGGACATTTTTCGCCCCCAGCTTTTTAAGGTCATGCAGATTTTTGTCATCCAGTGCAATGATAAGATCAAACTGTTCGATGTCGGATTTGACGATCTGTCGTGCGCGCAGCATTGAAATATCGAGATCATATTCATTGGCGATTCTGATCGAATCGGGGCAGGGCGCTTCACCGACATGCCAGCTGCCGGTTCCACAGGAGTCGATCTCTATATCAAGAGATGCTCTGGCCGCTTCGCGCTTTGCTATGCCTTCGGCAAGCGGTGAGCGGCAGATGTTGCCGAGACAGACGAAAAGGATAGATCTGGGCACTATTTTTTCGCCTCGACATAGAGATAACGTTTGATCTTCTTCGTCGGGGTCTTGACAAACTCCTCACGCTGTTCTATGACCTTACGTATGCGTGAGAAGGCGGAGACATTTTCATTGACCTCAGTGCGTATCTCTTCCAAAACCGTCTCAATCTTTTCGTGCGTCTTTGTCTCGGAGCTTATGCTGTCACCGAAGAGATCATCAAGCTTGTCATAATCGAGATGGATACGCGCTGTTAGTATGCCGTTATCGTCATATACTAACGAGTCCGCGACAAGTTCATTGGCATTGATCGCCCCTTCAATCTGCTCCGGGTAGATGTTTTCGCCGCCTGGTCCGACGATGATGTTTTTGGCGCGTCCGCTCATGAAGAAGTAGCCCTCTTCATCGAAATGGCCGATATCTTCCGTGTTGAACCAGCCGTCACCGTCTATCACTGAAGCCGTCTTCTCCGGATCCTTGTAATATCCCTGCATAACATTCGGACCGCGCGCCCAGAGAACACCCGAACCGGAATCGTCATGGTCGCGCAGTTCAAGCTCTATCCCCTCCATTGCCGGGCCGATGGCATAGAGCTTTGTTTTAGTCGCGTTAGTCCCGGCCAGCAGTGGCGAGGTCTCTGTCAATCCGTAACCGATACAGTAAGGAAACTCAGCCTCACGCAAAAACCTCTCCACGTATGGCGAGAGGCTGGCACCGCCGATACCAAAAAACCGCATGTTGCCGCCAAAGGTCTCCATCAGCTTTCTGCCTGCGATCTTGTTGAGCTTCTTTCGTACAAGAGGAATGGCGTAAAGCGCACGGATCAACATGTTTTTATGAAAGTTCGGCTGCACCTTGTTTTTATATATCTTCTCAATAATAAGCGGAACGGTTAGCATAAAATTCGGTTTTACCGTAGCCATCGCTTTGATCAGGATCGTTGGGGTTGGCGGCTTGAGGATATAATATACGGAAGCACCGTTAAGCATCGGAATAAGAAAACCGAGTGTGCATTCATAGGTATGTGCCAATGGCAGTATAGAGAGGAAACGGTCCTCCGGAAAGATATCGACAATAGTCTGTGCCATAACAGCGTTGGATGTGAGGTTCTTATGCGAAAGCATCACCCCTTTGGAACTGCCTGTGGTGCCTGAGGTATAGATGATGGCCGCCGTATCATCTTCAGCTACCTCTTTCTCCTTTTTGCCTTTGCCCATCGCTTTGGTAAGATGTTCCTCACCCTTTTGCAACGCTTTTTCGACTTTGGACTGTGATGACAACTTTTCGAGCACATTAAGCTCATTGAGTATCACCAGAAGGTTCATCGAAGGCGGCTGCGTCTCATCCAACATCGTATCAAAGAGTTTTTGGGAGATAAAAGCCGCTTTGCACTCTGCATGGTGGGCGATGTGCAGTGCCTCGGATGTGTGAAAATCAGGCAGAACCGGGACGATTATCGCGCCCATGGTCGTCACCGCAAAATATACCGCACCCCAGTTCGGCATGTTCTCACTGTAGAGCGCGACCTTGTCACCGCCGCGGATCCCATACGCATGGAGCATCGTCTGGATCGACCTGATTTTCGCACCCAGTTCGGCATAACTCATCCCTTCGCCGTCGACAAAACCCAGAGCAGGGCGATCATCATAATGCTCTTGACTGTATTCAAAAAGTGCCTTCAGTGTCAATAATGGCAGCTGTATAAACGGTTTACTCACGGCTTACCCTTATAATTTCTGTGCAATAACACGGATCAGTTCTGCATCGCCTTGGTGGCCATGGCCTTCCGACAGGTGGTCAACGCACTCTTCTAGTTTAATGATCTTCAGATCATCACGACTGACTATTTTTTCAATAGATTCAAGGGTGTAAAGTAGCTCCGCCATCTTGGGCCCTCCGGAATCCCGGGAGAGCTGTTTCACAGAGAAGAACTCACCCATGAAGAAACCACCGCTATCAAGTGAATCCAACGCATGCGAAAACGCCTCCGTACGTAGCGGCTCCGGCAGATGTAAGAATGAGGTCAAAACCCCGTTGTATTTTCGTTCGCTACGCCATTCGCTCAAGTCGGCGTGTATGGTCTTGACCTCGACACCCATCTCTTTTGCCAGCGCTCTGGTTTTGTCCAAGCCGACATCCGAGGCATCTAATGCAGTGACAGCATGCCCTTTAAGAGCCATAAAGCATGCTGTTCTGCCTTCACCCTCACCTAACATCAGAATATCGCTTTTAGGCCGTAAAAGAGGCTCATTTGCCGCTAAAAAAGCATTGGGCTCTTTACCGTACAAAAACGTCTTACCGGAAAACTTCTCGTTCCACATCTGTTGCATAGTCATATTCTTTCCTTATTCGTCATTGTCTTCATGATACTGTTCAAGAAACTCATTGATTAAAAAGTTTATTACTGAATCATACACTTCGGCGTCAATATCCTCACTCTCGACCATATCGTCGATACTGTAGGATATAACAAAGCTCTGTACCTTTCCCGAACGCTCAATCACAGCCTCTTCACCGATACCGAGTTGGATATAGGCAACCCATCTGTTATCGATCTTTGTAGAGGTGATCTTTACGAACATTGTGCCGATATCCTCTTTTTTGCTGAGGATCCCATTCTCTTCGAGCCTCTTGTTAAGGGCCGTGTAGATCTTTTTTTTGGTCTGCTGGGAGATCGTGTTGCTCTTGTCAATCACCAAAACGTTGAGGGCTTTTAACCCTTCAAGGTTATGCGGGGTTGTGGCAAACAGGGGCGGATGTGAAAAGAGAAAAAGAAAGACGACCAGCGAAAGTTTCTTCATAATCAGACCTTGTATGGTGTTAATCGTATTATAATAACCAATAGCAACTAAATGTATGAAAAGACATTAAATAACAGTGCGTTATCGCTGAACACCATCCAGGACAGGGACGAATTCACAGACTTCCAACTCATCTTCGATCAACTCATCCCCGATTTTGACAAAGCGTGTAATCACCTGTTTGCCGTCTTTTTCCATCGGAGCCACAATAACGCCGCGCGGAGCCAGCTGGTCAATGAGCGCCTGTGGTATGTGCGTCGGGGCAGCCGAGAAGAGGATACGGTCATAAGGGGCATACTGGATCCACCCTTTTTGGCCGTCATCTGTTCGGGTGTGCACGTTTTGTATGCCCAGTTCGCGAAAACGCTGCTTCGCTTCAACGATCAACGGTTCGATACGTTCGATCGAAAAGACACCGCGGAAAAGATGCGATAGAACGGCCGCCTGATAGCCGCTGCCGCAACCGATCTCCAGAACCCTGTCTGCACCTTCAGGATCAAGGTACTCGGTCATCTTCGCCACCGTTAGCGGTGAAGAGATCCACTGATTTGCCCCAATCGGCAACGCATCAAGCTTATAGGCATGCTGACGCATAGCAACAGGAACGAATTTTTCGCGGTTTGTGTTGATGATGGCCTCTTTGACTTTCGGAGAGAGTTCAAAAACACTGTCGATCTCCTCGGCCATACGTTTTGTTTTAATTGCTGTTATTTTATCGATCACGCTATACCTACATCCAAATATCGGCGCATTTTACGCACCTCTTTTTCTTTATATGTCTCAATCAGAGAGGGGGCCCTGCCGTTTCGACGCTCTTCGCCGAAAGGGGTAATGATCCCGCTCATCCCCGTCGTGTCACTGTTGTTGGTGTCGGATGCCACCACATAGCACTGGTTCATAACGGCCAGGGCATTGGTCAATGAAACAAAATTTTGCGTGCGTAGTTTACCCCATTGAGCTGGAATTAATATTATATCCGCCCCCTCTAGCACTTGCCAAAACTGTTTAAAGCGGAGTTCAAAGCAGATGAGCAGGCCGAAACT
>JBFFUI010000031.1:0-28075 GCA_041571435.1 Sulfurimonadaceae bacterium | reverse complement strand
GACCTTCTCGTTGCGGTCGACGATCTCCATGGCGTAGCTTGTCTCGTTGGCGACGAGTTTGTACTCGTTCCAGCTGCTCTTCTCACGGACGAAGTGTTTGGAGAGCGCTTCGTAGCCGTCTGCTTCCAAAAGTGCGTTCAGTTTATGACGCTGCTCGTTGTTCAGTCTGGAGAGCTCTATCAGCGAGTCAGGACCTTTCTCTTTCGGCGCGGCATCATCGTCGACGGTGAACAAGGGGTCGAGGAAGTTGTCGATAAAGGCGTACTTGTCGAACTTGACCAGGTCTTCGGGCTGTTCGCCGACACCCACATAGAGGATCGGGATGCGCATAGCGTGGGCGATACTGAAGATCGAACCACCCTTGGCGGTGCCGTCGAGCTTGGTGATGATGATGCCGTCGATGTCGATCATCTCGTTAAAGGCTTTGGCCTGCGCGATGGCCGAGTTGCCCTGTGTCCCGTCGAGGACGAGGACCTTTCGGTGCGGTGCGCCGCTGTGTGCCTTGTCGCAGATACGGACGATCTTTTTGAGCTCGTTCGCCAGGTTGGTCTGGGTGTGAAGGCGGCCGGCCGTGTCGATGATGACGCGCTCGAACCCTTTGGCTTTGGCCGACTCGATGGTGTCGTAGCAGACGGCGGAAGGGTCGTGGCCCTGACGGGAGGAGACGATGGGGACATCGAGCTTGTCGGCCCAGCGGGTCAGCTGCTCGATCGCCGCCGCACGGAAGGTGTCGGCCGCGCCCAGCATCACCCGCTCGCCGTTCTCTTTGTACATTCTTGCCAGTTTGGCGATCGTCGTCGTCTTGCCGGCGCCGTTGACGCCGATGATGAGTTCGACGAAAGGCTTCTCGAACGCCGGCTCTTCATAGTTCGCCCACGCCATCGTCGCCAGCAGTTTGGACTCCAGCTGCTCTTTGGTGACCGTCTCCTGGTAAAGCTCGCGGAGGATGATCTCGATGAGGTCATACTCGACATCGGCTTCGAGGAGGATGTCCTCGAGTTCGTCCTTGGGAATGCGTGCACGTTTTTTAGGGGCGACGGCCTTCATCGCTTCGGTCGTTTTGTTGAGACCTTTTTTAAAATAGCTGAACATCTACGTGCCTATTTCCCCAGTGCTTTTTTGATATCGCTTTCGATCATCTCTTCAGGTGTCTGACCGATGTAGTGGGTGATGTATTTGCCGTCTTTGTACATGACCATCAAAGGGATCGGAAAACGCTGTCCCACTTTGGTCGCTGAGGCGATTGCACGGTAGAGAAGTTCGTTCTCTTTGGAGTTGACAATGACATAGTCCGCACCGTACTCCTCTTTAAAGTACTCGATCTTTTCGTTGGGGATGTCGTTTTCGATCGTCACGCCCAGAATAAGCAGGTCGTTGCGGTAGTTCTTCTGAAGATGGGTAAGGTTCGATGCTTCGGCGCGGCAAGGCGGGCACCATGTCGCAAAGATGTCAAACATGATGATCTTCTCTTCATGACCCTCGACGGTAAAGTTCAGCCCCGATTTGGTGACATTGTATTCCGCACCGTCGGTGTCGACAAGATGGAAGGTACTTGAGGCAACCATACTGCTCTCATCGTCGGAACTGCTGCAACCCAAAAAGAGAAGAGGGAGCACGATAGAGAGTGAAATGAGTGTCTTTTTAAACATATTAATAGGCCTTTGGGTAGAATGATCGTGATTATAACCAATCTAAGGTGCAAAATGTCTGTGACAAAAGAGACTTTACGAAAAAACTGTCTTGAAACGCTGCAAACGCTAAGCGGCCATAACAGCAGTTACCGCAATGCGAAAATCGTGGCAAAACTGCTCAAGGATCCCAAAGTCAAGAGGGCGAGAACCGTTTTGGCGTTCGAGCCTCTGGGGATGGAACCCAACATCAGAAAAAACATCGCGGCCTTCCGACGTCATAATAAAAAAGTATATCTCCCTTTTATGGAAGACGACAGTTTCAAGATGGTACCATTTAGACTCCCTCTGGAGCTGAAGAAATTCGGCATCTTTGAGCCGGGAAACACGAATTTGAAAATTAATAAAATTGATGTAGCTATAGTACCAGCAGTGGGTGTTGACGGAGAAGGGCGCCGAATAGGCTTCGGCAAAGGTATGTATGACCGATTCTTCGCACGACTGAAACAGAGACCATACACCATATTTGTTCAATCTAAACTCTGTAATACTTCTAAATATATATGCGACAAATATGATGTAACGGCTGACTTACTGATCACCCCGGAAGCTTGCTATGCTGCAGCAAAGGGTACTAAACATGATAAACGAAATACTCTTAGGAGGTGGCATAGCCACACTTAGCGGGCTTGCAGGTTTTCTGATCTCTAAAAAACTGACCAGTGCCCATCTGGACATCTATACCGAGCAGGCCAAAGCAAAGGCCAATGCGATCGAAAAAGAGGCGGAACTGCTGCTTGAGCGTTCCAACCTGAAAGCCAGGGAGATCGAACTTCTGGCGGACAAACACTACAACGAGGCGAGCGAACGCGCCATCAAAGACCTCTCCGAACGGGAGGAAGGCATTGCTAAAAAAGAGAGAGCGTTCGTATCTGAAGTGGAAGAAAAAGAGGCCGTTCTCGAGCGCGAACGCAGCATTGTCGCCAGTCTGAAACTCACTGTCGAACGCCAGTCCGAAGGACTGAACAGACTCAAGGGCGAGTACGACCAGCGTCTCGAGAAGGCGATCCAAGCGGTAGAAAACGCAGCGGGAATGACACAAGAAGAGGCCAAAGAGACGCTTCTGCGTCAGGTCGAAGAGCGTTCGCGCGCCGATATCGCCCATATCGTCCGCCGCTATGAGAACGAAGCCAAAGAGGAGGGGGTGCGCAAGGCGAACTACATCCTGGCGCAGGCGACGTCGCGCCTGGCCAGCGATTTCGCGCAGGAGCACCTGACCAGCACCGTACAGCTGACGGATGATGAACTGAAAGGGCGTATTATCGGCCGTGAGGGCCGTAATATCAAGACGATGGAAGCACTGATGGGGGTCGATATCATCATCGACGACACGCCGCATGCTATCATCGTCAGCAGTTTTAACATGTATCGCCGTGCGATCGCGGCACGTACCCTGGAGCTGCTGATCGAAGATGGCCGTATCCAGCCGGCACGTATCGAAGAGATCTATCAAAAAGTGTGCGATGAGTTTGAGGAGAAGATACTCGAAGATGGCGAGAATGTCATCTTCGAGCTGGGGGTGAGCGGACTGCATCCGGAACTGATCAAGCTGGTCGGCCGACTCCGCTACCGTGCCAGCTACGGCCAAAACGCCCTGGCACACTCTCTGGAAGTCGCCAACCTGGCCGGGATCATGGCCGCAGAGATGGGAGGTGATGCCAAATTGGCCAAACGTGCAGGACTGCTGCACGATATCGGCAAGGCCCTGACGCACGATGTTGAAGGGTCGCATGTCGACCTGGGCGCCGAAATTTGCCGCCGTTACAATGAAGACCCGGTCGTCATCAACGCGATCTATGCCCACCATGGACTTCAGGAGATCGAGACCGTCGAATGTGCCGCTGTCTGTGCAGGGGACGCCCTCTCCGCCGCCCGTCCGGGCGCCCGCAGGGAAGTGCTCGAGAGCTTTGTCAAACGCGTGGGTGCCATCGAAGAGATCGCTTCGGGCAAGACCGGCGTGAAACAGGCGTATGCGATCAATGCCGGTCGTGAAGTCCGTGTGATGGTCAGTGCCGAACTGGTGAGTGACGATGAAGCGTCGCTTCTTGCAAAAGAGATCGCACAAGAGATCGAGTCCAAAGTCAGCTACCCGGGCGATATAAAAGTCAATGTCATCCGCGAGAGCAGGGCTGTCGAGTACGCCAAATAAGGTAACAATTATACGCCATCTAGAGATGGTATATAAGAATTAGTTATAAGTTATGCTAAAATCTTTACGCGTGCCAAGTCAGACAATACCCGCTGGCTCAAGTGTGCAAACGACTTGGTCTATGGCCGCGCCCTCACCAAAGATTCTGTTCCGAAATATCGGGATAAAATGTATTGCCTGCCAGTGGTTATACGAGAACGGTGATGAGATCAGCGAACTCTATAAATGAGCCGGGAACAGTGAGATCGATCTCTTCGATTTTGATGTTACGGAACAGATCGAACTCCTGCGATACAATCTGCATGACAGATACCTGCAACTATTCAAAATATACGATCCTGACCAAAACAACACTTCTTTCGCTTTTCTGTTTAATAGAAGCCGACCTGTCTCTGAAACTGATCGCAGAAGAGCGGCACAGCTTTATGGTGAGATGGAACAGATCGTTGAAGAGCTCAACGCAAAGCTTGATCGTCTTGAACACTCTTTGGATCATCTGTCCCGGTTGAACAGCGTCTGACCTTCGGGCAAATACACGTAATTATCGTGCAGGTAGACGCTGTTTTGAACACATTTCTAGCAGTATTACTATCTAATAGCGGTAATTTCTGTTTTTATGGGGTATAATATAAATAGAATTTATAGTATGTCTGATAATATACATTGAAAATGGAGTCAAAGATGAACAAAGCGGAAACAGTAGAACAGTTGCACAATGCTAAAAAAGCCCATGTTAAGTGGGTTCAACGGGCGAAAGCACTGATTGGAGGGTTGCCGGTTGAAAAAGAGGCAATTCCTGTCGACTGTACCGAGTGTAAGTTTGGCCAGTGGTTTTACAGTGACGGACAGAAGCTCAATGCGCTTCCGGGCATGGACTGTATGAAGGATATTGAGAGACTGCACTCCGATCTACATGACAAATATATGGAAATATTCAAGGTCTATTTCGGTGCTGATATGAACCGTTCACTTTTTTCCAAGCTGTTCAATATGAAGAAAAAGATCTCAGAGAGTGACAAAGAGACAGCCAGAAAATATTATGATGAGCTGCTTGAGATCTCGCATCAGCTTCTTGATGTGATCGACCGTCTTGAACGTCGTCTTAACGCAATGTCGAGCGATACATTTGAGCGAAGTATGGAGTAGGGGCGTTTCCCTACTTTTTAATGGTGACGACCACCGCACCGCGAAGGTCGCCCATGTTATAGCCGGTGGCTTTGTCATGCGGGTAGGTCTCTGCTAGATACTGTGAGAGTTGCTGGTTCTTTCCGACATCACCATGACACTTCAGGCAGACCTGCTTGCTGATCACTAAGGGCTTGTAGAACTTATAGGTCTCTTTATTGACGCGTTCGACAACGTATGGCGGCAGTATGACACCGCTTTTTTGCAAGGTGTCAAGAGATTCTAAAATAGCCTTCTCCTCACCTTTGACCTGGTTGGCCGGATTACGCTCTTTGAGAGAGATACGTTTAACTTCTATATCTTTGCCGTATTTGCTGCTGACAGCTTCTGTCAGGTTATAGGCTTCGGTCGTACAAAACTCGGCAGCCGCCATAGGGCCACCCGCTTTCATCTTCTCCTGCAGGTTTCCTCCCAAGGTTTTCAGTAGTGTTGCCGAGACCTCCTGGCCTGTCTTTACGACGGAGGCCAGCTCCTCTTTATTACTTTCATACGGGTTCGCCGTCAATGCAGCACTGCAGAGTGCGACAAGTGCGATCTTTTTGTATATTCCATGCAGCGGATTACTGTAGGGTAGGTTGTTGTTTGTCATCGTTTTTCCTTTTTGTTTAGTAGGCATCTACATTGACGTCAGAGTCATCATAGGGATCCATATGAATGATCGAGTGGACCCGTTCGTCCTTAAAAAGTTTCTGAAGCCCTTCTTCTATTTTATCAGAGATTCGATGGGCATCAAAGAGTGAAATGGAGATGTTGAAGACCACATGCACGGTGATAAAGATATCGGAGCCGGAACGGCGCGTTGTGAGATGGTGTGTACCGTTGATGTTGTCGACCGTTAAGAGATAGTCCTCGATCTTTTCGATCTCATCTTCATTCAGGGAGATATCCATCAGCATCAAAAATCCCTCTTTGATGATAGGGTAGGCCGAATAGACCATATAGATGGCGATGGCGATACCCAGGATCGGGTCGATGATCTGAAAATCGGTGAAGTAGATGACACCGAGAGCGATCAGAATGGAACCGTTGGTGTAGAGGTCTGTCTGATAATGAAGTGCATCCGCCCTGATAACGAGGTTACCGGTCTTTTTGGCCACACTGATCAAAAAGATGACGAGTGCGCTTGTCACGATGATGGAGATTCCCATCACGATAAGTGACAGGTCCATGTAGGCGATAGCCTTCGGGTGAAGGAGCTTGTCAACGGCGTTGTAGAGAATAAACACCCCGGAGATGGAGATGATAGTCCCCTCCATAACGGCAGCGATGGCTTCGAGCTTGCCGCGTCCGAAATTGAACTGGGCATCCGCTTTTTTCTCGGACTGGTGAAGAGCGAAATAGTTGAATATGGAGACGGAAAGGTCCAGAAAAGAGTCAATGGCCGAGGCGAGAATGGCGATGGAACCGCTCATGATGCCGACGATTATCTTGATCGTGACGAGCAGTGCTGCCGTTGATGATGAAATTACTGTTGCTTTTTTTTCGATGCGCATGAAAAGGATTTTAACAAGCTTTAGCTAAAATACAGGTATCTACACAGAAAGAACACAATGGATTTGAATGCCCTGCGCATAGAGCGTGAAAAATGGATGACATGGAAAAACATCAAGCCGCTGCGTGAGGCGTTGGCGTCACTGCCAAATATTGACGTAACAGTTTCGTTGGAAGATACGGTCGCTTTGCAGACGGAAGAGAGCGTCGATCATGAACAGATCGAATCAATCGCGCGTATGATGATGCCGTGGCGAAAAGGGCCGTTTGATCTTTTCGGCCTCTTCATCGACACCGAGTGGCAGAGTTTTATGAAGTACAACCTGTTGCGGCCGCACTTTGAGCTTGCGGGCAAACGCGTTGCCGATATCGGCTGCAACAACGGCTACTACCTTTTTCGCATGCAGGAGGACAACCCCGCCTCTCTTGTCGGCTTTGACCCTTCGGCACTCTATAAGACACAATTCGATTTTATCAACCACTTTGCCAAGACAGCGATAAAGTACGAACTGCTGGGCGTGGAACATCTGCCCTATTATGAAGAGAAGTTCGACACGATCTTCTGTCTGGGGGTCCTCTACCACCGAAGCGATCCTGTCGCGATGCTCAAACAGCTCTACAAAGGGCTGGACACAGAGGGTGAGGTCATTTTGGATACGTTTATGATCGATGGCGATGAAGAGATGGCGCTCTGTCCCCAGGGGGCCTATTCAAAGATCCCCAACATCTATTTCGTCCCGACGATCCCGGCACTCAAAAACTGGTGCCTGCGTGCCGGTTTCAGCGCATTTGAGGTGCTTGAGACCTCGGTGACAAGTGCGCAGGAGCAGCGCAAGACAGAGTGGATCGAAGGGCAAAGCCTCGAGGACTTTTTGGACCCGAATGACGCGACCAAGACGGTGGAAGGGTACCCTGCACCCAAACGGGTCTATGTCCGACTCATCAAAAAGCCCAAGGAGACCTAATGGCGCAAAGTACCCATCTGAAGATCAACACAAAGCTCTGCGGTGAGGTCGTAAAACTTGCCAAAGGGTATGCGAAGGTGCAGCTTAAGACGGATGCCAAGATGGTGGCGGACGAAGCGGGGCTGATCCATGGCGGTTTTATCTTCGGAGCGGCTGATTTTGCAGCGATGTGCGCCGTCAATGAACCCAATGTCGTGTTGACCGGCAGCACATGCCGTTTCATAGCGCCAAGCGTCAAAGGCGATGTGATCGATTTTGAAGCGACGATCGTCGAACAAGAGGGTGCCAAGGCGGTGGTCGAGGTCGTCGGCCGTTGTCACGGCAGAGATGTCTTTACGGGCAGTTTCAAGACCTATGTGACGCAAGAGCATGTGCTGAAGGGGTAAGATGAAAAACCTTGTCCTGATCGCACTTTGCGCATCCTTTTTCTTTGGAGGGTGTTCGTATGACCCGCCGGCGCCGATCCAGGTCAAGCGGATGGAAAAGAAGATCGATTATCTTACGGACGTCAAGCCGATCCTGGACAAGCGCTGCGTCACCTGCCACTCCTGTTACAACTCCCCCTGTCAGTTGAAGCTGAGCTCCTTTGAAGGCGCTGACCGCGGTGCGTCAAAAGAGATCGTCTACCTGGACCGTTTGAAGGCGCAGGGACCGACACGTCTTTTTGTGGATGCCGAGACAACGGATGAGTGGCGCACCAAAAGCTTTTATACGGTGACGGAAAACACGGCTAAAGGGAATTTTAACAACACGATCATGGCCCATCTGCTGCGAGCCAAGATGGAAGAGCCGATCAGCAGAGGCGAGTATCATGCCGAGGATGTTGCCGATCAGACCTGTGCAAAAAACGGTGAAGAGCTGGCCGAGTTTATGGACGAACATCCCAACCGCGGTATGCCGTTCGGCTTTCCGTCGCTCTCTATAAAAGAGTATACGACCATGCTGCATTGGCTCCAACAGGGGGCACAGGGCCCGACTCCGTCCCAGCAGGCCGAACTTGTCCGACCGAGTGAAGCGGCAAAGCTCTCTATAGAGCGGTGGGAAGCCTTTCTCAATCAGCCCGATGCCAAACATGTCATGACGGCCAGGTACCTCTACGAGCATCTCTTTATCGCGCATCTTTACTTCCCGGAGGCACCCGGCGAGTTTTATGAGATCGTCCGTTCAAAGAGCCCTTCGCCGCAGATGATAGAGGTGATCCCCAGTGTGCGTCCTTTTGACGATCCCGGTGTCGAAACCTTCTACTATCGGATCCGGAAGATCCATTCGACGATCGTCCATAAGACCCACATCGTCTTTGAGATGGGGGCGGACAAATACCGTCGGATCAATGCACTGTTCATAGAGACGCCCTGGCTTGAAACACCGCATGTCATGGACTATGACCAGGTCCGAAGCGCCAACCCGTTTTTGAACTTTGCCCAGATACCGCCGGCATCGCGTTACCAGTTTCTCCTGGACAACAGCGAGTACATCACGCGTACCTTTATCCGGGGGCCGGTCTGTAAAGGTCAGATCGCGCTGAATGTCATTCATGACCACTTCTGGATCATGTTCCTGGATCCGAAATATGATCTTACGGTGAACAATCCTAATTTCCTCACCAAAGAGGCGGCCAATCTCAGCATACCGATAGAAAAGGGGAGCTCGATCGGGCTCTTCAGTACCTTCAGTGACCGCTACAGAGAGCTTTACCTCCAATACATGTATGACAAAACCAAACTGTACAGTTTTCATGGTGCAAGAACATCGATGGATTGGATATGGAAAGGTGACGCACCGAAGCATAGCCCCATTCTGACGGTCTATCGTCACTTTGACAGCGCCTCGGTGCATAAAGGGGTGTTGGGACAGATGCCGCGAACGATGTGGGTCATCGACTACCCGCAGTTTGAACGTATCTACTATGCGCTTGTCGCCGGTTTTGATGTCTTTGGCAATATTGCGCATCAGGCCAATATTAGACGTTATATGGACTTTTTGCGTATAGAAGGCGAAGCCAACTTTGTCTCGTTCCTGCCCAAAACGAGCCGCGTGGACCTTCTGAAGTCATGGTATATGGGCGATGATGCGTTTAACGATCTGGAAAAACTGGAGTGGTTTGGCGAGACGAAGATAGACTATAAAAGCGACAACTATCAACAGGAGTTTATCGAAAAGGTCGTCGATGAACATATCGACAAAGCAACCAATATCCGTTTCGATCAAAACTATTTTCGAAGGGGAGAGCGTGTGCCGGATGCTCTGCCGGAGTCGTATCAGAGCCGGCAGGATTATCTTAAAGCGCTTCGCGTGGTGTCGCGTTCCGGCACGGCATTTATGGAGTTGATCAACGGGTATAACGCCAATCTGGCCTATATACGGATTAAGCATGCCAACGGGGAGGAGACGGTCCTCTCCATCGTTCTCAACCGTTGGCACGACAACGTCAATGCCATGTTTGCCGAAGAAGAGAGACTCGATCCGACAAAAGACAGGGCGGACTTTATCGAAGGGAGTGTCGGTTCATACCCCAACTTTTTTTTCGTGGTCAATGAAAAAGATCTTCCGGACTTCTTTAATCTGCTGGAGAACTATAAGGACAGGCCCGAATACATCGCAAAGCTGCTTGATTACGGTGTCGCCCGAAGTGATATCGACTTCTGGACCCATTATGATTGGTTTCAGGCACATTTTGACAGGAGTCAACCGGTACAGTCGGGGTTGTATGACCTGAACCGCTACTACTACCGCGCCTGGTAAAAGTTCCAGCTGCAGTGCAATTTGCACCGGACCGCGGCACGCTCGACGCACACTAGTACGCCTTCGGCCTTAGTCCGGCACAACTTACACCAAAACAAGGGTACCGCTCGCGAAGCGATGTTTCCTCGAAATCTGAAACTTTTAGACTTTGTGCTTCCAAGATGAGCTGCGCCATCTTTTCAAAATTCAAAATTCTCTATTCCAGGCTTTGGATCCAGTAAGGGGCATTCTTCTGTTCGGCTTTGATGCTGGTCGTTCCGCCGTGGCCGGGGTAGATAGTCTTGTCAAAATCGAGTGCCATAAAGCGTTTGAGCGAGTCGGCCATGTCGTGCGGTGAGGAGTAGGGAAAATCGGTACGGCCGATGCTTCGCTCAAAGATAAAGTCGCCGCTGAACATGGCGTCTTCTATCTCTATGGTCGAGCAGCCCGGGCAGTGCCCCGGGAAGTGACGGAAGGTCACCGCTACACCTTCGATTTGGAGTGTGGAGACTTCACCTTCGACGGCAACATCGGGAAAAGAGGGCGGAAGTTCGGGTACCCAGGTGTTGTCGGTCAACATCGGGATGTCATCTTTGGGAGTGTAGAGCGGAATGTCAAAGAGCTCTTTGACCTCCTGGTTGCACCAGACATGATCAAAATGCGCGTGGGTATTGAGCACCGCAACGGGGTGGGTCACATTGGCTTTGACCCACTCTGTGGCGTTGACACCGGGGTCGATGATGAAGTCTTTGCCGTCGACGGTGACGATATAACAGTTGGTTTGGTACATGCCCATAGGCTGAACTTTGATCTGCATTGAAATTCTTTCGTATAATGTTGGTAAAATTATACCTATGAATTTTTATAAATCACTAGAGACCATCCTGACAACGAGCGACCCTTCAGAAAAATTTGCGGCATTTCGCCGTTTTTATGCCGCCTATCAAGCGGGTGAGGTCATCTTTGAAAAGAGCTACACGCCCCTTCTCTTTACGGCGCCGAGTTATGCCGCGTTCTGTCATGTGGTCCCCCCGCTTAAAGTGCCTAAACGCCGAAAGCTGACCACCGACAACGGGAAGGTCATACTGCTTCATGCCATCGCCCACATCGAGTACAGTGCGATCGACCTTGCCCTGGACCATGCCTACCGTTTTCAGGGTCTGCCGAAGGCCTATTATGACGACTGGCTTGAAGTCGCCGATGATGAGATACGCCACTTTGAGATGCTCAACACACTGCTTGAAGAGCTGGGGGCAAAGTATGGTGATCTTGATGTCCATAACTCCCTCTTCGAAGCCTCCTATAAGACGCAGAACCTCCTCGATCGCATGGCGGTCGTCCCCCGCTATCTGGAAGCCAACGGGCTGGATGCAACGCCTGCCGTGCTCGAACGTCTGCAAAACCTGCCGAGCGATCCGATGCTGGAGAAGATCAAGGCCGCCCTCAAGGTGATTCTGACCGAAGAGATCGACCATGTGCACAAAGGGGACCGGTGGTTCCACTACGCGTGTGAACAAGAGGGTGTCTCGCCTGACAGTTTTTTTGCGATCATTGAAAAGTACTCACCGGGCGCTTTCCCCAAGAAAAACGGGGTCAATATCGAGGCGCGAAAAGAGGCGGGCTTCAGTTGCGATGAGATGAAGAAGATCCTTGACGGGCATCACTGCTAAACGTAAAATTTTTTAAATCTTTGTAAACAAATTAATAATCTAGCTTAGATATAATATAATAAATTAAGTTTCATTTTAAGGTTGCTATTGATGAGCAAATATGCGCTGATCACTGACTATCTCGTCCGTTTTTTACACGATGAGGTATGCAAGACGGGTCTTACCAAAGCTGTCCTAGGACTTAGTGGCGGTATCGATTCGGCGGTTGTGGCTGTTTTGGCACACAAAGCATTCGGTGACGATCTGCTTTGTGTCAAAATGCCCTCACACTACTCATCGCAGAGCTCACTGGATGATGCGGATGAACTGGTCAAGAAGTTCGGGATGCGCGCGGTTACCTGCGACATTTCACCGCTTCTGCAAGCGTACGAGAAAGATTCCATGAGCAATCTGCGAAAAGGGAATTTCTCGGCGCGCATGCGTATGGCGACACTTTTTGATGTCTCTGCAGAAGAGGGGGCCTTGGTCCTCGGTACCAGCAATAAGAGTGAACTGATGTTGGGGTATGGTACGCTTTTCGGGGATCTCGCTTCGGCGATCAACCCCATAGGCGACCTGTACAAAAGTGAAGTGTTTGAGCTGGCACGCTATCTGGGCGTACCGGCCTCCATCATTGACAAGCCGCCTTCGGCTGACCTTTGGGAAGGTCAGAGCGATGAAGAGGAACTGGGCTACACCTACGCTGTTCTTGACGCGGCGCTTCGGGCGTATGTCGAAGAGCGCAAGACGAAAGAGGAACTGGTTGCAGAAGGGCATGATGCCAAGCTCGTCGAGCTGATCGTCACCCGGATCTACCGCAACCAGTTTAAGCGCAAGATGCCGGTGATCGCGAAGCTCACGTCACGAACGATCAATCACGATTTTAACTATCCACGAGATATCACTCTATAAAGGAAAAGAAGATGCAAATCCCATTTTACAGAACGGACATTGGAAAGAAAGAACAACAGAAGATCATTGATGTCCTCAACGGCGACGCCTATTACGCTGTCGAGGATCTGGAAGATAACTTTCAAGCCTATGTCGGGGCTTCGTATGCTGTCTCAACTTCGAGTGGGACAGGGGCGCTGCATCTTGCAATGCTCGCTATTGACCTGAAACGCGGTGACAAAGTCCTCTGTTCGGTAAACGCCCACCCGGCTGTTCCCGAAGTCGTACGCCACTTCGATGCGGAGCCGACCTTTATCGATATCGATGAGGATACTTTCAACATCGATCTTGACAAACTGGAAAATTACCTCGATGACAACAAGTCCAAGAAGCTGAAAGCGGTGATCGTTTCACATTCGGCGGGACAGCCGATGGACCTTGAGCGCCTCTACAATATCGCCAAGATCTACGGGATCAAGATCATCGAAGATGCCGGTGATGCACTGGGTGCGACCTATAGAGGTCAGAAGATCGGTTCTACCGGTGCTGCGATCACCTGCTTCAGCTTTTCACAGCATCTGAAAAAGAGTATCTGTCAAGGCGGTATGCTGGTGACGGAAGATGAGGATATCATGGAGCGTGCGAAACTGCTTCGCAACCATGCCCTGGTTGTAGACGAAGACAGCTTAGAGTACATCTATGACGTGACGGATATAGGGAATAAATACACCATGAGTGATCTTGATGCAGCATTTATCGATGTGCAGCTCTCAAGACAAGACCAGACCATCGCACGCCAGCAAGAGATCGCAGCACGGTACAATGCAAAACTCAAAGGGGTTGAACATATCTCTCTGCCGGTTGTCGTAGAGGACCACGCTTTCAGCAACTATATTGTCAAAATTGACAAAAACCGTGATTCCTTTGCACGCGAGTTGGAGAAAAAAGGGATTGCGACGGGCCTTCATTACATTCCGCTGCACCTGATGAGCTACTATAAAAGCAAATATATGTTGCGTATTAATGATTTCCCGGTGGCACTTCGCAACTACCAATCGATCCTCTCTCTTCCGATCTATGCGGCAATGAGTGACAAAGAGGTCGATTACATCTGCGACGCAATCAAAGAAGTTGCCAAAACACGGGTTTGAAACACACACTGACGCTGTGGGGTGAGCGCTATCTCTATGCGCCCAGCCTCATACAAAAACTTCTGTCACTGCTGCTTTGGCCTGTGAGTCTGCTCTATTGTGCCGTGATGAACCTGCGATACAGAAACAGCCGGCCAGAGGATTTTCAGATCCCCATTGTCAGTGTCGGTAACCTCACTGTCGGTGGAAGCGGCAAGACACCTATTGTCTCCGCCCTGGCAGCGCGCTATGAAAAGGCTGCTGTCGTGCTTCGCGGATACGGCAGAAAAAGCGAAGGGATGGTCGTCGTCTCTGACGGCAAACGTGTCCTGGTCGATGTTGATGTCAGCGGTGATGAAGCGATGCTCTATGCCAATGTGCTTTCGCATGCAGTCGTGATCGTGAGCGAAAAACGCGAGAGAGCTATAGAAAAAGCCAAAGAGATGGGCTGCAGCGTTGTCTTTTTGGATGACGGCTACAACAAACACCATATCAAGAAACTGGACATTGTGATCGAGGTCGCCTCCAAAAACAGTTTTTGCCTGCCAGCCGGTCCTTATAGAGAGCGGCTATGGCGCGGAAAAGATGCGCTGGTCATCCAAGAAGGCGTGGCGTTCAAGCGCAGTGTCAAGTTGATCGATGCAACAGAGAAGATGGTCCTGGTCACCGCGATCGCACGAGCCGAGAGATTGGACCCCTATCTTCCCGACGTTGTCGACAAGGTCTACTTTGAAGATCACCACTATTTCACGAAAAGTGAACTTGACGCTATTTTGGCACGAACAGGCGCAGACAGTTTATTGGTGACTTTAAAAGATTACGTTAAAATTCGTCAATTCGGTCTACCCGTGAGCCTGATGGATCTCAGTCTTGAACTGGATGAAAGCTTCACACACGCGGTAGATGACTACGTCCATAATACTATTTCTAAAAGCGAGAACAGTAATGAAGAGTAAGCCAAAAAAGGTACAGACCCTCTTAGAGGCGCTGCCGTTTATCAAAAAGTTTAACAATAAGATCATCGTCATCAAGTACGGTGGTGCTGCACAGACATCGCCTGAACTCAAAGAGAAGTTTGCAGAGGATATTTTACTGATGCACCTGGTCGGATTGCGTCCTGTTGTCGTCCATGGCGGCGGGCCTCGTATTACGGAGATGCTGACCAAGCTGGATATCCCGACCGAATTTGTGGACGGTCAACGTATTACGACACCGGAAGTGATGCGCATTGTCGAGATGGTACTGTGCGGCGAGGTCAACAACGAGATCGTCTCTCTGCTCAATGCACACGGTGCCAAAGCGATCGGTATCAACGGCAAAGATGCGCACTTCATGCATGCAGAGCCTAAAGAACACGCAAAATGGGGACTTACAGGTACGATAACCTCTGTCAACGCTGACGTCATCCATAGAATGATCCATGAAAAGTTTATCCCGGTCATCGCACCGATCGCCGCCGACGAAGAGCTTGGACACCCCGGTTACAACATCAATGCTGATTTTGCTGCTGCCCATATCGCAAAGGCCCTTCAGGCGGATAAAGTTATCTTTATGACGGACACAGAGGGTGTTTTGAACAAAGAGATGGAACTTCTTTCGTCTTTGACTGAAGATGATGTGATCGCGCTCAAAGCGGATGGAACGATCCACGGCGGGATGGTGCCAAAAGTCGACGCCTGTCTGGAAGCGATCGACGGCGGTGTCAACAAGGCGCACATCATCGATGGACGTATCGAACACTCTATGTTGCTTGAGCTCTTCACAGAAGAGGGTATCGGAACCGAGATCACGCTTTAGCCATGAAGACAAAACTGATTCAGATACAGTGTTCGGTACCGACTAAAAAAGTAGCGAAAAAGATCGCTAAAAAGCTGGTTGAAGAGCAGCTCTGCGTTTGTGTCAATATTGTGCCAAAGATAACGTCGTTTTACATCTATGACGGTGAATTCTGCGAGGATGAGGAACTATTGCTCCTTATTAAAACAGACAAAGCCCACTACAAGGCTGCGGAGAAGCGGCTTATGGCGCTGCATCCGTACGAAGTACCCGAGATCATTGCACTGCCGGTCATAAAAGGGGCCAAGTCCTATCTGCAGTGGGCGCAGAACGCACTGGGATAACAGAACACGTCAATAAGTACTCTTTCTAGTATATTGCAGTACTATATTAGGATGATGTGCCGGATAATACTTTTTGTTTCTCTTTTGTCATTTTCTCTCTATGCCGAGTCCAAGACGTCAGTTCTGACAGGGATCGCCCGTGATACGATCGTAAGCGAGTTTACCGGCCGAAAGCTTTATGACAAGCGCGCACTGATCAAAGCCAACCCCTATCTCTCAAAAGAGGGTGCTACATTTGTGACACTCTATGAGCACAAACGGTTGCGCGGCTGCATCGGCTCTCTGGAGGCGTTCCGTCCGCTTATCGATGACCTTGTCTCAAACAGCAGATCAGCCGCTTTTTCCGATCCGCGTTTTCTCTCTCTCAAGCGCAGGGAACTCTCCGGTCTCGCAGTTGAAGTCTCGGTACTGACGCCGCCAGAACGCATAAGCTATGAGAGCGTTGATGCACTTCGCAAAGAGATTGTTGTCGGCAGGGATGGGATCATCCTGAAGACGTTTCTGCATAAGGCGACCTACCTGCCTCAGGTATGGGAAGATATTCCGGACTTTGACCAGTTTTTCGCTTCCTTGTGCGAAAAAGCAGGTCTGAAGACAAATTGTCTCAAAGAGCACCCTCGGATCTATCGTTACCGTGTTGATAAATACAGTGAAGATGAACTGAGCCGGCGGCCCACACCCAATGCTGGACGATTCTATCCAAAAGAGTGCCTTGGCGTCGAACACAGGTTCGCCTCCTTCAGAAACAGGGCGCAACATGCAAAAAAGGCCGTGTCCACACATACGCCACGTGCCATCATCGTGCCGCATGCCGGGTATGTTTTCAGCGGCTATACGGCAGATCTTGCCTATCGTTCAGCCATAAAGAGCAGGGCGAAACGGATCATTCTCATCGGACCGAGCCATGACACCTATTTCAGCGGTATCAGTGCCTCTTCCTATGAAGCTTTTGCAACGCCATGCGGCATCCTGCGCAGTGATATGGGGTATCTTGACCAAATGAAGCAGCGGTTTGCACTGCAGGAGATGGATGTAATTTACCATAATGAACACAGTACGGAAGTGCAGCTGCCGTTTATCAACCACTATATGCCGGAGAAAAAGGTGATTGAACTGGTGTATGGCGAGGTGTCGCCGCAAGCGCTTTCCGAGATGATGGCGTATCTCTTAAAAGATCCGGACAACCTTGTGGTCGTCAGCAGTGACCTGAGCCACTACTATTCGCAAAAAGAGGCGAAAAAACGTGATCTTGTCTGTCAGAAGGGTGTCGAAACGCTCGATCCGGCCGTGTTGAAACAAGGTTGCGAAGCGTGCGGCTACGCCGGCATAGAGGCGTTGGTCCGAGCGGCAAAGGCGTTGGGGCTGCACAGTGAACTGCTTGACCATCGTTCCAGTGCGGATACCTCAGGTGAGAGGCAGCATGTTGTGGGGTACATGAGCGCCGTTTTCTGGTGATCAGCTGCCATCGAAGATAGGGACGCATGGCACCGCGCATATGTGTGGTCGTCGCTTCAAAACTCGGCGCAAGACTATTCTGTTTGAGAATAGTGGATTCAAGGGCTGTTTCTACTGTAAAAGAGGATGCAAATGTTTTATAACCGCTATTTTGTTATAATCGCGCCACTATTTAAGAAGGTTGTTTATGAACTTTATTGAAACACGCGGTAATGACGGCCAGCACCCGGCGTCAGTCACATTTTCACAAGCTATTTTAAGCCCGATCGCCTCTTTTGGCGGTCTCTATGTTCCCGAGTCTCTGCCTGAACTCGGGGAAGCTTTTTTAGAAAAACACCTCGAAAGTGACTACAAGACCGTTGCAAAAGATATGTTGACGCGTTTTGAGATCGATATTGATGAAAGTGTCATTGACGAAGCGCTGGCACTTTATGACAACTTCGATGATCCGAAAAACCCGGTTCCTGTCGTCAAGGTCAAGGAGGACCTCTATGTCAGCGAACTCTACCACGGTCCGACCCGTGCCTTCAAAGACATGGCCCTTCAGCCATTTGGAAAAGTGCTCTCAGCGATCGCCCAAAAACGTGATGAGAACTATCTTATTTTGGCAGCCACAAGCGGTGACACCGGCCCGGCAGCACTGGAGACCTTTAAAAACCGCGACAAAGTCCAGGTCGCCTGTCTCTACCCAGATGGTGGGACATCCGATGTCCAGCGTCTTCAGATGGTCACAGAAGATGCGGCAAACCTGAAGGTCATCGGTATCAAAGGGAACTTCGACGATGCGCAATCAGCGTTGAAACACCTGCTGGCATCAAAGACCTTCAAGGCGGAGCTGAAAAAGAAGAACATCTCTCTTTCCGCAGCCAACTCCGTGAACTTCGGCCGTATCATCTTCCAGATCATCTACCACATCCACTCCTATCTTGAGCTGGTCCGACAAAAGGCGATCACGATGGGCGAGAATGTCTATCTGAACGTACCGAGCGGAAACTTCGGTAATGTCCTGGGAGCGTTCTACGCCAAAAAGATGGGTCTTCCGGTTGAG
This sequence comes from Sulfurimonadaceae bacterium, assembly GCA_041571435.1. Lineage (GTDB taxonomy): Bacteria > Campylobacterota > Campylobacteria > Campylobacterales > Sulfurimonadaceae > Sulfonitrofixus. Next base: position 9,583 of record JBFFUI010000031.1, on the reverse strand, counting down.
AAGATGGTGATCTCTTCAAATGAGAACAATGTCCTGACGGAGCTTATCAAGACAGGTGTCTACGACATGCGCAACAAAGCGCTTATCGCTACGACCTCGCCGGCGATGGATATCCTCAAATCATCAAACGTCGAGCGTGTCATCTACGATTTGTTCGGTGCCGAGCGCACAAAAGAGCTGATGGCTGAACTTGACAACAACAAGGTCTATCAGCTGACTGCTGACGAACTGACAGCACTGCAGGCGCTTTTCACAGCAGACTTCTGTAACGGTGAAGAAGGCAAAGCGTACATTAAAAAAGCGTTTACAGAAGAGGGTTACCTGATGGACCCGCACACGGCAACCTGTTTCAAAGCGTATGAGACCTGCAGTGAGAAACCGCTCAAAAGCATCATCTACTCGACGGCAGAGTGGACAAAGTTCTCGCCGACGATAGCCAATGCTTTGACAGGCGAGGTAGATGCCCATGATATCGATGCGCTCAAATCGATTGCCAAGGAAGCGAACATCTCGATTCCGGCAATGATCAGCGAGCTGTTTGAGAAGAAGATTGCACAAGATACGATCATAGAAAAAGAGGATATCGAAAAAGAGATCCTCGCATTTCTGTAAGGGCGTACAATGGCAAAGTTGGAACTCGATTCAAATGAACTTTTCCTGGGTCTGGCAATGGTACTGCACTCGACCGGCAGCAACATCAAAGAGGGCAAGATGAGCCTCGATGATTCACGCGCGCTTTATGTCGATATCCTGCCGGCAATTGCACGTATGGTGCTAGAAGAGAGCAGCGATGAGGCGATGATCGAAGCGGCGAAGAAGATGGGCGATCTGTTGACCGAAGTCGCCAAAGACCAAGGCAGTTCAATAAGCTAGCTTTGGTACACCTTGCACAAAAATCTAACGCTTGGCGTACCTGGTGTACGCTTTCGGTAAGATGTTTTGCACAATCTGCACCAAAGCTACCTTATCGAATCTGCGTGCAGTTTGTCACCGCTTCGCTTGACAAAATACTTACCACTACCCATTTGTGTCATGCTTTTTCAGCGACATATTGCTTTCCATGTTTTTTATCTCCTGATCGCCGTTTATCAAAATAGCTGGATCCGTTTTCAGCAGCGACTTTTTGATCTTTTTAGGGTAATCGATCTGGGAAAGAATATGTTTGATACAGTTGATGCGTGCCTGTTTTTTGTTGTCGGATCGGATGATCGTCCAGGGGGCATGGTCGGTATGCGAGGCCAGTAGCATCGAGTATTTGGCGATGGTGTATTTGTCCCACATCTGTTGCGACTTCGCATCGACCGGTGAGAGCTTATACTGTTTAAGCGGATCGGTTTTGCGCTTGAGGAAACGGCGGGCCTGTTCATCTTTGGAGACCGAAAAATAGAACTTCAGAAGCAGCGTGTCTGAATTGACCTGCATGCGTTCATATTCCGGGACCTCATGCAAAAACTCTTTATGCTCTTGCTGGGTACAGAAGTTCATGACCGGCTCCACACCCGCACGGTTATACCATGAACGGTCAAAGAGGACAATCTCACCAGCACTCGGCAGGTGGTGTGTATAGCGTTGGAAATACCACTGTGTCTTTTCGGTGTCCGAAGGTTTGTCGAGGGCGACGACACGCGCACCACGCGGGTTAAGATGCTCTGTAATACGCTTGATGGTCCCGCCTTTCCCTGCAGCATCACGCCCTTCAAAGATCATAAGAAGTTTAAGACCTTTGTCTTTGATGTGGTTTTGCAGTTTCAACAGTTCGATCTGAAGCGTTCGAAGCTCCTCTTCATACTCCAGGACCTCTTTTTTAACCCAGACAGGTACTTTGTCCCCTTTTTTTAGACGTTTATCCTCTTTGCTGCCCATTTTTTTGTTTTTGGCGCGACGATCACTATGAATGTTCTCTTCTAGAACTTCACCCTCTTTGAGATCGCTGTCGATGATGTCACGTTTTGTTCCCATTGGCTCTTCCCTTTTATCCGTCCTGATGATTCATTATATTCCTGTACGTGTTAAAGAAATGTAAAAAAGAGAGGGCGAGCAGTAAATGCTCTTAGAAGGAGGTCTGAATAAGCGTATCGATCTGGTGTGCGTCATTGGTGTTGGCAAAACAGCTGTTGATCCCGCAGATCGTGAAGCCATCGCTCTCATCCGTCGCATAACGTGTTGTATAGGGATAGGTCAGTGACGCGAGTTCCGGCATGCTTTTTTCAAGCCGTTCTTTTTTCCCCTTGATGATGCGGTCCTCTTTCATATAGCGATGGGCCTGGTCTAAGAGATAAGGGAAATAGATCGGTGTCTTGCTGAGTTTGACAGAGTAGTACTCCAGGGTCTTGAAGGCAAAATGACGGTATTTCGTATCGACCAGGCTGCCGAGGCTCAACAGCAGGTCGACGATGACGCCGACTGAACCGGGATACGAGCTGTCGCCGATATCGGCTTCGGTGACAAACTCGCCTTTGGAGAAATACCAGCGCCCCTCTTCGAAGAAGTTTGTCAAAGCCGAGTTTGCAAACTGCTGCGCCAAGATCAGGTAGTGTTCGTCAAATGTCGATTCATAGGCTTTGATCAATGCCCGTCCAAGATAGGCATAGTCCTCCAAAAAGGCTTCGACTTTCGGCACTTTGTGGATAAGCGTCGAGTGGTAGAGTTTGCCGTCAATGAACATTGTCTCAAGAAGGGCATTTAGATGGCTTTTTGCTGTGCTCAGATATCCCCGCTCGATGTCCGAGAGGGTAAACAGCGCAGTGACCATCATGGCGTTCCAGGAGACCTGGACTTTCTTGTCGATAAACGGGTAGCGTCTGCTCTGACGGATCGTCTGTAGCAGACCCATGACATCACTGAACCACTCGGGACGTTCATCGACACTCAACTGCAAGACATTATGCCCTTCAAAGTTGCCATCTTGCGTGATAGAGAGCACACCGCATATCTCTCTGATCCGCTCCTCGTCATACCCTTCTTTACTGAGGCATTCTGTGACTTCATCAAGATCATAGACAAAGTATTTTCCCTCTTCACCTTCCGTGTCCGCATCGCTGGCCGAGTAAAAGAGGTGATCTTCAGCCATGGTGGAAAGCATAAAGTCGGCACTCTCTTTTGCCGTTGTCAACAGCCGTTCGTCGTGAAGCTGCAATCCAGCTTTGGTGTAGAGCTCTATCAAGAGGCCGTTGTCGTAGGTCATCTTCTCAAAGTGGGGAACGAGCCATTGGGCATCGGTTGAATAACGGCAGAACCCGCCTTCGACCAGGTCATACATCCCGCCGAGCTGCATCTGTGTCAAGGTGTGGCGTACCATCTGTTCAGCCTCTTTGTTGTTCTCGATGACGGCAATGTTGAGCAGTGCGTTAAGCGTCGAGGCGTGCGGGAATTTGGGTGAGACCGAAAAACCGCCATAGGCCTCATCATAGTTGTGCTGTGCCTGTTTTAAGAAGTTGTCAATAATGTTGAGCTGGAGTGCTTTGGCCTCCTTGGGACGTCTGTCCGGCTGTAAATAGTTCTCTATCTCATCAGCATTTTGAAAAAGTTTTTCATCGTTTTCTGCGATCTTCGGTGCGATGATCTCGATAAGCTGCATAAAGCCCATCATCCTCTCCTGCGGTTCGGGAGGGATATAGGTCGCAGCGTAAAAGGGTTTGTTCTCCGGGGTAGAGAAGATCGATGTCGGCCAGCCGCCTGCACGTCTGTTGAGAAGCATATGCACTTCCTGATAGTGTTTGTCGATATCGGGACGCTCCTCTTTATCGACCTTGATGGCAACAAAGTGCTCGTTCAGGAACGCGGCGATCTTCTCATTTTCAAAGACCTCGTGCTCCATGACATGACACCAGTGACATGAACTGTAGCCAATAGAGATGAAGATCGCCTTGTGCTCCCTCTTTGCTTTCTCAAAGGCTTCGTCACACCAAGGATACCAATCGACAGGATTGTTTTTATGTTGTTGTAGATAGGGTGAATCTTCTTTCTGCAGACGGTTCGGCATCTTGGTCTTCCTCGGTTTTTTAAAAATATAGCGTAAATGGGTAACGTAGGTCTTAAAACATTAAAATAGTAAAAAGAATTTGGTAGAATACTAGTGAATTTATGTTGTAATTATGAGTTGAATTACAGATTCATTATAATAAGAGGTCATTCACCAATCGTGAAAATGACCGTTTAGCATTATGCAATTACCGGGTTTGCTATCAGCTTTTTCTGCATTCTAAGATAACAACCACTTTCAAGGATAGATATGAATAAAATTATTACTTTACTTTTGATGGCAGTCTCTCTCTTTGCCGAGAGCAAGTTTTTAATGCCGGATGAGGCATTTATGCCATCTGCCAAAGTCGTTGATGGTTCGAGTGTCGAAGCGACGATAAAGTTAGGTGATAAGATTTACGTCTATCAAGACAAGTTTAAATTTACACTCAAAGGCGAATCTGACCTCAAGATCGCCAAGACGGATATAGCCAATAAAGCGGTTGATCATGACGGCGATATGATCTACCCTGAAGATATCCATGCCGTGATCAATTTCTCGAAAAGTGCGGCTGCAGCAGAGAAAGAGACCGTGACGCTTGTGATGAGCTATCAAGGATGTTCGGAAGCAGGGCTCTGTTACGAACCCTCTTCAAAAGAGTTTAGCTTAGAGATCGAAACAGCCTCATTACCGGTTTCGGGCGGTTCTGAGAGTCTCCTTTCTGCTATGACAACGAAAGCGGATACAGCAGTCGACACGCCTGAAGCAACCGACGACTTTGGAACATCAGAGACAGATAAGATCGTAGCAGCCCTTCAAGGCGGTTCTGTCTGGTCCATCTTGGTGATCTTCTTCGGTATCGGTGTTGTCCTTTCCCTTACACCGTGTATCTTCCCTATGATCCCGATCCTCTCTTCGATCATTGTCTCACAGGGTGAAGACATTAGTGCCAAGAAAGGGTTTATGCTCTCATTGGTCTATGTCCTGGCGATGGCAGTGGCCTACTCGATAGCCGGTGTCCTGGCCGGTATTTTTGGAGAAAACCTTCAGGTACTGCTTCAGAACGAACTGGCGATCGTCGGATTTGCGTTGATCTTTGTTGCACTGGCGCTCTCCATGTTCGGTTTTTATGAGATCGGTCTGCCGGCATCATGGCAGTCAAAGCTTTCGTCTGCTTCGGACAGTGCGAGTTCAAAGGGCGGCTTTTTCGGTGTTGCCGTTATGGGCTTTCTGTCGGCATTGATCGTGGGACCGTGTGTGGCACCGGGATTGGCCGGTGCGCTGATCTATATCGGTCAGACTGGCGATGCACTGCTTGGCGGTACAGCACTCTTTGTCATGAGTATCGGTATGGGACTGCCGCTGCTGTTGATCGGTGCCGGTGCCGGTAAGTTCATGCCGCGTCCTGGCGGCTGGATGGATACCTTGACCCATGTCTTTGGTGCGGTCATGCTGGCGATTGCGATCTGGATGTTGAGTCGTATTCTGCCGGATGAGGCAACCATGATATTATGGGCGATCTTCTTCATGTTCTCTGCCGTCTACATGGGTGCCCTTGAACCGTTGGAAGCCGGCAAACGCGGATGGCATGCCATGACGAAAGCGATTGGTGTGCTTTTTATCGTCTACGGAGCCTTGCTCTTTACCGGTGCGCTTAGCGGTTCGACCTCAATGTTCACACCGCTGGACCAGTTTACGAACAAAAGCACAACGGTTGTTCAGGGTGAAGCGATACAGGGCAGTGCAAACAACTGGATCGTTATCCACAGCAGTACAGAACTGGACGCTGTTTTGCAGGCCAATAAAGATAAGACGGTCATATTGGACTTTTCGGCAGAGTGGTGCAGCTCATGCAAGGAGATGGAGCATGTTACCTTCGCGGATGAGCGTGTCAAAGCAAAGATGACCGAGTTTGTCCTGGTGCAGGCCGATGTCTCTGAAAACAGTGATCAAGAGCGTGAATTGACAAAGCGGTTCGGACTTTTCGGCCCTCCGGGTATTCTCTTCTTCAAAGATGCAGAAGAGCTCAAACATGCACGCATTATCGGATATCGTCCGCCTGAAGAGTTTTTGGCCCATCTCAACAAACTCTAAAATCCCATGAAGTCTTTTTTACTTCTTTTTCTTCTGACGGCAACGGCACTTTTTGGTGCTCCTAACTGGTCCCCCGGTTATGCTGAAGCTTTTGAGAAGGCCAAAGAAGAGGATAAAGGGGTGATGATCATGCTCTCCAAGGAGAACTGCAATGCCTGCTGGTATATGGAGAACATCGTCTTTGAGGATGCAGCTTTGGTCGAAGAGCTGGAGAAACACTTCATCCCCCTCTATCTCGATGTCCATGATGATGAGATCCATGGTCTGACCTACATCGGTACGCCGACCTTCTATTTCATGAAGAATAGCGGTGAGACGATTAAACGTTTGGTCGGTGTCTACAATATCAAAGAGATGACAGCAGCATTATCACAGATAACAGAGGATGAGGGAACGCATCAGTAATTGTAGGTATAGGTCAGTTTGAGCTTGCTTTCTGAACGTTGAAGCACTTCATCTTCTGAGCGAAGACCTTCTGCCATCAAGAGCGCGTTTTTGCCAAAGTCGTATTCTATTCCGACGGCAGCAGCATAATAGGCACCGAGTTTGTTCAAGGGGATCCCAAACCCGTTTTCGCTTGTATACTCTTCTTGTACAAGCCCCATTTTAGCACCGTAAAAAAAGTGGAGGTTTGCATCTTCTGTGGCCAATGAGTGTTTGGCAAAGAGCAGTGAGTAAGTGTTGCATTTGCCGAAATCTGACTTGTTTGTGACTTTTTTAACATCTTGATCTACAAAGAAATCAAAAATATCATGTTTTTGCTCCGCAAACAGTGTTGATGTCAGTAGCGATAAAAATACAATCTTTTTCATAAAAATAATTATAAATTATATCATTTTAAAAAATGCTTTTGATTTTGTATTAGTGTAATATTACTTTTATTGATAGATAGGGTTCATTTCTATTCAAACATCGATGTTGCAGAGCGGGGAGTGTATGGAGTATTAAAATCTGTAGCGATAGCCGACTTTTACGTAGCTTTCGACATGCCCGGTATACTCATCCTGGGAACGGCTCCCCTCAAAACTCAGTTTTTGAGACGCTTTTAGGTCATAATCTATGCCAAGGTTGGTGTTGATAATAGTCGCAAAATTATCGATATGCGGACCGAATCCATTCTCTGCCGTGTAGTCACCGATGACAAACCCTACCTTGGTCCCGTAATAAAATAGAAGACAGTCATCTGCATGGATCTGATGCTTGGCAACCAGGAAAGAGTAACTGTTGGTCACCCCATACGCTGATTCATGATCATGGACAAAGTTTTCACTTGTAAACAGAAGCTCAGAATCGATCTCATCTGAGCCTCCATATAAAAATGTGGTGATCAATAAGAGTATAAGCGAAATTTTTTTCATATGCACCCTTTTCAGAGAAGAACTTTTTTAGTTCCTCTCTATTTAGAGTATAGAAAGATTTAGTGTGAAATTAGTGTGGGGTCATGCCGGCAGCAGCAGCGTAATGATCTCTTCTTGCTCTTGCGCTGTCAAGTAGGCGTTCAAAGGGATAAGCAGCAGCTCATTCGCCACTTTTTCGCTGACCGGAAAATCGCCGCGGGTATAAGGCATAAAGGTGAATGCCTCTTCCAGGTGCAGTGGTCGGCTGAACGGTACCTTTGTCTGGATACGGGCTTGGGAGAGTCTCTCGACAACAGTCTGGCGGTCGTTTAGTCGAATGGGATAGAAGGCAAAGTTGCTGTCGTTTTGCAAGGTGGGCAAGATGATATCACTGCTCTGTAAACGCTTGGTGTAGTGCTCTGCCACCGCTTTTCGTGTGTCGATCTCTGCATCAAAGATGGAGAGTTTATAGTCGACAACGGCTGCCTGGATCTCATCCATGCACGCTTCAATGCCGACGGCTTTATAATCACCGTTGTCTTTTCCCTGAGAGCGGAGAAGTCTGGCTTTTGCCCGGAGTGTGTCATCTTCGATAAAGAGCGCTGCGCCGTTACCAAAACCGTGCAGCGGCATGTCCGGATAAAATGAGGTTGTGGCCAGTTTGGAGAGTCGGCAGGAGCGTTTTCCGTTTTGCGCGGAGCCGAAGCTCTCTGCCGCATCCTCGATGACACAGAGATCGTGCTGCTCGGCCAAAGCGTTTATAGCAGCCATATCGGCGATATTGCCGAACGGTGAGACCGGGATGATTAGTTTGGTACGTTCGGTGATCGCATCTTCGACCTGCTCGACATCCAGGGTGCAATCCGCTTCGTTGATGTCCGCAAAGATCACTCGGGCACCCATAAAAAGGGCCGCCTGGACAGCAATGCCCGAACCCAGCGGTGACGTGATGACTTCATCACCGGCATGAAGGTCCAGGACCATAAAGAGCAGGATAAAAGCGTTGAACTGCGTGTTACAGACTATCGCATCTCTGCTGCCGACATACGCTGCGATATCTTTTTCGAGCTGCAGGGTGTTCTCGGTGCAGGTTGCCTTCTCCTGCGTGATACTTTTGAGCAGCAACTTGTCGATGGTGCTTTTGTGTTTTTCGTACTGGCGTTGTCTCGCGCTGAAATTAATGGTCATTTGTACCCTCTATGATTTGTGCAACACGCTTGGAACTGCCGTGTTGTAAATAGTTTCGAAGCTGTATCGCATCGTCAAAGAACTTCTCCTGGTCCATCTCTCTGTAGGCACGCAGCAGGTTTTCCAAGGTGACTTCGTCCTGGATGAGTTCGGGATGGATACTGCGATGTTTGAACTTGTCGAACATAATGTTGCCAAGACCGATATATTCGATGTCAAGCAGTCTGGAGCCGATGAAGTAATCCACCTTTTTCGCGATAAAACTTAGGACAAAAGGTGTCCCGATCAAAACGGCTTCAAGTGTCGCTGTACCGCTGCAGATAAAGGCAAAGTCACACTCGTAGAGTGTTTTATGGGCATCGTAAGCGATCGTAAAGTTGGAAATATCCCCATAGAGTTCACCGATCTTCTCTTTAAAATGCTCAGGGACGATCAGGACCGCTTCGCACTGCAGCTCTTTTTGCAGCGCGATATAGTGGGGCATCAGACTTTTTATTTCGCTTTTTCGGCTTCCCGGCATAAAGGCGATCTTGTTACCGACAGAACGGCTCTGTTTAAGCTGCGGGATCTCATCGAGAAGAGGATGGCCGACATACTCGATCGGAGCACCTTTCGGGTAGTAGGAAGGCTCGAAAGGCAAGATAGACGCAAGGTGGTCAATCGTCTTTGCCAGGACCGGTATCCGCTTTTTCTTCCACGCCCACGCCTGCGGCAGGATATAGTAGATGATCTCTTTGTCCGGGTACTTCTTTTTGATCTTTTTTGCGAGGGGGAGGTTGAACCCGCTGGAGTCGATCAAAAGCACTTTGTCCACTTCGGGAACCAGGGCAAGCATCTGCTTGCTGAGACGCAGAAAGAAGGGGAGTTTTTTGAGGGCATCGACAATGCCCATGACCGCGAGAGCACGCAGATCGATGATAGGTTTGCCGAGGTTCGGGTTGAAGACACCGACCAATTCGACATCGGTAGTAAACTCTTTTGTAACGGCTTCAAGATGCAGATT
>JBFFUI010000030.1:0-28471 GCA_041571435.1 Sulfurimonadaceae bacterium | reverse complement strand
GATTGTCTAGGTGGCTATAGAGAGAGGGAAACGCCTGGCTCCATTCCGAACCCAGAAGCTAAGCCTCCCTTCGCTGATAATACTGCACCTTTCAGGTGTGGAAACGTAGGTCGCCGCCTAGTTCTCGGATTAATCTTTCACACTCATTTCTCTTCATTTATAATCATTTTTTCATAAGCTTTATAACCATACATTCTCACGCTATAGTCTGTGTATTCAATGCTCCTTCATTTACCACTTCACTATCTACATCTACTTTATTCAGTTTTCATAATTCATTGTTTATACCATCTCTTCGAACTTTTTTTAAATCATAGTGTTTGATTTATATCATTTCATCTACACTGCAAAAGAAAATACGTATTGCTGCATAGGATTATGTCATGATTTATTGATAGATAACTTATATATTTTTGGGCACGTAGTAACACCTTTCTGATCGAATCACGCTCATCCTGATTATTACAAAGCGAAGTGTATTTATTTCATATGTTTCGAATATACACATCCTACTAGTTGCTCTTATAACATTTATATATCTTTCATAATGAATTTTCAATAGCTATAATGTTAAATAATGTTAAAAAAATGCCCTCTGGAGGCTTTTTTATAATAATTAATATAAATTTATCAGTAAAATGAAAGTAACATGAAAAAAAACTTTATATCTTATAAGAAAAAACTATATCAATTGCTTTGTATTTAAGTTTCAGTTTATTTTCACTCGCATATAATGGACGAAGTAAAAATTCGAGAGCTCGGATTTTCAACTTTTCAATTCTATTAGGAGAATTACATAATGACAAAAACAATCAAATTGGCTCTTGCAGCTTCAATGGTCCTTGGTGCAACTTCTGCATTTGCAACAAATGGTACTGCATTAATCGGATATGGTGCAAAATCTCGCGCAATGGGTGGTACAGGTGTTGCTCAGTTCCAAGGTGCTGAATCTGGTTTCAACAACCCGGCTCTTATTGGTTATGCTAAGGGTACAGAAGTATCTATTGGTGGAACTTACTTTTCACCAGATGTTTCTTTTGAAGGACCAGATTTCACATCACCAACTTTAGCTAATACAACTGAAAGCAGTACAGCTAATGCTAGTATGATTCCTGCAGTTTCTACAGCTGATAAAGTGAATGATAATTTTGCATGGGGACTAGCACTATATGGTGTTGGCGGTATGGGTGTTGATTATAGAGAATCACCTGCAACAACAGTACCATCTGGTGCAAATGACAACCTTATGTTGATGCGTTTTTCTGTACCATTGGCATGGATGCCAGTTGACGGCTTGTCTTTGGGCTTTTCTCCAATAATCGAATATGGTGCATTGTCAATGGGTGGTACTGGTGTTACAACTGATATTGCATATGGGGCTGAAGTAGGTGCTGCTTATCAAATTGCTGGTGTAACTATCGGTCTTGATTATAAATCAGCTGTAACGCACGATTTTAAAAATACTTTTGACAGTCTTGCTATGACTGGCCAACCAGGGTCAAACACGAAACTGGATACACCTCAAACAATTGCAGCTGGTGTCTCTTACAACTTCCTAAAAAATCATACAGTTGCTGTTGACTACAAAAACATTGCTTATAGCTCAGCAAAAGGTTTTGAAGATTTTGCATGGGATGATCAAAATGTTTTTGCATTAGGTTATGAGTTTGCGGCTGATGCATGGGCAGTACGTGTAGGTTATAATCATGGAGCATCTCCGCTACCGACTGATATTGACGGTACTTTCGCAGATGGTGGTGTGTCAGCTAACCAAGTTATTGGTAGTTTAGCAATGTTCCCAGCTGTAACAGAAAACCACTATACAGTTGGTGGTACATATGCTTTCTCTGAAAAAGTATCACTTGATGGTGCTTTCGTATATGGAACAGGTTCTGCAAGTGCTGATATTCCAGCAAATACATGGATGCCAGGTTCACCAGCTGGTGAAATTACGGCAAATAATGATCAGATCTCATTGACTGCTGCTCTAAATTATAACTTCTAATCTTTTGATTGTAGAGTGACTACCGATCTGGTAGTTACTTCTATATTTTTTCTATCACATACATCTTAACTCAGACCAAATTCCATAAAATTTCAAACGAAATCGATTAGTAAATCAGTTTAGAGTATCCTCTCTGGTAATAACTATTGAACTTTCAACAGCTTTTTTTGTATAAATAATAGAAGGTTAGTATGTAGAGAATTACTACACTGTTCTATATTTGTTTTGTCTGGAATAAATTTTCTCTATTTGTTAGTTTTAACTATATATGAATATTTATATTAAAATAAATGCAAAAGTAGCCATATATTGCTATTGTTTATATAATAATTATTAAGTAGTCTTATAAGATTAAATTTTTTGATGATAATCATAAAAAAGTATCATTTATGCCATTTTCTTTTTAAGTTTAGTTTTTTTTTACAGACCTATAATGGGCGAAGTCAAAATTGAGTGTTCGACTTGCGACTTATCAATTATTAGGAGAATTAAATGACAAAAACAATTAAACTGGCTCTAGCAGCTTCAATGGTCCTTGGTGCAACGTCTGCATTTGCTACCAATGGTTCAAATCTAATCGGCGTTGGTGCTAAAGCACGCGGTATGGCCGGTGCTGGGATCGGTATGGCACATGGTGCGGAGTCTGCGCTAGTTAATCCAGCTTTGATCTCATCAGTCAACGGGACTGAAATACAATTTGGCGGCACAGTCTTTATGCCTGATGTCGAAAGTACAAATAGTCTAGTTGTTCCAACAGGTATCACGGGTACCGGTACTATTACTGGTGTTAGCGATGGCTCCAGTACTGCTACAAGCAAAGCAGATATGAGTGTTATTCCGTCGGTCTCTCTGGCTACTAAAGTCAATGACAACTTCTACTGGGGTGTCGGTATGTGGGGGACAGCCGGTATGGGTGTCGACTACCGTGATGCTGCGAATACAGGTCAGTTGAATATGGTTACAAACCTTCAGCTCATGCAGTTTGGTGTACCTTTGGTGTATGCTAGAAATAACTTTAGTGTTGGTATCACGCCAGTTTTACAATATGGAGCTTTGGATATTAACTATGCAATGTCTGCAGATCTTCAAAACGCTATGTACTGGATGCAAACAGGTACCTTTGGGGGTGCTACAATGCCTATGACAGTTGGCTCGGGCGTTGGTCAAGACCTTAAATTTGGAATAAATATTGGTGCAGCCTATGAGATTGCAGGCGTTACTATGGGGCTTTCATACAAGTCACAAATCGACATGGAATACAAGGGTGTTCTGTCAACAGCTGCAGGTGCAATGACTGGCGGTGCTTATACAAATGACAAATTATCAACGCCGGCAGAAGTTGGTGCAGGTATTAGTTACGAAATCGCGGGGAATACAATTGCATTTGATTACAAGCAGATCAAATGGTCAGATGCAGAAGGGTACAAAGATTTCGCATGGGATGATCAAAATGTTATTGCTCTAGGTTATCAATATTCGCAAGACCTTTGGGCAGTGCGCATTGGTTATAACTATGCTTCAAGCCCAATATCAGAGCAAGATAACGCAGCTGGAAGTAACGGCCTAACAGGTGGTATGATTAATACGTTCAACCTTCTAGGCTTTCCAGCTACAATTGAATCTCACGCTTCAATCGGTGGTACATACGGTTTTGATAAACAAACATCTGTTGACCTTGCTGTCGCATACGCGCCGGAGGTCGAAGATACTTACAAAAACTTTGTAGGTCAAGATATTACGACAAAACATTCACAAACAAGTGTCTCTGTAGGTCTTAACTACAACTTCTAACTCTCATAGAAGTGTGTAACTACCGATGTGTGGTTGCCCCTTCTTACCCATCCATTGTTATATAGCCATCGGCTGTTCTCTCATGGGATAATACACAATCACTTCACAACTTTTTGTTACATTTATACCAGTCATTGAAACAATACTCTGCCAAATTTAAGATGTTGCCATTATGCTACATTTTGTAAAAAATAATATGCAAATATGGTTTAATAAATGTTTGGTTGATACATTTGTGATAAAATTACCCAGCAAAAATTTTTGTGTCCAAAACACAAGAAGCTAAAAACAAGGAGATTCATGTTTTCAAAATTAGTAACAGGTGCACTAGCACTAAGCCTTGCAGCTACACTTGCAATGGCGACAGACGGCGTTCGTTTTAATGTTATCAAGGACAGTATGCTTAAAAACCCATCTAAAGATGAGAAAGCGGCTACTGTAGTAGAGAAAAAGTATATGGATATGCTAGAGAACGATATGGAAGGTATCGGTTTTGTTCTTTCTGATCCACATGAGCGTATCAATGACGCGTATGCGACAAAATACGGCGGAACTAACCTGGATAACCTTGGTTTCTTTTCTATGACAGCAGATGAAGCACTTCGTCCACTACTTCTAAAGGCACCTGAACTAGGTGGCTTCAGCCCGTTCAACCTTCATATCTACAAAGTGAAAGGCGACGAGAATACACGTGTCGGTCACGTCACGCCAAACACGATGCTGGACATCGTAGGCGTTCAGGACAAAGCAACACGTGCCGAGTTTACTAAGATCTTTGAGCCACTTGACAAACTTGTTGATGAAAAGCTTGGCGGCAAAGTTGAGATCGTTAAGTACGACAAGCTTACGCCTAACCCAATGATGAACTTTGAATTAACATTTGAGCGTCCGGAAGAGCTTTCTGAGTTCATTGACACGTTCCAAGAAGAGTTTGAAGCAACATTCGAAGATAATAAATATATCATTGCCGGTTACAAAAACTTCAAAGAAGCATATACTGACCTTGAACTTGACTTTGACAAGTACGATGCATACTTTGTTTATTCACTATGTCACTTCACATTCTCAAACGGTGTGTTTAACCTTGTAGATGGTCAGGAAGGTGATGCACGCCCGGATGCCGGTGCATTTGCTCCATGTTCAATGTACATGTATATTGAAAAAGGTAGCAACAAGTTGGTTATCGGTATGCCGAAACTTGAAAACTGGATCGCTGTAATGGGCGTTAAAGATCCAAAAAAGGTCGACGCTATCCACACACTTGACAAAGAGATCGTCGGTATCATGGAAGGTCTTGGAGCTAAAAGTATATGAGAAAACTCTTAGCCTTTGTAGTCGCAGCGTTGCTGCTTTCGTTTAGCGGATGCGCATCGAAAGAGGCGGCAGCTTCTGACAGCATGACGGCAAAGCCAGCGGAAGAAAATGTAAGTACCTATCTTCTAGGTGCTTATGTTGACGCTGATGCAGCGCAAGCGAAGCTTACAGAAGCCGGTTTCGACGTCTTGGCAGCTTATAAAGTTGACAAGAAAGGTAAATACATCTCGGTTGTGTTTACCAATGCGGCAATGAAATCTGCAGCAGACAAAGCGGACCGCGGTTTCGCCGCGGTACTTCGTCTACTGGTCAATAATGAAAAGAAAGAGATCAGTATTACGAACCCGGTCTACTTCGGTAAAGCGTTTATGCAGGATGAGTTTGATTACCAGGCTGCTTTAGCGATTCAGAAAAGTCTTACCGATGCATTCGGTGACTTGAAAGGTTCAGCTGACCAATGGGCGTTTGACGGTCTTGCCGGTTACCACTTCATGATGGGTATGCCATATTATGATGAGTTTGCCGTGATTGGCGAAGGTGACAACGCAGAGCTTCTTGCAAAAGCAAAAGCCTATAAAAAAGGCAAAGAGCTTGTCTTTGAACTTCAAATCGGAGAAGGTCGTACACTGCTTGGCTATGCCGTAGGCAAGAAGACCTCGAAGTTTGTTAAGAAGATCGGTTACCAAAACTCGCAGATTCTGCCGTACACGATCCTGATCGAAGACGGTAAAGCGAAGATGCTTGCGCCTAAGTACCTGATCGCGATCTCTTATCCGCGACTTACGATGGGCGAGTTCATGACTATTGCGTCTGTACCAGGTGCAATCGAAAAAGACCTTGCGAAACCATTTAAATAAGCCTAGGCTTATTTAAACTTTCCAGCTTCGGCGGATCTTGCGTCCAACTTCGACACTCAACGTGCCAATGCACGCCTTCGGTCGGAGTTAAACACAATCTACACCAAACCTGAAACTTTTACAGTTTAGAGTAATATGCGCTTTTCGCTATCTTTCACTATTCACTATTCACTATTCACTATTCACTATTCACTAATTAGTTATAATTACGCCAACATTCAGAGAAGGAAATTT
Organism: Sulfurimonadaceae bacterium; assembly: GCA_041571435.1. Taxonomy (GTDB): domain Bacteria; phylum Campylobacterota; class Campylobacteria; order Campylobacterales; family Sulfurimonadaceae; genus Sulfonitrofixus. The sequence continues at coordinate 22,270 of JBFFUI010000030.1, read as the reverse complement.
TGTGGCTAAAATCGGATTTGGAACCTACAGGGTCAGTGACCTTAACCCGGAACATCTTCAGGCGATCAAGACGGCGGTCGAAGAGGGGGTTGACCTTATCGACACATCGACCAACTACATGGACGGTGGTGCAGAGAGGGCAATCGCTTTGGCGTTTCAACCGATGCCGACCAAGACAATTGAACATGTCGAGATCGTCAGCAAGTATGGCTACATCCAAGGCACAACGCTTCAGCGTGTTCAAGAGGGTGAAACATTTCCGGAGATCGTCAAGTACGCGGAGCATATCTACCACTGTATCTCGCCGGAGTTTATGCAAGACCAGTTGACACAGTCGCTTGACCGTCTTAACATGGACGCGTTAGGATGTTATCTTATTCACAACCCGGAGTATTTTATACTCGATGCCATGAACCATGACCTTGACCGCAACGAGACACTCGACAGAATGTTTGAACGCATTGAAAAAGCGTTTGTCGCCTTGGAAAAAGAGGTGCAGAGTGGTCGAATCAAAAGTTACGGCATAAGCTCGAACTCGTTTTCAAAAGCGAGTAACGACCCTGAGTTCCTGCCTTATGAAGACCTTGTCGTGATAGCAAAACGCGCGGCAAAAGAGGCGGGAAGTGATCAGCACCACTTTACGACGGTACAGCTTCCGATTAACCTGCTTGAGACGGAAGGGCTGAAATGTGCAGCGTGGGCTAAAAAGAACGGGCTTCGTGTGTTGGCAAATCGTCCGTTAAATGCAGAGGCTAATAACCTTATGTTCCGTCTGGCCAGTTACAGTGAACCGCATGACTATTACCATCATCTCAATGAAGTATTGGAGATGACAGACGATGAAGCACTGCAAAGCATCCATAACTTGATCGCGCAGCTTGATGATGTCAAACACCGTTTTGGCTTTGTGGGCGAGTACGACCAGTTTTTACATGTACAGGTTATTCCACACCTTCAAAAAACATTACAAGAGATAGACCCCTCAGTGGTCGATCTTTTGGCTGAAGCGTTAGACCTCTTTTTGCAAGAGTATGCAAGGATGGTCGCATTTGAGTGCACAAAGATGACAAAGGTGCAGTTAAAAGAGAAACTTCAAGGGTGTGATAAACCGCTTCAAGAGTGTGCACTTGACTTTTTACAGGCCCAGGAAAACATTGATTACATCTTAGTCGGTATGCGCAAGCCGAGTTATGTGATGCAGATAATGGGTACCGTTTAAAGCACTTTCCAGCCCTTTGTAATTCTTTCAAAAAGCTTTGCCCAAGAGCCGCCTACCATCATTTAGCGCTTGTTAAGCGCATTTAGAATATTTTATGAATAGAAAATAGGACGGTTCTTGAGCCGCCCGTTTATAAGGTTTTATATGATCCCATTCACAGATGAAGAGTTAGTCACACCAGTTCAAGCAGCGATAGATAAAGTACGTCCGTCGTTAGCGCTTGATGGTGGTGACATTCAATTTTTAACCGTAAAGAACGGTACAGTCTATGTACAGCTGCAAGGTGCTTGTGTCGGTTGCGGCAGTGCTGGAAACACATTGAAATACGGTGTTGAACGCCAACTGCGTATGGATATCCATCCGGAGCTTTCTGTTATCAATGTCCCTCAAGGCATGGAAAACCAGATTGATACAATATAAATAATTGCAAAAAGGAAGAGTTATGAAAACAGTTAACAAATATAAAACTCTTGCTCTAGCGAATGAGAGTTTTTCAAAATCAGAGTTTGAGCAGGCATTGCGCTCATACGCATTGGTATTAAAAGATTACCCAGGGTCAAAAGAGGCCTATAACGGTGCTATTTTGGCAGAGATGGCCATGAGCGGCGAAGGTGGTGCAGAAGCACTCTTTGACTACTATGCTGTACTGCGTGAAGACGATGCGGAACAGGCAGATATCATTCTTTCAGAAATCCTGGAGACCATGGATGGAACACTGGATCAGCTTGGAGAAATCATCTCAAAGCCTCTTTTGGAACGTGTCCAATATGAAGACGGTATCTTGTACTCAGAGTTTAAAGAACTTGTTAATACCGAGGGTGATTTTAGACGTATTTTTGAAAATATTATGTTCTCAACCCGTGTCATTATTACTGAAAAAGATGATTTTGTGGACTTCTTGGATAAGCTTATGGCAAATAATTATCATGAGATGGCATTAAGTTATTTGGAGGGGGCTTTAGCCGTTCATCCTAACGATAAGCAGTTGCGCAAACTGCTTCGCCGTCTAGCCAAAGGCAAAACTGTTGAAAATTGAGCTCCCATCTCAACCCTTTCGTTACGTCACTGAAAACTCGAAGGAGTGTGACGCCCAAACCGCTTTTATCAAAACAAAACAGAATGAGAACTATGTAGAGGATGCCAAACAAAACGGGGCACACTCTATTATCAATGCTTCTGAAATCGCACCTCTTTTTGGTCTGGACAGAATAAAGATCATCGGGATTACCGGTACTAACGGCAAGACAACGACAGCCAGTGCGATCTATTCTATGTTGTTGGATCTGGGTTATAAGGCGGCGATGCAGGGCACAAGAGGGTTCTTCTTGAACGATACGGTCGCTGAAGGCAAGAGCCTGACAACCCCGAGTGTCTTAAACACGTATCGACACATTTATCAGGCGGTTGCAGCAGGATGTGAATATTTTGTGATGGAGGTAAGCTCACATGCGATCGTCCAAAAGCGCATAGAGGGTATCCCGTTCGCACTGAAGATCCTGACGAACATCACGCAGGACCATTTAGACTATCACAAAAGCCTTGAAGACTATATCTATGTCAAAAACAGTTTTTTTGCTGACGAGAGCAAGAAACTGATCAACAAAGATGAGCCGCGTGCGGAGTTTAATTATAAAAATGCCTACAGCTACGGAGCGGAAAACCCGGCAACGTATAAAGTGATGGCCTATTCTCTTAATCAGGGTGTCAGCGGTGTCATCAAACACTTCGAACAGGTCGAAAGTTTCAACAGCTCGATGCATGGCTTTTTTAACCTCTATAACCTGACAGCAGCCATTGCCGCCGTGCACCTGGTAACCGATAATAAGTTGAGCGAGATCTGTGAGGTTGTCGATAACTTTGGCGGAGTCAGCGGACGGATGGAGAAGGTGAGCGAAGAGCCTCTGGTTATCGTCGATTTTGCACACACCCCCGATGGGATGGAGCAGGTCCTTAACGCCTTAAAAGAGAAAGAGGTATTGGTGGTCTTCGGTGCAGGCGGGGACAGAGATGTTTCCAAACGTCCGTTGATGGGCAAAGTTGCGGCAAAGTTCGCCAAGAAGATCTATGTGACCAGTGACAACCCGCGCAGTGAAGATCCCGATAAGATCATTGAAGACATACTCAAAGGCATCGACGACACCAAAGAGGTCTTTGTCGATGTCAACCGCCGCAATGCCATCGCCAAAGCGATAGAAGAGCAGAGCGGCGACGAGATCGTACTGATCCTAGGGAAGGGTGATGAAGCTTTTCAGCTTATCTATGACCAAAAACTACCTTTTGATGACAGAGAAGTCGCACGCGAACTCTTGGCATCGAAATAACAGAATTCTCTTCCTTCCAGCAACATCCAGCCTTTGAAGTGCTGGCTGAAAATCTCTCTTTATTATAGGCTGACGTTTAATTCCAGTGTCGCGTTGATTTCATTATACATAGAGACATTAATGTCTGCAGTTCCATTTTGCTTTATTGTCATCAGACCGGCTGAATCAATTGTCGCAACAGTGGTATTGGAACTGGTCCATGCAATGTTGCTGCTGATCGCTAAAACTGTCTCATTGTCCTCAAAGGTACCATTTGCCTGGAGTGTATAACTTCCTGTTGTATTGATGTCGACCGAGGCATTTACATCGGCATATGAGATGTTCAGGTCCGAAGATGGCGATGTGATATTGATGTCTGTCAGGGGGATGAGTGTGATGTTCTTGTCGATAGTGGTGTAAAGCTTGTCTCTGAACGAAGCCGAGATCGCAACCGAACCGCTGTTCGCAACAGGTGTTAAGAGACCATTATTGACAGTGATCACATCGATGTTATTGGACTCCCAGTCGAGTTGATAGGTCACTCTAGAGCTGCTGCCATCGTCATACGTGACTGTCGCGCTGAGCTGCGGCTCATCAGTATCGATGATGATCGAGTGCAGGCTACTGTTGACATCGGTGCCGTCGATCTCTATCGAGATGATTTCAGGTACCAACGGTGGCTCATCAGATTCTGTACCGCACCCCACCATCAGGGTTACGAGGCTGAAAGAGAGTAGGGTTGCTTGTAGATAGTTCATCTTGTTTCTCGCTTAAAAATGGTAGTTGATACCGATATATGGATTGACGAGGTGGGATGTGACATTCACACCTTCCGAAACCAAAGAGACCGTCTGCCATGTACGGATCTTATAGTTGAAACCGAGGTCAAAATCGTATGTCTGATTAATGACATAACGGATACCGCCACCAAAGTTAAAACTGCTGAAGGCGAGTGAGTCTTCCAGTTGACGTTCGACTTTCATGTTACCCATGCCAATGCCTGCGTCAAGGTAGGGGTAGAGATTGTAACCGACATCCCACCCTTTGAATAGCGTGATATCGAGCATAAGCGCGGCACCATCTTTTGAAGAGAAGACATCGGTCGCATAATCCATGTAGCTGAAAGCGGCTTCAACAGCATAGCTGCCGATGTCGCCATAACCGGCTTTGATCTTGTATTGGGGTGTGGATGCATGTACCGTTCTGTCATTCAGGACGAAAAATTCGGTTGAGTCCTCGACAGAGAGACCGATATAGCCTGCCGCTTCTGCAAATAATGAGACATAGAGTAGTGATAGAACAAATAAGATTCTCATACTGCAGGTGCTCCAAATATAGATTGTGTGCCATTTTAGGCAATTTCATCTTAGACTGAGCAAAAAATGAATCTTAAATATATGTGTATAAATTCATAACTAAACAATTGACTGAAGAGTTTGGATATAATACGCGAAAATTTTACTAGACAGGTCAGATTTGACCTGTATTTATGGAGAACAAAATGGGCATACCACAGCCGGCTTTTTATATTTTCAAGTGCGAACAATCTGCACCTCCAGGAATGCCGAAACCATCATGTGTCAGACCGGACACACAGGATCTGTTCCAGCATTTAGCACAATCTTTGATGCAAAAGGGTATTATAGGTACAGTACAGCCAATCCGTTCAGCATGTCTTAACCGCTGTAATGTTGGTCCTGTTATGTTGGTTGAGCCTGGACACACGATGTATGCCGGTTTGACCAAAGATGCCATTGACCGTATCATTGAAGAACATATCATTGGCGGCAATGTCGTGGAAGAATTTGTGATCCAGGACGAACTCTGGGATGCACCAATCACACCTGCTGATATGATGAAGCAGATGGGCAGATAAGGAAAGTTGCGATGACTATTGAAATGTTATACAGCAAGATCCACCGCGCGACTGTAACCGATGCGAACCTTAACTATGTCGGTTCGATAACTATTGACGAAGAACTTTTGGAAGCGTCGAAAATGCGTGTTGGTCAAAAAGTTGAGATCCTCAACATCAATAACGGTGAACGTTTCTCGACCTATATTATTCTAGGTGAGCGTGGTAAACGTGACATCTGTCTTAACGGTGCAGCTGCCCGTAAAGTCCATAAAGGTGATAAGATCATCGTCGTGGCGTATGCGACCTACCATGAAAATGAGCTAGAAGCTTACAAGCCACGTGTGGTACTGTTAAATGACGACAATGATATTGATCATGTCCTTGACGAGATCTAATCTACAGCTGCAATAAAACATCTATTTCAGCCTCAGCGTAACGCTGGGCAACTCCACTCTTCTCTTTTCAAGCCTTTGCCAGCTATAATGTTTTTACTACAGTTTCAGGACGGATGATGCATTATAAAAAATTACTTTACGGCGTACTTTTCAGTGGTTTGACACTTCAAGCAGCAGGCAGCCAATACGTGGGTGTGACACTTGACAGTGGTTATGGCTGGATTGAACAGGAAAATTCGAAGGCAGCAAATGTCACGATGAACCCGATCCTCTACGGCGGTAAACTCAACCTCGGTATCGACAGCGGTGAAGATGTACGTACCAATATCTTTTTCGGCCTTCAATATTTTGACGAAGATATCTACAACTATGAGGTGCCGGCAGGCAAGAGTGTCGGCTCGAGCAACCAACTGCTCTACAGTGTCGGTTTTGATATTATCAAGACCTATAGTGAACGGGGTTCTTCCATGTTGCCGTATTTCAAAGCCGGTATGGACTATGCGTTCATGTCGTTGGAGAGCTATGCACAGTCTTGGGCCTCGAATGTCGGTCTGAACTTCGGCGTCGGGACGTTCTGGCGTATGTCAGAGAGCCTGGAGTGGCAGCTGGGCACATACTACAAATACCGTATGTGGGGCAACTACAACCTGGATACGACGAATACACAGAACGTCGAACTTTCCGATCACTCTTTAACGGTTGAGCTGGGGCTGAACTTTCATTATTAATGTGGTAATATTTCGTACCAAAAACATAGGATAGAGATGCAAGCATTTGAAGCATTTATAGCAGAACATAGACCTGTTGCCTCGAGCTTTCATCCCCACTACGAGGAAGCACTCTATACCATGCTCGAAGCGGGCGGAAAACGTTTCCGTCCTGAACTCCTTTTAGCTGTTGTCAGCGCCTATAACACGCTTCTGCTTGACGGTGCCAACCATGCGGCATACGCTATCGAACTTCTACACACCTACTCGCTTATTCATGACGACCTTCCGGCGATGGACAATGCCGATCTTCGTCGAGGCCATCAGACCCTGCACAAACGTTTTGATGAGGTCACAGCGGTCCTGGTCGGTGATGCGCTTAACACCTACGCGTTTGAAGTGCTCTCAAACGCACCGTTTTCCGATGCGATACGGGTGAAACTGATCCGTTCCCTTTCGCATAACGGCGGCGTCAGCGGTATGGTGTTGGGACAGGCTATTGATTGCTATTTTGAGAACCAGCCGCTGACACTGGAGCAGGTCAAGATGCTTCACATCAACAAGACGGGCAAACTGATCGCCTGTGCCCTGGAGATGGGTGCGATCATCGCAGGTCAACAAGAGCTGCAGCGGCCTATTTATGATTTTGGGATCAAAGTCGGTCTGCTTTTTCAGATCCAAGATGATATATTGGATGTGACACAAAGTGATGAAGAGGCGGGCAAGACCACCAACAATGATGAAGCGAAAAACAGCTTTGTCACCCTGCTTGGCCTTGAAAAAGCGATGGGTGAAGCCAACGTTCTGGCGGCAGAGATAGAAGAACAGTTGCAAAGTTTTGATGAGAGTCTACAGCGTACACTCTCCCCAATACTTTCGAAGTACATCAATAGACACCGATAAAGGAATTACAATGTCAAATACAATGCGCCAAAAGATGGCCGATAGCATCCGTTTTTTAGCAACCGATATGGTTCAAGCTGCCAACTCAGGTCACCCAGGTGCACCGATGGGTCTTGCCGATATCGCCGTCGTTTTAAGCGAGCACCTCTCGCATAACCCGAAGAACCCTGAGTGGTTGAACCGTGACCGTCTGGTCTTCTCCGGAGGACATGCTACCGGTCTGATCTACTCGCTCTATTACCTTTGGGGGTATGGACTGGAGATGGAAGATCTTAAAAAATTCCGTCAACTCGACTCAAAGACGCCGGGTCACCCGGAGTATGGTCACACGGCCGGTATTGAGATCACGACAGGACCGTTGGGTCAGGGTGTCGCCAATGCTGTCGGTTTCTCAATGGCAAGCAAACATGTCGCTGCTCAGCTTAACTCCGATACGGCTGCCGTGATCGACCACAATGTCTATGTACTGTGTGGTGACGGTGACCTTGAAGAAGGTATCTCCTATGAGGCGTGTTCACTGGCCGGCCACCTTGGACTGGACAACCTGATCTGTATCTACGACTCCAACCGCATTACGATCGAAGGCTCAACCGACCTCAGTATTTCAGAAGATATCCGTAAACGTTTTGAAGCGCAGAACTGGGAAGTCCTTGAGATCGATGGGCATAACTTTAATGAGATCGACGATGCCATCAACAAGGCAAAGGCGGCAACAAAGCCGGTGCTTATCATCGCAAACACGGTTATTGCAAAAGGTGCCGGCCCGCTTGAAGGCTCACACCATTCGCATGGTGCGCCACTCGGCGATGAGGTGATCGCCGCGGCAAAACAGGCCGCCGGTTTTGACCCGAAGAAAAAGTTTTTCGTACCGGAAGATGTACTGCTGCGTTTCAGATGTGCTGTCGAAGAGGGTGATCTGGCTGAACGTGCCTGGAAACACTCCCTTAAGACATTGCCATTGATGGAGCAGAACGAAGCATTGGATGCGTTTGAAAACCCTGACTTTTCCCGTATCCAGTGGCCGACATTTGAAAAAGCGGATGCAACACGCGGTACCAACGGGGTTGTTCTTAATGCGATTGCGAAAGCGATACCGGGTTTCATCGGGGGTTCTGCTGACCTTAGCCCGTCGAACAAGACGGAACTTAAAAACATGGGTGTCTTTCCAAAAGGTAAGAACATCTACTTCGGTATCCGTGAGCACGCTATGGCTTCGATCACCAATGCGATCGCGTTGTATGGCCCGTTGATGCCGTTCTCGGCAACCTTCTTTGTCTTCTCGGACTACCTGAAACCGGCCGCACGTATCGCTGCACTAAGCGGTATTCAGCAGTTTTTCGTCTGGACACACGACAGCATCGGTGTCGGCGAAGACGGTCCGACGCACCAGCCAATCGAGCATCTCTCCCAGTTCCGTGCGCTGCCTAACTTCTATGTCTGGCGTCCGGCTGACGGGGCTGAAAACGTTGCGGCATGGCAGCAGGCGCTAGAGATGAAGAAGTCTCCGTCTGCATTTGTCTGTTCTCGTCAGACACTGCCGATACTGCAAGCACCTGCTGCGGGTTCTGCACGCCAGGGTGGTTACCTTTTGGCCGAAGAGGCCGATGCGACGTACACGCTTATGGCTTCGGGGTCTGAGGTCGCGCTTGCACTTGAGGTTCAGGCGAAGCTGGCAGAGAAAGGAATAAAGGCAAATGTTGTTTCAGTGCCGTGTTTCGATCTCTTCATTGAGCAGGACAAAGCCTATATGGAGACTATTATCAAGCCGGGTACCAAGACGGTTGCCATCGAAGCAGCCCGCGGTCTGGAGTGGTACAAGCTTGCGGATGAGCTGATCAACATGGACAGTTTCGGTGCGTCTGCGCCGGCAGACCAACTGTTTGAGAAGTTCGGTTTCAGTGCCGAAGCGATCATCTCCAAGATTTAAACCCTCTTTCCACAATGTTCGCCTTGCAATTCGGGGCGAACATCTCCACATCTACTTTAAGACCATCTGTTGTCGATACTGTTAATGTAAAGGTTTTACATTCTATTGGCAAGAATTAAGTATCATTAGATTAATAAACTATCAGGACTGTTTTGATGCCTATACTTGACAAATCTCTTGTTGATTTCTTTAAAGGAGAATCTGCTGTCGGTGTTTTACTCATCATGGCGACACTCTTTGCCATGTTGCTGGCGAACAGTTCCTATGCTGATTACTATAAAGATTTTCTCGATATCCCGGTCGTTGTCAGTGTCCATGAGTTCAGTATTGCAAAGCCGCTGTTGCTGTGGGTGAATGACGGTCTGATGGCGGTCTTTTTCTTCATGGTGGGGATGGAGATCAAGCGTGAAGTGATGGAGGGGAGTCTCAGCCATATCTCCAAGATCGTCGTGCCGACCTTTGCGGCCATCGGCGGTATGGTCGTCCCCGCACTTGTCTACAGTGTTTTTAACTGGAACGACCCTGTCGGGATGCAGGGGTGGGCTATTCCCATGGCGACCGATATCGCTTTTGCATTGGGGATCCTTTCGCTCCTCGGCAAGCGCGTCCCGGCAGAGCTGAAGGTCTTTTTGCTGGCACTGGCGATCATCGATGATCTGGGTGCTATCATTGTTATTGCGCTCTTTTTCGGGCACGGCCTTACCATGACAGCGTTGGCGGTCTCGGGCTTCTTCATTGCCGTCTTGATGGTGCTGAACTGGCGGGGTGTGACCAACAATACCGTCTATATCCTGCTGGGCATTATTATCTGGGCTGCCGTGTTAAAGTCGGGGGTGCATGCCACGATAGCCGGTGTGATTGTAGGGCTTTTGATCCCGCTTCGCAACAACAAAGAGAGCTTTCATGAACTTGAAGAGTCACTGCACGGTCCGGTCAACTATGCGATATTGCCGCTTTTCGCCTTCGTCAACACCGGCGTCGGTTTCGGTGCAATCAGTGTCAAAGACTTTACCGACAATGTGACGCTTGGGATTACGTTTGGACTGCTTGTCGGCAAGCAGGTCGGTATTTTCAGCTTTGCGGCGTTGGCGATCGTCTTGAAACTTGGAAAGCTGCCCGACAAACTCACCTGGGCTCACCTTTACGGTGTCTCCATTCTGGGCGGTATCGGTTTTACGATGAGCCTCTTTATCGGTTCTCTCGCCTTTGAGTGTGCCGAAGGGGCCTGTCTCAATATGACGGATGAGCGCATCGGGATTCTGCTGGGGTCGCTGCTTTCAGGGGTCCTGGGTTACCTTGTCCTGAAATCGCGACTCAGATCGTAACGGTATAGGGTCCGTTAACCCGCCTGCGTTGTTCACTGCTTAGTGTGTATAATAGTACATGCGCATATTACTCTTATGTTTTTTACTTTTTTCATCCATGAAGGCGGCAACACTGAACGAGCAGCTGGCTCAGGATGCCTATCTTGCCACGGTCAATGCAGCGGTTGTCTTTACATCGCAGGACGGTCTGAGCTCCGGTTACTACCGCTTTACCCGGATCGATACCGTGATGCGCATGTACAACCTTCCGCTGAGCTATGAGCTTGAGCCTCTGAGTGAAAACACAAATGTCTTTATGGTCCTTGACCTCGCCTACAGCGACGTCCGAAGCGACAGCCAGGTCGATGCCAACGGAACCTTTCTGCAGCTTGACAATCGGATGCAGACCTATGTCGGCGGTATAGGCGTCGGTCTGCGATACCGGGCAACCGAACATTCGGATCTGCGCTTTGGCGGTGAGCTCCTCTATTCGCGGGTCGGGATCTCGGTGCGAACGAATGAGGATCTGGACGGAAGCACGATCGAAAACTTTTTTTCCGATGACTTTAATGAAAACTTCTCCTACAAACTTTTTGCGGAGTATGACTATCACCGGCAATACAGAGCGTATGACATCTACATGCGACTCAACTACAAGCTCTACAAAACCCTCTCCAAGCTGGACTTCGGAGGCCTTGTCGAGGATGTGATTGGCGACATCGTCTCTCTGAACTCACAGACGGCGGTCGCCTCTTTGATACTGGGGTTTGAGACAGATCCTCTGTACCACTACCAGGATATGTATTTGACACTGGAACCGTATGCAAAAGGGAATTATGTCTGGGGTGACCTGGCCAAGGTAGCACAGATCAGCAGTTATGCGACGGCGGGTGTTAGTCTCTATTGGAACACACCTGAGAAAAGAGCGTATATCTACCGTTATTTTATCGAACCGAGCGTCTCAAAAGGCGAAGGGTTGGAAGGTGTGAACCTGAGCATCGGGTTCAGTCTTGATTTCTAAGGTTGCGGCATCGCCTCAGCGGCGGATCAACTTGTCGGCCATCAAGGCATTGATCAGACGCGTTTTAACGTCCGGACGGATGGGCGAAAAAGAGATGTTCTTGTTATCTTTTTCAAACTTTAGATCGATATTGTTGTTAAGAAGGTATTGAAAGACCTCTTTGACTTTTGTGTTGATCCGCTGGCACTGTGACAGTTCGACTTTTTGGCCATCTTTTAAAAACTGACCGTTCTCAATAGTAAGACGCAGCATAGATACTCCTTTGCGTTACGATAATGGGCAACATAATCACTAAAATTGTGTGTTGCTTTCTATTTTTCACACTCTAGAAAAAATAAATGTCGATATAATGTGTGCATGAAAGATTCCAGAGAATATTTAGACAAAAAAGCCTTTTTTGACAGCATCATCACCCTTTACGGTCGTAATGTCGTTACCGAGATCCTTGAAGACGATGCGATAGAGATCCATCGACTTCATCTCGCAACGAGCAACCGTGAGGAAGGGGTGATCCTTGAGATCAAAAAGCTGGCTGAGCAGCGCGGCATCGAGGTCAAGATGCATACCAAAGAGCAGCTCTCGCGCATCTCCAAGAATGCCAAACAGGACCAGGGTGTGGCTATTGACATCATCGCCCCCAATTACCAGAAGAGCGAGAACATCGAAGCGGCACTCGGTGACGCTTTCCGCCTGCTCGCCCTCGACGGTGTCCAAAACCCGCAGAACCTTGGCATGATCGTCCGCTCCGCCGCTGCCGGGAAGATCGACGGCATTATCCTGCCGACCAACAGCAGCGCGAAGATCTCGCCGCTGGTCATCAAGGCGAGTGCCGGGACGCTCTTCAAGATCCCCATCTTCCACTGCAAGACCCTTGAGGCACCGCTGGCCCACCTTGCCGAAAGTGCCGAGGTCTACGCTCTCTCTTCGCATGCCAAAGAGAATATCTACAGCCTCAATATGGGCAAGCGGGTCGTCTTCGTCCTGGGCAACGAGAGCGAAGGGGTGAGCAAACCCGTCGAACGTCTCTGCAACAGGTCACTGGCTATCCCGATGGAGCGCGGCGTCGAGTCGCTCAACGTCGCCGTGACGGCGGCACTGCTCGCCTTCCTGCCCTAAAAGCACCGTTTCCGCAGAACGGCGCAGGCTTTCACCTCTTTTCCTATACAGATATAAACAATATAAAACTATTTAGATACAATGTGCCGATAAAGGCACAATGATGAAACACTTTCTGGCACTCCTGCTTCTTGTAACAGGCAGCATCGCACTGCACGCTTCCGAACAACCCGAAGTGATCCACGGTCACACTTTGCCGCCGGAGCCCGATCCGGTGGTGAACAACTCGACATTGCTTGGGATAGACGTCAACAACAATGACGTCCGTGACGATGTGGAGATTTGGATATACAAGACCTACAAAGATAAGCATCCGATCTATGTGGACATTTCGATGCAGGCTGCAAGAGGTTATAAAAAAGCATTGCAAATGCCGCAGGCCGCTAGAGAGATTTACAAAGAAGTGAATTCAGCACTTTATTGTGAATTCTATTATAAAGATTATGCAGACATTTTTAATGATCCCATGCTTATTAATCAATATGACTACCTTGTAGGCTACGATTTGAGAGAAGAAATCTATCTTAATACGCCAGCAAGGTTAAAAGCTTATCGACAATATTCTAATGCATTGAGCGGAGGATCTTATCCTCTGCTAAAATTGGAGAATACAAAGCCTTTTGTGATTTCAATACCAGTATGTATGAAGAGTAGATTAAAAAAAATCTTCGTAAAGAGTAGAGGGCAAACACGGGAGAATGCCTTCGGATGGAAAGGGTTTTTCCAAAGCCCGAATCGTTACGAGGTCATGATATCGTAGGGACGTCTGATCTCTTCGACGACTTCGCCGACGCTCATGTGGCGGCTTTTTCGGAGGAACTCTTTGCCGTCGAGGTAGACCAGCAGGGTCGGGATGGTAAAGACGCTGAAGTGCGAGGCGATCTCCGGGGTCTCGGAGATGTCGACGGAGATGACCTGCAGCTGCGGGAAGTTCACTTCGAACGCCTCGAGCAGTTTCGGTTTGAGGGCGTGGCAGACGTTGCAGGTCGGTGCGCTGAAGTAGAGGGCCACGGCGAGTTCGGAGCGGAGGGTCTGTTCAATCGTGTCTAGGGTCAAAAGGCGTCCTTATTAGGTATGCGGAGATGCTTTGTACTATAATAGACGTATTATAATATTTTTCACTAAAGAGTCTACATAATGTTTCGTGTTCTTTTTCTTCTTCTGCTTGCCATCACGTTGAATGCCGACGAGCAGCTGCACGAAGCGGAGCTCCATTTTGAAAACGAAGCGTATGCGAAGGCTTTTGTGATCTATATGGAGTACAGCCGTCAGCATGAAAACCCGGAGACCGCCTACAAACTGGGCTGGATGTATGAAAACGGCATGGGGGTCGAAGCCGACCCGAAGGCCGCGATCTTCTGGTACAAAAAAGCGGCCCAGTGGGAGATCGACAAAAGCAACATAGAGACGATCTATGAAACGCTCTACAGCAACCTGGACCCGCTTGACAGCGAAGAGTCGACCCACACCCTGGTGCAGTCGGCCAACGGAAAATTCGGTCTGCGTGCATACGAACCGAACTACTGGGTCGTCTCCTATAGCGAAAATGTCCCCCGCGGTGACCCTGCGCTGCAGGATTCTCTTTACATCAACACCGAGACCAAGTTCCAAATCTCGATGCGTGCCGATTATGTGACGGAGTGGTGGGGGTTTACACAGATGTGGACGGGCGCCTATACCCAGACCTCGTACTGGCAGCTTTTCATAGACTCATCCCCCTTCAGAGAGAGCAATTACAAACCGGAGATCTTTGTCACGTTTCCCTTTTTCCGCAAACTTGACGCTATCGGTCTGAAGGCGGTCGCATTGGGTTACAAGCACGCATCGAACGGTCAGCCGGGTAACGATCTCAATGCGACACGCGAATATACAGACGGTCCTTATCGCGATTCGCAGTCGCGTTCGTGGAACCGTCTGTATATCCGCAGCTACTTTCAGTGGAAAAACCTATTTGCCGAGTTGACGTTGTGGCATCGTATGCGAGAAGAGTATGCGAGCAACGATAACCCGAACATCACCGACTTTTACGGTGACGGCGCACTGAAACTGGGCTACATCAGCGGTAACCTGTTGAGCCGTCTGACACTGCGCTACAGTCTTGATAGCAAAAACACCTCGGGGGAACTTGAGATGAGCTATCCTGTACCGCTGAGTGACAATATCTTCTTCTACCTGCAGGCATTCAGCGGGTACGGGCAGAGCCTGATCGATTATGACAGGCACGTCAACCAGGTCGGTTTCGGGCTGAGTATTTCACGTTAAAAGGAAGCACATGAAGCTTTTATTGAGTCGCAAGTACGACAACTACATCCTCTTCTTTTCACTGATAGTCGTGTTGGTGCTGTTACCGTTTATCAACGCGATGCCGCTGCTTCGCTTCGCACTGCTGGGGCAATATACGTTCGTGATGGTTTATCTGGTCTTCAGTGCCCGCCATACGCGAAACCTCTACCTGATCGATATGCTTTTTGTGATTCCGGCTCTGATCACGACGTGGCTGGACGGGGTGCTGCAGAATGATTACACGTTTGTTGCGTCGCATATGAGCATGGTGCTCTTCTTTCTCTATCTGCAGTATCTCATTGTCATCGACATGATACACGCCTACAAGATCGACACCAACACGATCTTCGGGGCCGTCAACATCTATCTTGTCGCCGGATTGATCTGGGCATATCTTTATGTTGTGCTCTACTATTTTGATGCACAAGCCTTTCATCTGCCTGCTTATGAGAGCGGTCACAGTGTGCTGGAGATGTTTACCTACTACTCTTATACAACGATTACGACACTGGGGTATGGGGATATTGTGGCACAGAGCTCGCAGGCACGCATGCTCGCCGTCATCGAAGCGGTTTTCGGGCAGCTCTATCTGGCGATCGTCATTGCCAAACTGGTCTCGATTACGATACGGAGTGAAAAAGGCGATTAATCGATGATGGAGTAGATGATCTCCGTCTTGTTCTTAACCTTGCGGATCTCTTCGACCTGAAGTTTTTCGATCTCCAGTTTCATAAAGTCGTCGATAGTGTCGACCTGGTGCTGCGCAAGTGTGCGCAAGACGATACCTCTGTAGGCCTTTGCCCAGTGACTGACTGTCTTGCCGCCTTTTAAAAACTTGAGCGTGGTGTACTCTTGTTTAGTCTTGTAGAATTTGTCGTAATAGCCGGCGCGCAGGTCGAGGATCTCGTGGTCCATCAATAAGAGGTCAAGCTGATAGCTGAACCGATCGTTATAAAACTTCTCCGGAGCGATCGAGCCGATGCTGTTGCCCTGTTTGACCTTGTAGTTGGCGATCTTATCGCCGCCGAGGATCGGCCCGTAGAGATTTGAGAAGATGATCACCTGTTTTTTCAGGTACGCCTGCGCCTCCGCATCCAGGCTCATGATATCCAGATAATCAAACGCCACGCCGCTATAGCGCTCTATGGCAGCCATCTTCGGCGCGGTGAAAAGATCTTCGATATAAGGGGTGATGTCACTCTCTTTTTTGATACCGAAAAGGGCTTTGAGTGCCGCCATCTCTCCGGAGTTTACAATGGTGTTGTAGGCCGTGAGTATCTCTCTCCTGGCCGTATAGCCAAATAGTATATCACTCTCTTCCGTCGGCATATCACCACCGACACGCTTGCCTTCAGAGGGGGAGAAAAGGGTATATAGCATCTAAACTCTTTTTCGGAAATTATAGCCAAAAGTCATCGCTATAGTCGACATCAGGGGATACTGATGCGCAACTGCAGTGAACCGGGGGGGGGAACAGTCGCTCAATTAAGTGCTTCTCTGAGAGGGAAGGGCTCGTCCTGGCCATTGTCGATATTGCTCTGTTCAAGCAGTCTGCCGGTGATCTCTCTCATAATACGCAGTGCAAGGTGCGGGTTGTTCTCCAGCATTCTTTCAAAAGCTTCTGCAGAGAGCCGTAAGGTCTGGACGTCGCCCATGGCTGTGACCGTCGCCGTTCTTTTGGTGTGCGAGACGATACTGACTTCACCGATATAGTCCCCCTCTTTCAAGTGTGCCAGGGAGGAGTGTGTGCCGTGTTTGTCAATGATGACCTCGGCAGAGCCCTCTGTGATGATATAAAACGCGTCACCGTCATCCCCCTGTCTAATAATGGGACTGCCATCTTGGAACGTCACTTTTTTTGTCTCCTGGGAGAGCTCATAGAGCACTTCGGGCTTTAAGCTGCTGAAGAGCGGTACACTGTGGAGATAGGCCATGATCTCGACTTGGGTGATCGAGCGGCTTTTCTCTTTGATCACTCTTGTGATCTCGGAGATGAGGCTGCACTCGTTACTGATGTAAGGGCGGTAATCGATGATGTCGTAGAGCTGATGATGATAAAAATAGTAGAGTATAGCGGCTGTCAGCTCCTCTTCTTGAAAAGCAAGCGCTTCACGGATAAGGATGGCAAGCCTCTGCATATCATACATCACGACATCCTGCAGGGCGTCGAGTATAAGATGCAGTTTGATGTTGTACTGTTCAGCGTGCAGTGTCGGCAGAGTGATCTCTACAGGGTCATTGACATCGCGGTCAAGATAGTGGCGTATCTCTATGTTGAGTGCGGCAAGCGCTTCTTTGTCCTGAGGCGAAAGGAGTGTCAATGCATTGCATAACAGTTCAAACTTCTTTTCAAAGCTGTTGACGAGTATAAAGCGCAGATAAGCGGTGCTCTTCTCTTTTGGGTTGAACGAAAGTGCTCCGATGAGTTTAGCACTCTGCTGAAGCTCTTTGAGTTTGTTCGTAACCCGGTTCTCCAGGTTGTTGTTACTGTGAACAAGGTCATTGTAGATGCGCAGATGCTCCTCATCACTGATATGAAAGCGCTTTTGCACTTTTTGGAACACATCGGCATGGACCTCTTGTTCAAGCAACTCCTGCAGGTACTCTTTATAGATCTTAAGCTGATAGATCTTTTCGGAAGAGAGCGCGTTCTCTTCATCAAAGAGTGCACTGTTATCGCGTCTGAGTGATCGAAGGACCTTGTTGTGCTCTTGCTCGGTAAGTCCGAGCTGTTCTCTGATCTTGTCCAGCAAGCTAAAGTGCTCTTTACTCAGCGTACCGTCACTAAGCAGTTCAAGGACCGTATCTTTGTAGAGTTCAAGTTTCCCCTGTTGGTTCTCCTGCTGCGTGGCATAGGTGTAGTAGATCTCTTTCAGGTTGCTCGGTGCCGGTCCGGGCCCTTTCCACTTTTTAAGGATCTGTTTTGCAAAGCGCTCCTGCAGGTAGAAACGCTCCTCTCTGAAGATCTCTTTCCAGAGTATGATAGATGAGACGACGATCACGATAAAATGAAACAGCGTATAAAAGCGGGGATAGTCGTTAAAGGTCGGTGCACCGGCAAAAAGATAGAAGATGTTAAAGGCCGTAAAGGCTGCGATGGTCTTAACGATGTGTTCAATGCTCTTGTCATCTTTGTTCTTCGCCCATTTGAAATGCGGTAAAAGTTTTTCGAGGTTTGCAAAGAGGTGGTAGCTTAGATAAGAGAAAAAGAGAAGCGTCAATGGTGCTGCGATCACCTTTGGGATGGCCGGCAGAAAGAAAAACCCCGATGACATAAGATCGCTGTAGGCCAGAGCAGGATTGGACCATGTCCCTTCAAAATAGTAGTCCCATGAGCCGCTTATTGCATAGTAGTAGACATAAAAGCCCAAGATAAGACCGGCAAAAGCGTAAAAGACCATACGTTTATCCATGTCACTGTTCTCTTTCCAATACCCTTTTTCAAGATCGATGTCGGGGCAGTTGTTTTTGCAGGCGACACAGCTGCTGCAGGCAGAGGTCTGGTGACTCAAAAGCGCGTTAGAGCCGCAGTAGATCTTTTCAACCACACCGACAGGACAGAAAAAGTTACACCAGGTTTTACCGGCATAGAGAAGGTTGGTCAAAAAAGCCAGGGCGAAAATGGCAAGGAAGAAGAGGGCGAGAACGGTGCCGTCGAAATTCAGCAGCAGCAGACGGGCACTCAGTGTCAAAAAAAGCAGGGTGAACTGAAACTTGTAGTAGTTCTTTTCAAACCACACCGGGATATTGCGCTTTGGAATCCACTGCAGGAACTGACTTACGGCCGCTATCTGGGCAAGCGGGCAGAGCTTCCGCCAGCGGTTAAACCCGATCACGACAATAAATAGAGGGATAGTCGGGATCACGGCCGTCCAGACAAGGGCTGTACCGTTGTGTAGAAAATAGCTCGCCGGCAAAAAGCTCAGTAAGACGAAAAGTGCAAAGAGCTGAAGAAAGGTTGCGTTTCGTGACATTTTAATATCCGAAAATCTCCCACTTGTATCGGACTAGAGGGGTGTCATCACGATTGGCCCATTCGCGCAGGGAAGCATCATAGAGCTTGGCCTTGGAAAAGTTGAGGTGTTGCGCGAGAATGTACCAGTTCATCGAGGCCTCAAGGCCGCCGGTGCAGTATAAAATGACCTCTTTGTCCGGATTGAGATTGTAACCGTCTATAAAGATCTCGTTGAGTATCTCGTCATTTTTAAGCGTACCGTCGATCTCAAACTTGTCTTTCCAGTAGCTGCTCATCGCTTTGGGAATATGACCAATACGTTTAACGCCCTGGCTTCTCAGTGATCCGTAGTAAAAGAGTGCAGGCCGCGCTTCAAGCATCGGAATCTTGTTGATTCTTTGTTTGACATAAGCCATGTTGACAAGAATGTTTGGGTTCTTTTTGGCTTTAAAGTTGCCCAGGATCCTGATAGGGCTCTTTTTTGAGACGGCTCTTTCCGGATCGTCGATCCACTCCTCATACGCACCGTCGAGGATAGAGACCTCGTTAAGACCGTGAATGATCATTGCCATTGCGATGTAGCTGGACTTGAGAGGCTCTTTACCTTTGTTGTGACCGTAGATGACAACCTGGGAGTCGTTATTGATACCGAGCTCTTGCATGGCTGTTTCGATCTTTCTGCTTGAACGCATCAACTGGTGTTTTTCAACAGGTTCGCGCCATACTGAGATGTCAGTATGTACGGCTCCGGGCACGTGGCCTTGCAGATAGTCCTCTTTTGAGCCTACATCGATGATCACGATCTCCTTCTCTTTCATAAGTGCGTTAAGCGCATCCGCAGAGATGAAAGCATTCGCCCCGTATGTAGAAGAGATGATGAGAAACATAAGAAGTATAAAACGCATTTTCAGCCTTGTGTTTTTGGGATAATATTAAAAAAAATGATACAGTGTTTGTCGTTAGAGACAAATCCTATTATAACGTATTGGTATTTTCTTTGTCTGCTAGAGAAAATTAGTTACACTTGTGAAATAAGATTAAAGAAGCTCTACAGAGATGTATATATTCGGGAGATGAAAATGAGACGAAATGCCGATGAGTTGTTGGAGCTTATCCTGGGGTATGTTAGCAAGATCGCAACGATACGCGGTCATACTGAACTTTTACCGGAGTTGGCCGAGATGGGGCGTGATATCGTCTCTGCCGATCGCTGCAGTGTCTGGGTGCTTGACAAAAAGAAAGCAAAGTTGTGGACTAAAGTCGCACAGGGTGTGGACTCTATCATGATTCCGGCCGACAGTGGGATCGTCGGCAATGCCATAGTGCAAAAGCGCGCCATGATCATCAACGATGTCTACGCCGATCCGCATTTTAACGACAGTGTAGACATAGAGACCGGGTATAAAACTGAGACGATGATGGTCATTCCGATGCACAACTCCAAGGATGAGGTGATCGGTGCGATGCAGGTGATCAATAAACAGGGTGACGCGGGTTTCAGCGAAGAGGACCTGCGTTACTTGAACCTTGCCTCAACGTATGTGGCTGAGAGTGTTGAATCATCGCTGCTGCTTGAAGAGATCGATGCTACGCAGAGAGAGCTGGTCTATATTATGGGTGTCACGGGGGAGAGCCGTTCCAAAGAGACCGGTAACCACGTCAGAAGGGTAGCAGAGTATTCAAGACTTTTGGCACAACTTTACGGACTGAGTGAAGAGGAGTGTGAACTCTTGAAAGACGCTTCGCCAATGCATGATCTGGGAAAGATCGCCATCCCCGACGACGTCTTGAATAAACCGGGACGTTTTGACGAAGAGGACCGGAGGATCATGAACAAGCATACCGAACTAGGGTACAATATTCTGAAAAACTCTGAGCGCACGCTTCTCAAGGCAGCTGCGATTGTCGCGCATCAACATCATGAGAAGTTCGATGGCACCGGCTATCCCAATAAACTCAAAGGCGAAGAGATACATATTTACGGTCGTATTACGGCCGTTGCAGATGTGTTTGATGCCTTGGGTTCAGACCGTGCCTATAAAAAGGCCTGGTATGATGAAAAGATCTTTACCCTTTTCGAGAAGGAGAGAGGCAGACATTTCGATCCGAAGCTCATTGACCTCTTCTTTGAAAACCTCGACCAGTTCCTGATGATTCGAGAAACGTTCAAAGACGAGTTCTAGAGTGCCTGCGATAACCATACTCGGTGCCAACGGCACGAAAGGGTTTGAAGGCGGGACCAGTGCCTTTCTGATCGATGCGCATAACGTGATCGATGCCGGAAATCTGCTGCGCCCTCTGAAAGCGACGGTCGCTGAGATCGAGACTGTATGGCTTACCCATTCGCACCTGGACCACATTGTGGATATCGCCTATGTGCTGGACAGCTACTTTGAAGTACGCAAGAAGCCGCTTCGGCTGTGCGGGCTGCCGGCTACACTCAACGCAATAAAGCAACATTTTCTGAACGATGTTATCTGGCCGGACTTTTCCAAGATCAAGTTGCGAGCTGGTGGCGAGATGGCACTGACGTATGAACCCATCACTGTAGGGGAGAGTTACGCCCTAGACAGCGGTAGCAGTATCGAGCCGTTTGCGACAGACCATACGGTAGAGAGCTGTGGCTACATGATCACGCGTGGCACAAGCCGTCTGCTTGTAACGGCTGACACGCATAATCTGCACGCGGTACTTGGCCTGGTCGCAAGATATGAGACGATCTCTGCCCTGGTCATCGAGTGCTCTTTTCCTTCGGAGATGCGTGCACTGGCTGAAGAGACAAAACACCTCACACCCGAGTTGCTCTTTGATGCATTAAAACCGCTGCAAAACAGCGGGATCAAACTCTATATCAACCATATAAAACCTCTGTATAAAGAGAGCATAGAGCGTGAAATCGAGCGCTTCAAGGGTGCCTGGCAGGTCGAAATTTTAAAAGATGGCAAGAAAATTCACTTTTAGTCAAAAAACCCTTGACATTGAAAACAAAAGTGCCTATAATTGCAGCTCGATTTCAGATGCCGACATAGCTCAGTTGGCTAGAGCAGCTGATTTGTAATCAGCAGGCCCGGGGTTCAAATCCTCGTGTCGGCACCATTTGATTTCGAGTATTAGAAACAGTGTTAGACCAATACATACAACGGTGAGATAGTCAAGTGGCCAACGACGGCAGACTGTAAATCTGCTCCCTATGGGTTCCCAGGTTCGACTCCTGGTCTCACCACCATCAATGATGACGCGGGCGTAGCTCAGTTGGCTAGAGCGTCAGCCTTCCAAGCTGAG
>JBFFUI010000029.1:0-28731 GCA_041571435.1 Sulfurimonadaceae bacterium | reverse complement strand
TGTAGGTCTTAGCTACCTCTTTGTCAAGATCAGCCTGAAGGATCTCTGCAGCATGTTTGTCATGACGGACTTCTGCTGAAATGATATCTTCTTGGATCTGTTTGATCTTCTGTTCAAAATCGAGGTATGTCGCCAAAACTAGTGTCCTTGCCTATATCTTTTTGAAGATGACAACACCGTTAGTGCCGCCAAAACCAAAAGAGTTGCTCATAACACAGTTTAGTTCTGCTTTACGTGCTTTATTTGGAACAATGTCAAGATCACAGTTCTCATCCGGTGTCTCATAGTTGATCGTCGGAGGAATAATACCGTCACGCATCGCCATGATAGAGACTACAGCCTCAATACCGCCGGCAGCACCTAGACAGTGACCTGTCTGCCCCTTTGTCGAAGAGACAGGAGGACAATTCTCTTTACCGTCGAACAGCTCTTTAAGTGCTGCAGTTTCATTTTTGTCATTAACCGGTGTCGAAGTACCGTGTGCATTGACATAATCGATCTTAGGCTCGCCAGCCATCTTGTAGGCCGCTTTCATAGCGCGAAGTGGACCATCCAGACTTGGTGTTGTGATGTGGTTGGCGTCACCGCTCTCACCGAAACCGACGAGTTCAGCATAGATATTCGCACCACGCGCCACTGCTGCTTCATACTCTTCAAGAACAAGTGCTCCGGCACCCTCACCCATGACAAAACCGTTACGGTTGGCATCAAATGGGCGGGAAGCTTTTTTCGGCTCATCATTGTTTGTCGAAAGGGCTTTCATTGAAGCAAAGCCTCCGATTCCGACGCCTGTTACTGCGGATTCTGCAGCCACAACTAGCATACGGTCAGCACCATTACACATGATCGTCTTTGCCGCTTCAGAGACACTGTGTGTACCTGCAGCACACGCTGTTACGGCTGAAAGGTTTGGCCCTTTCAGGTTATGGTCGATCGTGACAAATCCGCCAAGCATATTCACCAGCGCACCCGGAATAAAAAATGGCGAGATACGGCGCGGTCCGCGCTCACTGTAAATAATAGAGTTCTTTTCGATAGACGGTAGACCACCAATACCTGAAGCCGCAGAAATACCGAAACGCTCCATGTCGATGCCATCGCCGAAATTAGCGTCTGCCATCGCTTCTTGAGCTGCTTTCAGACCAAGTTGAATAAAGCGATCTGCTTTTTTCACCTCTTTTGCCTCCATCACTGTTGATGGATCAAAATCTTTTACTTCTGCTGCGATCTGTGCCGTTTGGTTAGAGGCGTCAAACAATGAAATCGTGTCAATCCCGCAGACACCATCACAAATTGCTTTAAAAGCGCTCTCTTTATCATTTCCAACTGCATTGATCATACCAATACCTGTTACTACAACTCTTCTCACATCGATCTCCTAAAATGATAAATGTTCTTAAATATCAGCTTCATAAAGCTCTCATTTAAAAACAGTGAATAAAGGCCGAAGCCTTTAAATTACGCTTTGCTCTCTACGTAGTTAAGAACGTCTTGAACTGTTTGGATCTTCTCTGCTTCATCATCAGGGATTTCGATATCAAACTTCTCTTCAAGAGCCATTACAAGTTCAACAACGTCAAGGCTGTCAGCGCCTAGATCTTCAACGAATTTTGATTCTTCCTTAACCTCATCCGGGTTAACGCTAAGTTGTTCAACAACTACCTCTTTGATGTCATCGATAAGTGCCATAATAGCTCCTGTTCATTTAAAAATTTGGGAAAGTATAGCACAATAAGCTTAAGTTATGAGTGAAATCCACTCTATTTTTACCATCAGATACCATGCGTAACAGAGATTTTTCAGATGCAAAAAATCAACCTAGCAAAAATGCTTCTATTTGTGGCAGGCAGGTACTTTAAGAGGGGGAGTTAAAATCTCAAGAGGGCTAAAAACGTTGAAGTATTTGGAACGCTATAGCCTGCACAGAGTCGCACACGTATTACACAGTTGGACTCTCTATCAGAGAGCACCTTGCTCGACTCTATAAATGCTCTATATAATATGAATAGACAAACAGTCGCATTGAAGCAGATGCTTCTATGCCATGTTCATACCACCGTTGACCTTCAGTGTTTCACCTGTAATGTATGAGGCATGATCGGAGAGCAAAAATGCAGCTGCTTCTGCCACTTCTTTGGCATTACCAAAACGCCCCATCGGGATCTTGGCCGTAAAACTTTCTTTGATTTCATCACTTAGTTCATCGGTCATATCTGTTGCGATAAAACCCGGTGTGATCGTGTTATAACGGATACCACTTGTCGCCGCTTCGATAGCAAACGATTTTGTCATGGCAATAACACCGCCTTTTGACGCCGAATAATTGGTTTGACCGGCATTACCTGTCTCGCCCACAATAGAAGCGATGTTGACAACGGCACCGAATTTCTTTTTACGCATCACCTTCATCGACTCACGGCAACCTACAAATGCAGATGTCAGGTTGGCATTGATAACAGACATGAAGTCTTCTGTTTTCATACGAAGTGCCAGTTTGTCATTCGTGATACCGGCGTTGTTTACAAGGTAAGAGAATTCACCGTCTGTCGTGACGATCGTTTTGATACCATCGACAAATGCCGCTTCATCACTGACGTCAAAGCCGATCACCTCAGCCTCACCGCCATTGGCAATGATCTCAGCTTTAACAGCTTCTGCCGCTTCTGCCCCGCTGCGGTAATGTACCCAAACTTTAAGACCGAATGCAGCAAGCACCTTTGCGATCTCTGCGCCGATACCGCGGCTTGAGCCTGTCACTAGAACGTTTTTTCCTGTAAATTTCATCTGTTTCCTTTGTTCAGAGCATATGTTTTTAATTGAGCATTATAGACAAAAAGGGCTGACACTATATCAGTGGATGGTCCATCTCTGCCGGTTTTTCGATATCCATCAGTTGAAGGACCGTCGGCGCGATGTTGTTCAATGCACCTGCTTCGACTTTGTCAACACCGTCGGCAACGACAAAACACCACACTTTGCCGACCGTATGATTGGTCAGAACATTGCCTGCAGCATCACGCATCTCTTCACAGTTGCCGTGGTCCGAAGTCAAGACAACGGCGTAGTTATTCTCTTTTGCTTTATCCAAAATGCGGCCCAGCTCATGGTCAACCGTCTCAACCGCTTTGATAGCTGCCTCGATATTTCCGGTATGACCGACCATATCACCATTGGCAAAATTCACGACGATAAAGTCATACGCTTCATCCATCGCATTGAGTACGGCATCACCGACAGCCGGAGCACTCATTTCAGGCTGCATGTCGTACGTCTTGACATTTGGACTCGGGATCAATACACGAGACTCATTCAAGAAAGGCTCATCAATACCGCCGTTTAAAAAGAAGGTAACATGGGCATATTTCTCTGTCTCTGCCGTATGCAGCTGACGCAGCCCTGCATTGGAGATCACCTCGGCCAGTGTATTCTTCGGGGTATCTTTTTTAAAAAGCACCGGGTAGGTAAAGCTCTTATCATACTCCGTGATTGTCGCCAGGTTGACCGTGATCTCTTTGCGTTTGAAATGCTCAAACGTCTCTGCGCCCAATGCTGTCACCAACTCGCGCATACGGTCACTTCTAAAGTTGAATGTCAGAACCGCATCACCGTCATTGATACCCGTATAACCTTCAAAAGCGGTTGGAACAATAAACTCGTCCAGCTCCTCTTTGGCATACGAGTTCTCTATATAATCACTCGGTGTATTGTCTGTTGTCGGGCTTGCCTTGACAATGGCATCATACGCTTTTTGGACACGTTCCCAACGGTTGTCTCTATCCATACCGTAGAAACGTCCGCCGATCGTCGCGATCCGGATATTGTCATGCATATGTGCTTCGAGCTGATCAAGGTATAGCTTTGCCGAGCTTGGTGAAACATCACGTCCGTCGGTCAGAAGGTGCAGCCAGACTATCTTGCCCGCTTTGGCTGCAATATCAGCCAGGCCGACTAGATGTTCGATATGTGAATGCACACCGCCATCGCTCATCAAACCGATAAGATGCAGCGTATTTGAGGTACCTAGAAGATCTGTAAGCACCGGGTTTTTCCCAAGGCTCTGCTCCTGGATCGCCAGTGAGATCTTGACAAGGTCTTGATAGAGTACACGCCCTGAACCTATGGTCATGTGACCCACTTCCGAGTTCCCCATCTGTCCTTCCGGAAGACCGACACTGAGACCAAACGTATCAATCAGTGAGTGGGGTGCTTCGCTAAACAGTCTGTCATAGGTCGGTTTTTCTGCCTTATAAAAAGCATTCGCTTCTGTCTTGGCAGAATAACCTATACCATCGGTAATAACAAGTATCGCTTTTTTAGCCAAACCTGATCCTTTAAAGGTAAAATGTACGGGGATTATATTAAAATATCGCTTTTACATTGATTATTATTTATTATTAAAGGGGGCATCTAAATAATGCCTATGTCAAAGAGACAGGCTCTTTAGACTTACCCTCACCTGGATTGCAATGCTCTATTGGTTTTACGAAACATACAACATCAACCTCTTTCAATACATCACTGTTCGCGCCGGTTTTGCCTTTTTTATTGCGCTCATATTGACCATGTTCCTTATGCCCCGTTTTATCCGTTGGGCACAAAAGACTTCAAGTGTACAACCTATTAACGACTGGGCGCCTGACACACACCAGGCCAAGGCGAAAACCCCGACCATGGGCGGTATTGTCTTTATTGCCGCGACTATTATCGCCTCATTGATGAGTATTAAACTTTTTGACACCTATGCCATTGGCGGTCTGATGACCCTGCTCTTTTTCGCATTGATAGGCTTTCAAGACGACTTTTCAAAGGTCAAACAAAATGCCAATCTCGCCGGACTTACGGCACGCATGAAACTGCTTATGCAATTTCTATCTGCAGCCGCTGTCGCATTTTTCCTCTGTTACTTCTCCGATATGAATACCGATCTTTATGTCCCTTTTCACAAAACACCGCTTTTAGACATGGGATACTGGGCGGTCATCTTCTGGGCTTTCATTATGGTCGGTGCTTCAAATGCCGTCAACCTCACTGACGGACTCGACGGCCTGGCAACCGTTCCTTCTGTTTTTGCACTGGTGACGCTGGCTGTACTGGTTTACATTACCGGTAACGCTGTCATCAGCGACTATCTGCTGCTGCCAAACTTTCCGGTGGGTGAAGTGGCCATCATCGCCAGTGCACTTGTCGGCTCTCTTGTCGGATTCTTATGGTTTAACTGCCACCCTGCCGCCGTCTTTATGGGCGACAGCGGCTCACTGACACTCGGCGCCTTTATCGGCTACATGGGTATCATCTCCAAAAGTGAGTTTCTGCTTATCCTGATCGGTTTCATCTTTGTCGTTGAGACCATCTCTGTCATTCTGCAGGTAGGTAGTTTCAAACTGCGAAAAAAACGGGTCTTCTTAATGGCCCCTATCCACCATCACTTTGAGATGAAACAGTGGGCAGAGAACAAAATCATTGTCCGTTTCTGGATCATCGCTATGCTCTCAAATCTGCTTGCACTGATCACCTTGAAAATTCGTTAAGCTGGGCATTACTTTGAAAAAGAAACTCAACCTGACGCTTTTCGGATACGGCATTACCACCAAGGCGATTGCAAAACATCACGGCCCTGCCATCTTCTATGATGACAAGGTCACCAAACCCTTTACAGATGAGTATAGCAACAGACTCCAACCCAGCCACGATTTCGACCCTAAACACTCTTCTCTGGAGATCCCGTCTCCGGGAATACCGCCTGAACATGTTCTTATCCAGCGGGCACAAAACCTGATCAGCGAATATGACCTATTCCTGGGAAGCTCGTCACCGCTGAGACCGGAAAAAATACCGTTTAATATCTGGATCAGCGGTACCAACGGAAAGACAACGACCACACAGATGCTGCAGCATCTTCTTGCCCCAAAAGGATCACAGGCCGGCGGGAATATCGGGACACCTTTGGCAGATCTGGATACAGACGCGCCTATATGGATACTTGAGACCAGTTCATTCACACTGCACTATACCAACGAGGCAGGACCCAACATCTATCTTCTTCTGCCTATCGCTCCGGACCACCTCTCATGGCACGGCAGCTATGAAGCCTATTACCAGGCAAAACTAAAACCCCTTGCCAGTATGACAGAGGGTGAGGTGGCCATTGTTCCCAAAAAATTTGCAGATGTCGAGACAGAGGCCTTTTTGATCACCTATGAGGATGAGCAAGAGCTGGCAGCCTACTTCGGGATAGAGACGGAAAAGGTCAAGTTCAAAGGGGCCTTCTTGCTTGATGCCATCATTGCGATGGGTGTGGAGAAAGTTCTTTATGACACTGTTGATTATGAAAAGATCAACGCCTTCGTACTTGACCCCCACCGTCAGGAGGAGTTTCACGACCAGCATGGCCGCCTCTGGGTAAATGACACCAAGGCCACCAATATCGATGCGACCCTGGCCGCTTTGGAGCGCTATAAGGCAGAGCACATCCACCTGATCCTCGGCGGTGACGACAAAGGGGTCGACCTGCACCCGCTTTTTGAGGCCCTTGTCAACTACGACGTCGAGATCTACACACTGGGAAGCAACGAAGAACGCCTTAACCAGCTTGCACAAGAGTATAAGATCAAATATACATCGAGTTCAACTATTGAAAAAGCGGTTGCCGATATTGCAAAAAACCATGACATCAAGAGTGTCGCCCTGCTCTCTCCGGCGGCGGCAAGTCTGGATCAGTTCCCATCTTATGCCGTTCGCGGCGAACGTTTTAAAGAGGCTGTCAGCAAATTAGTCTGAATCATCAGCGTTCTAAGCTAAGATTCAAGCTCCTATCGATATACTTTCGCCTCTTAATAAAATAGATATGGCTCATTAGCTCAGTTGGTAGAGCAAACGACTGAAAATCGTTGTGTCCTTGGTTCGATTCCGAGATAAGCCACCACTTCCTAAACACTTTTTCCTTTACTCTACATTGTTAAAGAGCTTATGTACAGAAGTACACTGCACTCATTTCCGTCTTGATTAAAGAAAAAATTGCTTTGAAAGTCTCTTTTTTATTTTTGTATATTTAGTTTTTATTTGGAACTGTTTTGTACATTATGGCACTTAGTCCTAACGGAGCGTGAAAAGTCGGATGACAGGTCCATCATCCGGAAAGGTTATGAAAGTTCTACGGCTCGCTTGTACGCCTTTTCTATGGCATCCATGCAGGCGGCTCTGACGTTGCCGTCTTCCAAAGCGCCATAGCCGGCTGCGGTTGTGCCGCCTGGGCTCATAACACCGTCTTTCAGCAGTGCCGGATGGACCTCCTGGATAAGCTCTCCAAACCCGCCGAAGAGCCCACGCATAATGGCCATCGCATCATCACGTTTCAGACCCTGTTTGACGGCACCATCCGCCAACGCCTCTGCTATCAACGCCAGATAAGCCGGTCCTGAACCGGCCAGCCCCGTAGCAATATCGATCTCTTTTTCAGAACCCAGCCATCTGACCGCTCCGATGCCGCTGAAAAGCTGCTCGGCCTCTTCTTGATAGGCTGCATCCCCCGTCAAGGTTGTCATAGATTTTTTCACCGTTGCCGCGAGGTTCGGCATGGCACGCACAACGGCTTTTGTCTTTATGTTCGACGAGAGTGTCTTTAAGGTCGTTCCGGCTAAAACCGAGTAGACGACTTTAGCTTCGCCCACCAGTTGTGCTCCCACCTCTTGTACATTATAAGGTTTGACACATAGTACGACAGTTTTACCATGAATATCGCCGCCGTTCATCAGTGACTTTTTGATCGTACAGCCCAGGCCCTCTTCAAACGCGTCAAGTTTTGACATACTGCGGCCGATCACTTCGATCATATAGTCATCCTTAAGGCCCTGTGCGATTGAAAGTGCCATATTGCCGTTACCGATAAATGTAATTGTTGTTTTCATGCTGTTTCTTTGTTTTTAGAGTATTTTATCATATTGTAGAAATGGTAAGGTTTTATAGCAAAAGAGTGAAGCAGATCTGCACCACTTTTGTTTTAGAGTGATATATCAGTCTGTATTTATAATAAAAGAATGCGCCGCTGCCGTTAAGCCTGCAGTGCGCTGTGAAATCTACGGTTTAGAGACTTTGAGCGAGAGCAGATAATTGACAACATTGTCGACAAAAGCATCATGTTTACGGTCTTTTCCATAAGCGATATAAAGTTTGCGCTCGATCTTGTGCCCTTTGATACGCGCTTCAAAAAGTGTCCCGTTCGCCAATTCATCCTGAATGACATGACGAGAGATTACAGAGACAACCGGACGCGCTGCATCTTTAGGCGAACGCATGACAGACTCTTTGATCGCGGTCGGGCTCTGCACGACACCGATGACATTAAAGCTTGCACACTCGACACCGATCTCTTCAAAAGCTTCCGATGTAATACGGCGCGTATGCGACTTCTCATCACGGCAGATCCAATCAAACGTATACATATCATCACGGCGAAGCTGTTTCGGGATCGGTTGGTTTGAGAAGACAACCAGTTCATCGTCCATCCACTCTCTGTAGATAATACCATCTCTGAAGACTGGTGTTTCTATCAGAGCGATATCGATCTTTTTGTCTTCGATCGCGTCGATCAACTCTTCTGAAAGACCCACGTTCATATACACTTCGTTATTGATCTTCTCTTTGATCGCACCAAGGTATCGCGGCATGATATAGTTACCGATCGCATAGGAAGAGCCCAGGACAAAAGTGAACTCTTTATTAATGATCTTTAAAAGATCTTTTTCACTGGCATTGATCGCTTTTTCAAGACGTATTGCAATACGGAAGAGATCTTCACCCTCTTTTGTCAGCTTAATACCGTTTTTCTTACGCTCGACAATCTTTGTATCAAGATACTCTTCAATAAATTTTATCTGTTGTGTTACTGCCGGCTGGGAGATACCAAGTTTTGCTGATGCTTTTGAGAAACTTTTCTCTTTGATAACGGTCAAAAAGGTGTGAAGTTTTGCAAAGTCTTTTAACATAAGCTGTCCTTTTATGTAAAATAATATAATTTACAACATTATAACGCACAATTATAAATTATCCCAAGACCTTATGATAATCTTTGCTTATCTAAAAAAATTTGTGATTATAAATTGATAATATAATTTTTATAAATGAACAAGAAATCTCAGCCTCTGTTTACTGCAGCTCAAAATGCCTTCGTTCGCCATTGTTTAAATCAATTTTGCTATAATGTAAATATATATAGAAAAAGATAAGAGTTTATGGATAAAATTTTCAGCAATTTGAATGAGTCACAGAGTTCGGCCGTTAAGCAGATCGATGGTCCTCTGCTCATCTTGGCAGGGGCCGGTAGCGGAAAGACAAAAACGATTACATCGCGTTTAGCCTATCTTCTCGATGTCGTCGGCATCGCACCGAACAACACGCTTACCCTTACTTTTACCAACAAGGCGGCCAAGGAGATGCGTGAACGGGCATTCTCCATGATCAAACCGACCTCCTACCCGCCACTGCTCTGTACCTTTCACAAATTCGGCCTGCTCTTTCTGAAGTTCAACATCCATCTGCTCAACCGTCAGAACAACTTTGTCGTGATCGACACCGATGACAAAAAACGCATCCTGAAAAAGATCAACAGCGAGCTGCCCTTGCCGCTGGTCGCCAGTGAGATCTCACGCTATAAGAACTCGCTTATCTCGCCGGGAGAGGCCTATGCACAGGCGGAACTCAAAAACTACAAACAGATCGCCAAAATATACGAAGAGTATGAAGCCTACCTTCTCGAGAACAACCTTGTCGACTTTGATGACCTTCTCGCCCTTACCTACAGACTTCTTGACGAAAACGAAGAGCTTGCCAAGCGTACCAGCGAACAGTATCAGTACATCATGATCGATGAGTACCAGGACACCAATGAATTGCAGTTCAGACTTTTGAGAAAACTCTGTATGACCCACAATAACCTCTGCGTCGTCGGCGATGACGACCAAAGCATCTACGGCTGGCGCGGGGCGCATGTCCGTAATATTCTAGAGTTTCACGAAGACTTTGAAAACACCAATGTTGTAAAGCTTGAGCACAACTACCGTTCTCGTGCTGCTATCTTGAACGTTGCCAACGAGCTTATCCAGCATAACCGTTCACGCCTCGGCAAAAAACTGATCGCGACACGTGAAGGCGGCGAGTCAGTCGTCATCCTCAGCTCTCATGATGAGAATGAAGAGGCCCGCAAGATCGCCAGCAAGGTCACCGAGCTTATCAACCAGGGGGTCTCGCCGAAAGAGATCGCTATACTCTATCGTGTCAATGCGCTGTCACGTTCGCTGGAAGAGGGGCTTAACCGGGCAGGTGTTGCCTACAAGCTTGTCGGCGGTCTGCGCTTTTACGACCGCGCCGAGATCAAAGACCTTATCTCCTATATCCGTTTAATTACCAACCCTCATGACAACTTCTCGATGAAACGTATCATCAACAAACCAAAACGCGGCCTGGGTAAAGCCAGTGTAGAGAAGATCGAGTTGGCAGCGATCGCCAAAGCCGTCTCAATGTACGACTTCATCAAAGAGAGCAGTTCCGCTGAACTTGAAGCCCTAGTCAAAAAGAAAAACACACAGACACTTAAAAAATTTGTCGCCGATATCAATGAAGTGATAATGGTCGCCGAACATTCGACCTATGATTTCATCGATGTCCTCGAAGAGCGGTTCAAGCTCAAAGAGATCTACAAAAATATGCCCGACGAGAACGAACGTATCGCCAACATGGATGAGTTTTACGGTCTTTTCCGTGACTTCATCAAACAATCGCCGGATGCCACCCTTGATGAGTTTTTAAATGAGCTCACACTCCAGAGTGACCAGGACGAGGTCGAGGGCGAAAGTATCTATATCATGAGTATCCATGCCTCCAAAGGGCTGGAGTTTGAACATCTCTTTATTATCGGTATGGAAGAGGGATTCCTGCCGCTTATCGGTGACGGCAGCGATACCGAAGAGGAGCGTCGTCTGGGCTATGTCGCCTTTACCCGTGCCAAAGACACATTGACCCTCTCCCATGTCAATAGCCGCTTCTACAAAGGACGTAGAACTGATTTGAGTAAAAGCCGTTTTCTGACGGAGTCAGGTCTGTGTGAGGGGTCACTGAAGGTCGAACAGAATACCGCCTTTAAAAAAGGCGACCTTGTGCGTCACAAGATCTTTGGGCCGGGACGTGTACTCGGCGTATCGAAAGCCGGTCGCGAGTTCAAACTCACTATCAACTTCGGCGGCAGCAAAAGAGACATCCTTGCCTCTTTTGTCGAACGTCTCTGACGGAAGTTGTCACATCGGCCATGGCAAAACAAAAACGTGATAATATCGACCGCCTTTTTGTGGCGTATAAACCCTCGAATATCGGCTCCAACCAGTACCTCTCCAGACTAAAACGCAAATATAATGCGGCGAAGGCCGGTTTCTCCGGCACGCTGGATCCTTTTGCCAAAGGTGTGCTGATCGTTGCTTTTGGCAAATATACCTCCCTCTTCCGATTTTTGAACAAAACACCAAAGCGGTACCGCGCCACCCTGTGGCTGGGGGCATACTCGGACACACTGGATATAGAGATGGTCTCCAAAATCGATGATATCAAACCTCTTAACGAAAACAGGGTCAAAGCGGCAGTTGCCTCTTTGGAAGGTGAGCTCTCCTACTATCCTCCAATTTTCAGTGCTAAGAAGATCGACGGAAAACGTGCCTATGACCTGGCACGCGAGGGCAAAGAGGTCACGCTTAACACCATTCACTCTACCATCTATAAGATGACCTTCCTACACTACCGTCACCCCTTTGTCACCTTTGAAGCGACGGTTTCCGAAGGCACCTACATCCGTTCCCTTGGACGGCTGGTCGCTGAAAAGCTTGGCTTGGACGGCGGTATTCTCTCTGCACTGGAACGGCTCAATGAGGGGCAATTTCATTTTGAGAATGAAAAGGCGCTCGACATAAAAAAATGTCTCAATATGCCACAGAATGTCTATCATAAAGAGAGAAGTACTATACTCTTGGGACAGAAGCTTCACAGAGAAGATTTTGAAGCGACTGGCAACGGGACATACTGGGTCGACAATGGCGACAGCATCTCTATTTTTGAATTTGACGATGAGGGTGTCCACTACCTTTTGAACAGAGTGAGTCTACATGAAGAGCTATAAAGCCTATGCCAAAGTCAATATCTTTTTAAAGATCACCGGAAAACGCGGTGACTACCATGAGATCCTCTCGCGTTTTGTTTTGGTGAACGACCTCTACGACACACTCACCTTCGTTGCTAAAGAGAACAATGACTTTGTCATCATGGGTGATTTCAACTGCGAGACCGGACAGAACACCATCTATAAGGCCTTTAAAGCGCTCTTGGAAGCCACTAGGTCTGAAAGTCTTAAACGTCTTATGCAGAGTCATGCGATCAGTGTTGATAAAAAGATACCTTCGTTTGCGGGTCTCGGCGGCGGAAGTTCCGATGCGGCGACCTACCTTTTGATGTGCAATGAGGTGCTCCATTTGGGGCTCAGCCGCGACGAACTCGCGGCTATCGGTGCCAAGGTCGGCGCTGATGTCCCTTTCTTTGTCTACGGCTTCCAGAGTGCCAACGTCTCGGGCATCGGAGAGATCGTCGAACCCTTCAATGAACCGCCGTTAAACATAAGGACTGCCACACCAAAGATCGAGATCTCGACACCAAAAGTATACCAGGCCTTCCGCGAACACTTCTATAAAGAGCTGAGCATCGATGAGCAGATCAGACTTACGAACCTTTCTTCACGCGATGCAATCAAAGAAATGAGCCCTAAAGAGGCGAATGATCTTTTTGAGCCGGCCCTTCTTCTCTACCCCGAACTTGAAAAACACTGTAATGAGGGGTGGTACTTCTCCGGCAGCGGCAGCAGTTTTTTTACAGTCCTATAGAGAGCGCATCTTTCTGCTGTAATATGAGGCCCGTTGGTAACATCTGCCGCCCTTACAATTGCCGCGCTCATCCAAAACTTTCCATATTTTCTTCAGTCCGATATACTTTCACATTACATACATGGATAACGAATGAAACAGAAAATCGGAAAGTTTAAAAGCAGTATTGCAGACCTCAAACTAACAGAACAGATACTGACTCAAAATACCCTCATCCTTGCAGAAGCAGGATCCGGAAAAACACACCTTAGCAACATCATACGCGAATATGTGATGGACAGTGATGTCCCTACACTCTACCTCGACTTTTGTGATCCCGATATCGATGATGTCGAAGCACGCTTTAAAGAGAGCGGACGTTTTTTCTATATGCGTTTTGATGAGAGTGACCTCTTCGATTCAAGGTTGCAAGAAGCTATCGCCCGTCGAGAGCATATCTATATAGCAGTCAACTCAAGCTATTTCGCCAACAAGCGCAATATTAAAAGTCTTCTGTCACAGATGCTGCAGAAACAAGAACTTCTGGAAAACTACTACTACTTTTTTCATGAGATCTCGATGCTCAACCCTTTCTATAGCAAGTTCGAGGATTTCATGTTCTATATTTTTGATCTGATCAATATGAAGAAGTACGGCATGACCTTTTTGTCCCAACCGAACGAGACATTCGAGGATCCGAAGATCAAACTTCTTTTCTCTTTCCTCTATCTCGGAAAATGCTCTGACGTCCATTACTACAACACAGAGCTCGAGAACCTACCGCCGCACACGTTCTACTACCAATACCGAAAAGAGAGACGCACGCTGCTCTTTAACGCGATTGACGGCGATTTCGTCACGATCGATCACTAACGCCTGCGGCGTTTATCCTCTTTTGCTCTGTCCCTAGCCTACATTGAAGATGATCTTCACACCCTCTTTAACAATCACAACATTTTCTATTTGTTTAACAGCTTCTTTGATCAAGCCATTCTCATTTTTCAGCGAATAGACAGGCCGTCGCATAAAATATTCATTAAGCAATTGGTCCATAGTGGCGTATAACACAGACTTCATTTCGGCACTGACTAACCTGCTTTTGATGTCGATGACCTTGATCTTACGCAGATAGAAGTTCCCGCCTTTGGGATAGGCGATGCGTGACGTCACAT
Source organism: Sulfurimonadaceae bacterium (assembly GCA_041571435.1). Taxonomy (GTDB): domain Bacteria; phylum Campylobacterota; class Campylobacteria; order Campylobacterales; family Sulfurimonadaceae; genus Sulfonitrofixus. The sequence goes on along the minus strand of JBFFUI010000029.1, from coordinate 14,672 downwards.
TAACGACGGCACTGACCGCTTTGCCTTTGCTGTCATGGATGTCAGGTATCTTCAGATTGCCTGTAAAGTCCAAACGTTGTTTGTTGCCGTCAAGATGCAGCTTTGGATTGGCGACATAAAAGGTCAGTAGCATCGTCTTGTACTCTATTGGAAACTCTTTTTGCATTCGTTGCTGTAAGAGAGGTTCAGTAATAACATAATCAAATTTACCGGCATAAAGTGAGGTGAATGCTAGAAAGGAAAATGCTGGTATACGCATTTGAAAGTTCCTTGTATGTAGTGCCAAACTATACAAAAAAAGAGTGAATAAAACGTCGATAGAAAAGATAAGGAAGAAATAGATGGCGAGAGTCTCCTCTCACCAAGAAGGGACTAAAGCTTAATACCCTGAATTGTAGACAAACCCGCCGATAAATTCGATCAATGGGCTGACCATAATAAAGAGGAAGATAGAAGCAAATGCCGCCATTCCTACAATAGTCTTAAGTGAAGTCGATGCATTCACAAGATAGTTTTGCTCTTGGATCGGCTCACGCATGAACATGTAGACAATCAATTTCAGGTAGTAGTAACCTGCGATCGCTGAGTTCAATGCCATGATCAGTGCCAATACCGTAAATCCGCCGCTAACCGCTGCACCGATCAGGTAAAGTTTACCCCAGAAAAGCGCGAATGGCGGGATACCTGCCAATGTCAGCATGAAGAGCGCCATCAATGTCGCCTGGATCGGTGACGTCTGGAACATACCTGAGAACTTTTCGAACGGATGGTCAGAACTCTGTCCCGGCAAAAGCACTTTTTGACGGCTTACCCATAGCATGGTGAAGGCACCAAGGTTGGCAAAGCTGAAAAGCGTCCAGTATAAGAATAGACCTGTATTTGCCTGAGTTGTACCGATTAGTACAGCGGCCATTACAAAACCTGCGTGCGAGACTGACGAGTATGCCAGCATACGCTTGACATCGCTCTGTACGATCGCCCATATATTGGCTGCCGTCATGGTGATCACGACCATCGCATACATAACCACTTCCAACCACACAACACCGGAGTTGATCAGGAACTCAAAGAGACGCATCGCTACAACAAACCCTGCGATCTTCGGTACGATCGACATGTACCCGGCAAGTGCTGCAGAAGAACCTTCATAAACATCCGGTGTCCAGGTATGGAACGGCACCAAAGAGAGCTTGAATGCAAATGATGCAAACAGAAACACCGTCGCGACAAGAACATAACCGATGTTGGCATAGTTATCTGACGCAAGGATCCCTGCGATCTGGTGGATCTCAACAGAACCGGTCAGCGCGTATAGCACCATCGAACCGAATGCGAACAGTCCAGCCGCTAATGCACCCATCGTAAAGTACTTAACAGCTGCTTCAAACGACTTGCTGCGGTTATGAAGAGCGATCATCGGATAGAGTGCCAGTGATGCCGTCTCAAGACCGACAAAGATCAGGATCAGGTTATCTGTAGCGACCATGAACTGGAAACCTGCGATCATGAACAAGAAGAGCGCAAAGAACTCAGGGTAAGAGAACTCATGGAAACGCTTAGATGTCAGTGCAAGCGGTATGAACATCATCGATGCGACAACGATCACAAGCTGGGCCAGGATAGCAATACCGTCTATCAACATGACATCAAAGAAACCTATTTGTGTACCGTTTGAAGCGAACACACCTGCCGAATCCATAACTGCACCAAGATCCAGCAATAAAAAGAGAAGTGAAATCATGACGTATAGTGATTTATTCAAACCACCTTTGAACAGATCGATCACGATTATAGACAAAGCACCGATGACCGCAATGGTCATCGGTACAAGCGTAGCGACATTTAATGAGGCTAATGAGACATTAACTGCTTCTAACATTATTTTGCCTCCATATTATTTTCAAATTTTGCGATAGAGGGGATCACCGATCTTGCTTCTTCTGATCTCGCTTTATCATGCATAAGTTGGACAATTGACTCTGCAGAGTTGTTGATCGGCTCAAGGATCGGCTGAGGCGCGATACCCAACCAGATAGCGATAATTGTCAATGGGATAAGACCAAGGAGTTCCGTCTTATTCACATCTTTAAGCTCTTTGTTCTCCTCTTTAGTGACATTACCGAAGAATGCTTTTTTATACGCTGCAAGCATATAGATAGCACCTACGATGATCGCTGTACCGGCAAGCAGTGTCATCATGTGTGACTGCTTGTAGAATCCAAGAAGGCTCAAGAACTCTCCGACAAAGTTGATCGTCAACGGAAGACCGACAGAGGCCATCATCATGATCCCGAAGATCACGGCATATTTAGGCATGATCTGTGCCAAACCGCCAAACTCACTCATCAGCTTCGTATGGCGGCGGTCATAGATGACACCGACTAGCAAGAAGAGTGCGCCCGAGACGATACCGTGTGCGATCATCAAGAAAACCGAACCTGTGATGCCTTCGACGTTAAGTGCAAATGTACCGAGGATGATAACACCCATATGTGATACAGATGAGTATGCAACAACCTGTTTGATATCTTTTTGCGCGTAGGCCACCATCGCTGTGTAGATGATCATAATGATCGCCAACACCGCTACCGGGGTCATAAAGAAGACAGATGCATCCGGGAACAACGGCAGCGAGAAACGGATAAACGCATACGTACCCATCTTAAGCAGTACCGCGGCAAGTATGACCGAACCGATCGTCGGCGCTTGACCGTGCGCATATGGCAGCCATGTGTGGAACGGGAACATCGGTACCTTGATCGCAAAACCAAGGAAGAATGCTACGAAGAGCCAGTACTGGATGTTCTCAGGAAGGACCAGACGGTACCACTCCAGCAGTGAGAAGCTCCACTGGCCTGTTGCCTGGAAGTAGAAGTATGCCATGAACAGCATACCGACAAGCATGATCAATGAACCGGCAAATGTATAAAGGAAGAATTTGACTGATGCGTATATACGCAGCGGTCCGCCCCAGATACCGATGATAAGTAGCATCGGTACAAGTGAGAGCTCCCAGAAGACATAGAACAAGATAGCATCAAGCGCTGCAAATACACCGATCATGGTCATCTGTAAGAACAGAAGCGTAATGATAAGGTCTTTAATGCGGCGTGTCTCTGTCAATGACATGATACCCAGCATCGTGAAGAACGACGCCATGATGATAATGAACAGAGAGATACCGTCAACACCAAGCAGATACGAGATACCGAATGCCGGGATCAGGTTTGCCTGTTCCATAAACTGCATACCAGAGACGCTGGAGTCAAACGAATGCCACAACCAAAGAGACAGTACAAATTCAACCGTAGCTACGATAATACCGTAGGCACGCATACTGTCTTTGTGGACAATGAAACCGAGCACTGCTGCGAGTGCCGGGAAAAATATCAAGATTGATAAAATATGGTCTAACATCTATATAACTCCTAATCCAGATAACAGTTCAATTACTGCATCTGATTGTCCAAGTGTGAATGCTGCTGCCAGTGCCAACAGGACAACTGTACCAACAACCATCCAACGCAACATCGTTGAGAGGTTTCCGTTTTGCATTGTATGCGTTTTCTTACCGGTGTTGTAGAAGATGTTTGCAACACCGTCTACCGTAGCATCAACAACTTTAAGATCTATCTTCCACATCATGTCCGAAAGTTCGCGGTACATCTTAGAGAAGTACTCCTCATAGAACTGCGGGATATAATACTGGTTATAAAGGAGCTGGTAGAGAACACCTGACTCGACTTTTTTGTCCACCTTGACCGCTTTGGCATATTTTTTATAGGCATAAACGATAGCTGCGATGACAAACAGCTGTGTACCGATCGTCATGATCCAGAACACCGTGTGGTTGTGAATGTGGTACTCGATCGCCGGAAGGACATTAGTCACCATTTCGAAGTATGGTGTTTTAAAGACCATACCTGCGATCACCGCCAAGATTGCCAGTGGCAACATCGCATACAACATAAACTTGTATGCCTCGTGTGGGTGAATACCATGCTCCAGGTGACGCTCGTCACCGTGGAAGATCAAAGCAACCAGACGGAAAGAGTAGAACGCTGTAAGACCTGCAGTCAACAGCAGTACCGTGTAGAGGATGTAATGGTCTTGAACAAAAGCAACTTCAAGGATAAGATCTTTAGAGAAGAAACCTGCCAACGGATAGATACCTGCCAGTGCAACAGAAGCAAGTGTCATCAGGATCCATGTCCATTTCATAGATGTCTTAAGACCACCCATCTTGAACGGATCAAGTTCGTCATGCATAGCATGCATTACGTTACCGGCACCCAGGAAAAGGAGTGCTTTAAAGAATGCGTGAGCCATCAGGTGGAACAGCGCAACCCAATACGCGCCAAGACCTGCTGCAACGAACATATATCCGAGCTGTGATAGTGTCGAGTAAGCAATAATACGTTTCATATCGCGGTTGACCAGTGCCATTGTCGCTGCAAACATCGCAACGAATGCACCCAGACTTGCGATGAAAAGACCGACATCAGGAATAAGGTCATATAATGGATAGGCACGAACGACCAGGTAGACACCCGCCGTTACCATTGTTGCCGCGTGGATAAGAGCCGATACCGGAGTAGGACCTTCCATCGCATCGGCAAGCCATGTGTGTAACGGAAACTGTGCCGATTTACCCATCGCACCGATGAACAAGAATATACCCATTGTTGTCAGTACCGCAGGATCCAGTGCAGGAAGTGCCGCAAAGAACTCATCGTAACGGATCGAACCGGTATTCCAATAAACAAGGAAGATACCGATAAGCATTGCAAGGTCAGCGATACGGTTCATGATGAACGCTTCGTTTGCTGCCCATGTAGCACTCTCTTTTTCATACCAGAAACCGATCAATGCCCATGAACAGACACCAACACCTTCCCAACCGATAAAGAGACCCAGAAGGTTGTCACTCATGACAAGTACCATCATTGAGAATACGAAGGCTGAAAGCCATGCGAAGAAACGGTTGAACGATCTGTCATGGTCCATATACCCGATCGAGTATACGTGTACAACTGTCGAAACTGTTGTAACAACCATCATCATCGTCACCGATACATGATCTACTACAAACCCGTATGGGACATACAGATCACCCGTAGCCATCCACGTCATCATCTCGATCTGGATCGGAGCACCGCCGCCCAGGATGTAGATCAGCAGTTTCAGGCTCGCTAAAAATGAGACGAATAGTAATGCAGAAGGAATGATCCCCGCAATAATATTTTTCTTACTCATTCCAAAGAGTGCTGCAAAGAGTGAACCTACAATAGGTGCAAAAAGTGCAGTATATAAATAAAATTCCATCCTCTATCCTCTCATCGATGTCATTGCATCAAGATCAATTTTGCCAGTACGCTTGTACCAAAGAACAAGTAGACCAAGGCCGACCGCCACTTCAGATGCTGCGATCGCAATAATAAAGAACGCGAACATCTGACCTGTCAGGTCACCATAGTAACTGCTTATCGCCGCAAATGCGATGTTCACTGCGTTCAGTAAAATCTCCGTTGCAAAAAACAGCATCAAAAGATTTTTACGACGCATGACACCGATCAGACCAATAGCAAAAAGTAACGTTGACAGAACCAGATAGTGCTGTAAAGTGATTTCAATCATGCTTGAGCCTTTTCTTTGTTTTGACGTTCGATCTCTTCTTCTTTCATCAAAGTCAAAGAGTAATCCATCTTTTTGCCGGCAAGAATAATACCGGCGATCATAGCAACAAGAAGCATCACTGCCGCCACTTCAAACGGGATCAGATACTTTGTAAAGAGCACCATACCGACCATCTGAGAGTTACCTACGCCGTCAATTGCAGGGTAAAGTGCTTCAATGTTCCCCGAAACAATCGGTGCCGTAAAGATCGCGACAACAGTCAATGCTGCAACGCCAGACAGACCAAAAACGATCTGCGGCGATGTGCGGCTTTCGACAACAACACGCGTTGTATCAAAGAACATCATACCGAAGGCATATAGTGCCATTACGGCACCTGTATAGACGATGATCTGAATCGCACCCAAGAAATCCGCACCCAGCAAAAAGAAAAATGCCGAGATGAAGATCATACCTGCTGCCAATGCACTCAGTGCATAAAGCGCGTGGTTAGTTAACACAGTGATGGTAAACATCACTGTTGTCAAGATAGCAAATGTGTAAAATGCTATAGCTTCCATCTTAGCTCCTTAATACGCAAGCGGCGTAGATTTTACGCGCTCGTCTTCATGTGGTGTAATCGCACCAAAACCTGGATACTCAGGCACCTGGCCCTTGATCGCCATATCGACCGGTGTCAACATATCTTCATACCCGATATAGTGTGCACGCTGTTCTGACGTATTTTCATAGCGTCCGCCGTGTACGATCGCAAGCTCTGGACAGACTTCGGCACAGTATCCGCAGAAGATACAACGACCGAGGTTGATCGTGTATTCCGTTACCTGTTTACGGCTGTTCTCATCGATCTTAGTGTCCATACGGATACAGTCGGAGATACAGATCTTCTCACAAAGACCACAACCGATACAACGTTCCGTACCAGACTCCCAAAGACGCTGCATCTCATGGACTGCACGGTAACGTGGTCCGATAGGCAACTTTTCTTTCGGGTACTGTACCGTGTGGATGTCAAACTTGAACATCTCGCGCAGTACAACCCACAGACCAACAAAAAGCTCGCCTTTAAAAGTACGGGAAAATACGCGTTTCGCTCTATCCCACCCTGTTACCGGATAGTCAGCAATATCGACTTTGAAATAAGCATCTTCGCTAACGTTTCTATTTTCAAATTGTTCTAAACTACTCATCATCAACCCTTAAAACATCATTACAAAGCCAGTGATCACAACATTGACCACCGCTATAGGCATGAGGACTTTCCAACATAACCACATCAACTGATCCGGTCTGATATCCGGCCAAGCTGCACGTACCCATAAAAAGAAGAAAAAGAAGAAGGCAACTTTTCCCAGGAACGCCAATGCACCAAGAAGTGTACCGTCACCGTAACCGCCCAGGAAGACCAGTGCGATCACAAATGAGATAAAGAACATGTTGGCATACTCACCGATGAAGAACAAGCCCCAACGCATACCTGAGTACTCCGTACCGAAACCGTCAATGATCTCATGATCATTCGCTACCAGGTGGAACGGTGTACGGCCAGTTTCTGCAAATGCAGCGATCCAGAAGAGGATAAATGCGACCGGTTGAGACCAGATGATCCAGTCACCGATACCGCCAGCCTGATAGTCGTTAAAATCGACCAGTGAGAACGAACCGACGATCATCAAAGGAGCAAGAAGAGACAGTCCTGTCACCACTTCATACGAAATAAAGATCGCTGCCGCACGTGCTGCTGAAAGAAGTGCAAATTTGTTGCTAGAAGCCAATGAACCAAGAAGCGGGCCGTAGAAACCTACCGCCATAACACCCAGAATATAGAGAATACCGATGTTGACATCCGCTACGATCGGATGCACCACATAATCAGTAAACGGAAGTGTAAACGTTGGTAAGAACGGGATCGCAGCCGCCGCCATAAAGGCTGTTGCAGCTGTAATGATCGGTGCGATCTTAAAGATCGGACCAACGGCATTAGTCGGAACGATATCTTCTTTCGTAAAGAGTTTAATACCGTCAGCCGCGATCTGTAAAAGTCCATAAGGACCAACGTGCATTGGCCCGAGACGACGCTGCATAAATGCCAGGACCTTACGCTCAAAGTAGGTTCCGAAACCTGCTAAAGCAGAAAAGACCAACAAGATCACAACAATCTTGATAAGCGTTTCAATAATGTATGCTACTTCCATCTATTACACCTTTTTGATTGTGGCAGCACTATAACGGTAACCGTTGAAAAGTGCCTCACTGTTTAGATTTGAATCAAAAGTCGGAACGAACGGAATATTTCCGCCGATTTTACTGTCAATTTTAACATTAAGTTCCATAGAACCTCGTGTTGTCGTAAGTAAAACCGAGTCTCCCTCTGTCAATTCATTTGCTGTTGCGTAGTCGCTACTCACATAGAGACCGGCTTCTTCATTCAGCTGGTGTGACTTCTGCGTAAAGTCATTGAACTGAAGTGTCGGATTTGCAAGGTAGACCAACGTCTCTTTCATTGCTGCCGCTTCATCAAACGGTGCAACTTTTTCGCCACGTGCCTTTCGCGCTTTCGTGACAGTCAACTCATAACCGCGCATCTCTTCACCTTTGTTGGTGTAGTGATTCGGAAGGTCGTCAAAGTTTACAGATGCAAACCCTTTGATCTCGCCGAGTTGTGCCGTATAGTCGACCGTAAGCTTGGCGTCAAGTCCAAGTGCGTTTGCGATGTCGTTTAGCTCATAACCTTTATAGGCAAGTGCTGCATTGGTCGGATTGACGCGCAGCTGGATACTTGTCAATGTGCCTTCCTGCTGGTTCATCGCCGGCATATCAAGATCACCGTCGCCTTTTGCACTCAGTACAAAGTCGCCTTTGACGTTATACCCGATGCTGTATGAACCGCTCAACTCGTCGAGATCGCAGATCATTGCAACGCCAAGTGAGTTACCTTTCTCCGGGATCATTGTGACCGTGAAGTCCGTGTACTTTTCGACAAGTGCGACTAAGCGTGCAAGGTTTGCTGCGTTAGGATGGCTATAAAAGTCTGCCCCTACCATCAGCGCAAAAGTTTCTTTCTTTTTGAGAAGTTTTTCCATCGTCTCGTCGAAATTCTCCGGTGCATTAACGATCTCTAAAAGGCGGTTATCGTCAACTTCGACCTCTTTTTCGACCTTTTTCGGTACCATCTTCGATTTTTCGACTTCGACCTCTTCCTCTTCGCCTGTCTCTTCGTTGACCTTCATCTCTTTGACGATCTCGACTACTTTCTCTTTGACCGTCTCTGTTACTGTTATCGTCTTCATCGAGTGAAATGAAGCCAGATAATCTGTGATCTCAGAAGGAAGCGCATCTTTTTTCGCGAAAAGGTCAAGGATCAGGTACATGACCGCCTCTTCCTGCATCGGCTCATGGTTGATCGACATGATGTTTTTACCCATCTCATCAACGACCGGATCAGCAACCGGGTGGAAATACATCCCTGCGCCCTTGTTCATAATCATCGAGTTGTTCATCGCAAAACGTGCATTCGGGTTATCTGTTTTGATCGCTGAACCGACGGAGATAACAAAGTCCGCATCGTTGACTGCTTTAAGCGGTGTTTGATACGTTGCCGTACCGCTTATCGTAGAGTACTCTTTCATAAAGGCCGCAAATTTGCGTGCTTCTTCATTGATAAGTTTGTACCCTCGTGTCTCTTTAAGCTTCTGAAGGATCAAGGCCTCTTCGTTCGTAATCTGAGAATCAAAACGGATCGTATCAGCTTTTTCAAAGGCTTCGATCGCCTTTGCGAACGCCGCCTCGTCTTTGCCTTCTACTCTGTTTTCAAAGTCATAACCGTAACGTCCTGCACCACAGAGTGAGACGTAGTTCCACTCGTTTTTAACGCGATAGATCTTCGGTTCAGGATTGTCGATCGATTCATGTTTGACATCGTACTGGATCTGACAACCCGCTGAACAGTGTGAACAGGTTGCAGGTACCTGTGAAAGTTCCCATGCATTCGATGTGTATTGGAAATCTGCAGAGACAAGTGCACCTACAGGACAGACCGCCGTACACTCACCACAATCGGTACAGTCAAGCGTATCACCCGCATTCGGCTGAATCAGTGATTTGTTCAGCTTGTTCCACATTGAGTAGGCGTCTTTCGGCATACTCTCTTTAAACGCTTCATCAATGGCATCGCCACCGCGTGGTTTAGTCGAGAGTGCACCGTCACCGATCATATCTTTACAGACGGTCGTACAGCGTTCACACATGATACAGAGTGCCGGATCATAGTTGATCAGACCCCAATGCTCGACCGGTTTGAACGTATCTTTGATCGCATACGTCTGTGCATCAACACCGACCTCTAAGGTGTAGTTTTGAAGCTCACACTCACCCGACTGGTCACATACACCGCACTCTAACGGGTGGTTTACGTCGTAAACTTCCATAATTGCGCGTTTTTCTGCTTCGATCGTCTCCGTCGATGTCGTGATCTGCATCCCGTCTTTAGACTTCGCATTACACGCATACACCTGTTTGCCGTCTGCCTCTACAAGACAGATACGACAAGCGAGCGTAGGGCTACAACGTGTCAGATAACAGATCGCCGGTATAAAGATGTCGTTTGCACGTGCCGCATTGAGGATATATTCACCCTCTTGCGTCTGTATCTCTTTTCCGTCAATCGTAATAGTTATTTCACTCATACCTAATTACTCTCTCTCATAAAATTTACATGTTCAAAACGGTAACCGTTTGAAACATTCAGACCCAAGTCAAAGGTCGGATGAAGGGCCACCGTTCCTTTTAACGTCTCGTCTAGCTTGAATGTACGACGAACAGTTTCACCAGCGAACTCAAAGGCAACTTTCTCACCGTCACTCAGACGGGCTGCCGCTGCAAACGAAGCTGAACCATACAGGTTATTGTCGTTCTCAAGTTGCGCTGTTTTGGCCGTAAATGCATTGAACTGAAGCACCGGGTTGACATGATAGATCACCGCACCGTTAAACTCCGGTAGATCGGCTACCTCTTCAGGATAACCGCCGCGTTTGACGTTCACATCGCTCAATACATACCCGCGAAGATCTTCGCCCTTGGCCGAATAGAAGTTCTCCAGGTCGTCAAACGCAACCGCTTTAAAACCGCTCTCTGCCGGCAGAGAAACGGTATAGTCGATCGTATTGACAGCGTTTATGCCCAGTGCATTCGCCAGATCGTTCAAGGTGTATCCCTCAAACGAGAGTGCCACATTCGTAGGCAGCAGACGTTTGTCGATGCTTACGACCGTACCCTCTTGCTGGTTCAGTGCCGGAACGTCCAGATCACCTTCGCCCAAAGCAGAGATAACGAACGTGCCTTTCGCGTTGTAACCGACAACATTTTCAGTGCTTTCGTCTCTGTCCAGGTCAGCGATCAGTGAGACACCCAGTGTGTTCACCTCAGTCGGTACAACCAGAACACTGAAGTCACTGTACTTTTCGATCATTGCCACGAGTGTCGCGATGTTCTCAGCACGTTCATGCGCCAGCAGGTCAGATCCAACAACCAGTGTCTTCGATTTGGAGCGCATGAACTGTTTGACCATAAAGGCCAGCTCGTCATCACCGACATTCGTCTCGGCACTGAGGTAACCTTCATCAAGCCCATCTAAAAATGACTGCTCTCGCTTTGTCAGTTCCTGATCCACGATCAAGGTCTGCGCAAGAAGTGCCAATACACCCTCTTCCGTACCGACCTCATATTTAATGAACTGCGTCACTGTGTTTTGCAGCAGTGCATCTTCAAGCGGGTGCATGTAGACCACTTTGGCACCATTATGACGGGCCGCTGTGGTCATTGCGTAGCGAACACCCGGATTGTCTGTTGCAATGCGGCTTCCCACGACAATGATACCGTCGGAACTTTTCAAACTTTCGAGTGTCGCCGAGTAGTGACGTTTACCGCTTACACTGCTGTAGGCGTTCATGAATGTCTGCATCTGACGTGCATCTTCATTATAGAGTTTAAGCCCGAGTTTGGCTTTTAGTGCATTGAGGATCATCGTCTCTTCATTCGAGATCATCGATGAGAAACGGATCGCTTCAGCATTTTGAAGTGCTGAAACGGCAGCGGTAAATGCGGCTTCATCTTTAGTGCCCGTATTCTCAAAATCAAATCCAAAACGTCCTGCTCCACACAGTGTCGCGTACTCAAAGTTATTGGTTACACGGTAAATCTTCTCTTCACCCGGTGAATCGATACCCGCGTGCTTGACTTCGTACTCAAGCGCACAGCCTGCACTACAGTGGGCGCACGTTGCCGGGATCTTCGATAGTTCCCACGCGTTTGCAGAGTACTGAAAGTCCGAGCTTACCAGTGCACCGACCGGACAGACCGCAATACATTCACCACAGAATGTACAGTCAAGTTTATCCGAATTTTTCGGGATCACTTTGGAGTTATACCCACCAAAAAGCAGATCCAAAGCATCGTCACCGATCACCTCATTACAGACATGCGTACATTTCTCACACAAAATACAGAGGGTCGGGTCATAATTGACAAGACCCCAGTTCTCGATCTTGCGTGGCTGGTCTTTTGCCGAGAAGTACTGCTGACCGACATTGAACTCAAGTGTCTTGTTCTGCAGATCACACGCACCTGACTTGTCACAGACACCACACTCGAGAGGGTGGTTAACATCATACATGCGCATGATGTTTGTACGTTCCGTCTGAAGCGCCTGTGATTCTGTGATGACATTGATGCCTTCAGTCGGTGGTGTGTTACACGACAGTACAAAACCGTCATGACCTTCCACTTCGACACTACAGAGACGACAAGAAGCACACGGTGTTGTCTTTTCAATATAACACATCGTCGGAATATAGATATCTTCTCGACGTGCTACATTGATGATCGTCTCGCCACGTTCAGCCGTTACAGAGCGGCCGTTAATTTTAAATTTTATCATCCGACCTCCTTAGTACGCGACCATCGCGATATAGTAACAACGCATACAGCGATCTGCTTCGCTGAGCGCCTGCTCTTGTGTAAAGCCCAGGTTGACTTCCATGTTGTTAAACTTACGCACATCAACATCCAGAACTTCTGACTCTTGACGAGGCAGACCCGGGAGCCATCCTGTGATCTTCTCTTTTTTGTCATAGACTTTCATGCGACGCAGATGATCTTCCATGATCTCATCATCTGTAAGCGTGATCTCACCGCCGTTTTGTACATAGCGAGCCATTACGGATGCAGCACGTTTCGCCTGACCGACCGCATTGACGATCGTCATCGGACCGTATTCACAGTCACCCGAAGCAAAGATGCCTTTACGTGAAGTCATGTAATCTTTTCCGTTTGTCTTGATCGTCGCCCATGAGGTCATCTCGATATCCCACTCTTCCGGAAGAAGGTCAAGGTCAGCAGACTGTGATACTGCCGGAATAAGGTAATCGGTCTCAATAATGTAATCAGCACCCTCGATCTTCTCAAGCGTCGGGCGTCCACCGTCTGGATCCGGCACTAACTCAAACTTATTGATCTTAAGACTTTTAAGAACATCGTTTTCATCAACCATCTCTTCAACTGCTGAGTGGAAAAGGAATTCAACCCCCTCTTCGACCGCTTCATGGTACTCTTCATAGGTCGTATTACGGATGATCGTCTTCTCATCACGACGATAGATCATATAGACCTTTTCGGCATTCGCGCGGATCGAGCAGCGGACAACGTCCATAGAGGTAAAACCACCACCGACACAGACAACTGTCTTGCCGGTAAGATCGACCTTCTCTCCAATACCGTATTTTTCCCAAAGGTTGACCTGGTCAAGCATCTCGATCGCCGACCAGTAACCATCGATCTCCGGGCGTTCATTGTTACAACGTACTTTCTTGGAGATACGTGTACCCGTTGCGACCATTACCGCGTCATACTCTTTTTCGAGTTCTCGCATCTTGTCGGCAGTGACTTTAGCATTGAGAATAAAGTTTACGCCAAGATCTGCAACGGCTTCGATATCTTTGTTGTATTTGTCGATCGGCATACGGTATTCAGGTACACCGACAGCGACTTCACCGCCAAGAACCGGAAGTTCTTCAAAGACATCACAATGAACACCTTCAAGCGCAAGATAGTATGCTGTGGTCAGACCTGCTGGACCGGCACCGATAACAGCCACCTTCTTGCCTGTATCCGGTTTTTTCTCTGCCGGATGGAAGAAACCGAAACCGTGATCGGTCTCATAATCAGCGCCCAGACGTTTAAGCGCCATAATAGAGATTGGCTCGTCAAGGTTCGTACGACGGCACTCATCTTCACACGGGTGTGGACAGACGCGACCACAAGTGTGCGCAAGTGGCATTGTTTGACGTGTTGCGACAAGCGAGTCATCAAAACGCAGGTCACGGACACCTTCTATATAACCCGGGATATCGACGTGCGCAGGGCAGGCATCGGTACACGGTGCAGTTATCTTGGCAATGTAGTTGACCGATTCGTCATAATGCTTTGAGGGCTTTTGCTCATCAATACAACGCACAAAGTCTGCTTCAAAATGCTCCATAAGGTCTAGAAGTGGTGTCGGCACCGTCTTTCCGATCTCACATTTCGAAGTCGTCTGCATCGTACGGGAGACCTCTTTGAGGTGCTCCATATCCTGCATCGACCCTTCGCCACGCGCGATCTTATCCATCAGGTCATACAGGATGCGCCCGCCCCAACGACCCGGTGCACAACGGCCGCACGCTTCAGAATAGACCTGATACTGTGCCGCGTACTCTGTCGCCAGACGTACAACATCCACCTCAGGATCGAACAATGCAACCCCGTCCCAGCCTATAAAAGCTTTGGATGACGAGTGCTCATTGTACTGCTCAGGCAGGTTGTATGCTGATTCTTCCCATGCATCGTCAGCCTTGCCACTATTGTTGACAGACTCACCACGCCAGGTCGAAAAAAAGACTTTACTCATTGGCTATGCCTTACTTTTTAACAACTATAGTCCAGTCAGCTTCATTGAATTTCAATGAGTTCGCTAACTCAAGCCCACACTCTTTTACAAGGTC